>JAJPKB010000365.1 GCA_021323915.1 Chloroflexota bacterium | reverse complement strand
GTCTGCTCGACCATGACCACCGCGTCGGCGCCTTCCGGCACCGGCGCACCGGTCATGATTCGCATCGCGCTCCCCGGACGAAGGCTGAGGTGATCGCCCTGGCCAGCGGTAATCTCCGAAATTACTCGGCGAGGCGCCAATCTGTCCGCCACGATCACCGCGTAACCGTCGACCGATGCCGCGTCGAAGGGCGGCATGTCATCGGACGCGAGAACCGTCTCAGCAAGCACCCGGCCGGCGAGCCGGCTCAACTCGAGAGACTCGGTCTCGAGCACCGGCGTTCGCGCCAGAATGGTCTCGATCGCCGCGTCGACGGATACCATCGGGTACGGCGAAGCCTGCATGCGAACCACGATTTCCTCCTCCCTTTTCCGTCAGGGCAGCGACGACGCCCTTTTTCAATTAAAGCTAGCTGATCGTCACCGGGTGCGTATCCCAGCCGGTCGCGCCATTCGGCAGGGTATCCGTCATCGTCGAGGGCTGGACCTGACCGGTGCCGTCGGTCGCCCGGACGACCACGTTGTACTGCCCGGGTCGAGCGTCCCATTCCAGGCGCCAGAGCCGCCAGGTGTACGGGCCAAGCGGATCCTTGAGCGTGGCAGCCATCCAGGTCTTGCCGCCGTCGACGCTGACCTCGACCTTGCTGATCCCGCGGTCGCCGGCGAAGGCAATACCGGCTAGCTCGACCTTGCCCGCCGGAACCGACGGATGCTTGTCGTCGAGGTTGTTTATCTCCGACATCGTCTGAACGATCGCCTGATCGCTCCAGCCGCGCTGCTGCCAGTAGCCCTGGAAGTCACGATCGAGCAGCTCGATCTTGGTCAGCCACTTCACGTTCTTCATCCCGTAAATACCCGGTACGAGCAGACGGGCCGGCGCGCCGTGCCCCGGCGCCAGCGGCAGGCCATTCATCAGGTAGGCCAGCAGATTCGTCCCGTTCATCGCCCGCTCGAAGGGGATCGAGTCGGTATAACCGTCGGCGGCGGTGAACACGACCTTCACCGTCTTCGGGTCGGGGTCGGCCGCCGCGATCAGATCGCGCAGCGGCACGCCCCGCCAGCGTGCGTTGCCGATCAGGTCGCCGCCGATCTCGTTGCTGATGCACTCCAGCGTCTGGTAGCGGTCCTGGTAGGGCAGCTTGAGCATTTGATTGTAGGTCAGGGTGTACGGCTTCTTCACCAGTCCGCCGATCTCGAGCGTCCACCGAGCTGGATCTACGACCGGATCGGAGAAGAAGTTCTTTGACACCACGTAGAAATCCTTGGTTGAAGACACCTCGGCCGGGAGACCCGGGATACTCCAGGAGGGATCGGAGCTGGCGACGACCGAAGCCGGCGGCGTCGTGGTCGGCGCCGCGGAAGGAGTGACTGCCCCGGTGGCAATCGTGGGAGCGGCCGACGGCACGGGCGTCGGCCCCGTAGCCGGCGTCGGCACGACGGCGAGCGCTCCGCCGCCCTCGGCAGTGATGATACGATAGGTCGCTCCCGCCGCCAGAACGGCCACCGCGCCAACCGCGAACCCGCCGAGCAAGCGCCGTCGTTCCGGACTCGGCGCCGGCTCCTCGACCGCCTCCTCGGGAAGACCAGCGATCGAGACCCGATAGGCGCCGGCGAGCGCAAGGCCGAATAGGAAGAAGTCAACCAGAAACGCCAGGTTGAGGGCGACCGCGCCAACCGGCGTGCCGGCGCCAAGCAAGCCGTCGCCCGCCAGCGGCAACACGACCAGGTCGACGATCAGCCAGACCACCAGGGCGCATCGAAAGGCGCGGATCCAGCCACCCCAGTGGCGATGGGCGCCCGGCCGTTCGTTTCCCGATAACAGGGAGTACGCGATGCCGACGACCGCTCCGACGAGGATCTGGAGGACCAGGATACCGACGAACAGGAGAGGCTTCGCCTGAAACTTCAAAGCGTCCAGAACGCTCGAAAACAGCACCGGTGGAATATCACGGGTGAAAGCATCTTCCAGCAGATCCGGAAACATCGGAACGCCGGCTCCGAGACGGGCGATCGCCTGCCCCAGGATCATGACCAGCGCGCCGACCGCTCCCGCCCAGGCCCCCGCCCGGATCGTCTGTCGCATCCGCATGGCAACCCCCAAATGCGAGCACACCGAACAGGCCAACGCTTTCATCATAGCACAACGAAGCAGGTAGGCTCGGCACAGAACTTGTGGTTCGATCTGACGTGACGAACGCTCGCCCTTCCGCGAGCCGTCGCCACCAACGCCGACCGACGGGTACGCCCGTCCGGCGAGGCCGGGGACGAGCCCCGTGTGACGAGACGTCCGATACGCAACCGGGGCGATCGCGGCCGGACTGCCTCCAGGAGCGAACCTTTGCTCGACGTCTTGTTCGTCGTCGCGGCGCTCGCCTTCTTCGGCCTCGCGCTGGCCTACGTCGTGGCCTGCGACCGGTGGATCTGACCGGAGCCATGGCCGTCGCGTACCTGCTTGGCGGGATAATCGCGCTCCTACTCCTGGTCTACCTCGTCTACTCCCTGATTCGGCCAGAGCGCTTTTAGAGGCCGGCGAAACGATGAATCTTCCGGGCATCCTACAGATCGCGCTCTTTCTCGTCCTCATCTTCGCGATCACCAGGCCGCTTGGGACGTACCTGGAACGCGTCTTCGACGGTGAGCCGACGGCTCTCAGTCCGCTCCTCGTTCCCGTCGAACAGGCGATCTACCGCGCCTGCGGCGTCGATCCCGCCCGCGAGCAGCATTGGACCGCCTACGCCGCGAGCATGCTCACCTTCAGCCTGGTCGGGATGCTGGTCCTCTACGCCATCGAGCGGCTCCAGGGCTTCCTGCCGCTCAATCCGTCAGGGTTCGGTCCCGTCCCGCCGGATCTCGCCTTCAACACGGCGGCAAGCTTCACGACGAACACGAACTGGCAGAGCTACGCCGGCGAAGCCACCATGAGCTACCTAACCCAGATGGCCGGCCTGGCGTTTCACAATTTCATCTCGGCCGCGACCGGCATCGCGATCGCGGTGGCGCTGGTGCGAGGACTGGCGCGCCGCACGGCCCGGGCGATCGGCAATTTCTGGGTCGATCTGGTTCGAGCGACACTTTACGTCCTGCTGCCGATCTGCGTCGTGCTGACGCTGGTCTTTGTTTGGCAGGGCGTTCCCCAAAACGTGAATCCCTACGTGAAGGCGACTACCGTCGAAGGCGCGACCCAGGTGATCCCCCAGGGGCCGGTGGCCAGCCAGGAAGCGATCAAGGAGCTGGGCACCAACGGCGGTGGCTTCTTCAACGCGAACTCGGCGCACCCCTATGAGAACCCGACCCCGCTGACCAATTTCCTGGAGGTGCTGGCGATCTTCTCGATTCCGTCCGGCCTCACCTACACCTTTGGCCGGATGGTCGGCAACACGCGCCAGGGATGGGCGGTCTGGGCGGCCATGGCGATCCTCTTCGTCGTCGGCATCGCCATCGCCCTTCCGAGCGAGCAGGCGGGTAATCCTCTGTTGACGCGACTTGGCGTGGATCAGACCCAGTCGGCTCTCCAGCCAGGGGGTAACTTCGAGGGTAAAGAAACGCGCTTCGGGATCGCATCGTCCATGCTCTTCACCGTCGTCACCACCGACGCGTCTTGCGGAGCCGTCGACAACATGCACGATAGCCTGCTGCCGCTGACCGGCACGATTCCGATGTTCAACATCCAAACCGGCGAGGTGATGTTCGGCGGCGTCGGCGCCGGCCTGTACGGCATGTTGATGTACGCGATCCTCGCCGTCTTCATCGCCGGTCTCATGGTTGGCCGGACTCCGGAGTATCTTGGGAAGAAAGTCCAGGCCTACGAGATGAAGATGGCGATGCTGGCGTTGCTCGTGCTTGCCGCGGACGTACTGGTGTTCACCGCCATCGCCAGCGTCACGCGGGCCGGTACGAGCGCCGTCGCCAACCCGGGGCCCCACGGTTTCAGCGAGATTCTCTACGCCTTCACCTCGACGACCGGAAACAACGGCTCGGCCTTCGCCGGGCTCTCCAGCGACACACTGTTCTACAACGTCGCGCTCGCCTTTTCGATGCTGATCGGTCGCTTTCTGATGAAGGTGCCGATTCTCGCTATCGCCGGATCGATGGCGACCAAGCAACGGGTACCCCCGAGCCTGGGCACGTTCCCCACCACCGGCGCGACCTTCGTCGGCCTGCTCGTGGGGACGGTGTTGATTGTCGGCGCGCTCACCTATTTTCCAGCCCTGGCGCTCGGCCCGGTTGCCGAGCACTTTCTCCTCGCCGCGGGAAAGACCTTCTGACGATATGAGATCTTCATCGCAAAGCCCAAACGACGATCGCCGTCCTCCGCGCTCGGTACCGGCTCGCGACGCGGTTCCGGCCCGCGGTCTCGAGCCGCCGGAGCGGCGCACCTCCGAGACCGCCGCGATGAAGCGGCTCGTGGAGGAGCGTCGAGCGGGCGCGGTCGCCTGGAACGGACCGCTTATTCGGCGAGCAATCGCGGAGGCATTCGCCAAGCTCGACCCGCGCCGGGTGGCGCGCAATCCGGTGATGCTCGTCGTCGAGGTCGGCGCGGCCATGACGACCGCGATCACCGCTCAAGAGCTGCTGACGCGCTCGGCCGGCGTCCGCTTCAGCCTTCAGATCTCGCTCTGGCTCTGGTTCACCGTCCTGTTCGCGAACTTCGCCGAGGCGATGGCCGAGGCGCGGGGAAGGGCTCAGGCCGAAACTCTTCGCTCGACCAAGCGCGAGACGCCCGCCCGGGTGATCCGCGACGGCCGCGAGGTAACCATCTCGTCGTCCGAGCTGCGACGAGGCGACGTGGTCGTCGTCAGCAGCGGGGAGATCATTCCCGGGGATGGCGAGGTGATCGAAGGGGTGGCCTACGTCAACGAGGCGGCGATCACCGGGGAATCCGCGCCGGTGCTGAAGGAGCCGGGCACCGACGTTCACTCCAGCGTCACCGGCGGCACCCAGGTCGTGAGCGACTGGCTCAAGATCCGGATCACCGAGAATCCCGGCCACACCTTCCTCGACCGCATGATCGCCCTGGTCGAAGGCGCCGTGCGCCAGAAGACGCCGAATGAGATCGCCCTGTCGATCCTCCTCTCCGGGCTCACGATCATCTTCCTGCTGGCCGTGGCGACGCTCGAGCCGTTCGCGATCTACGCGGGCAGCTCGGTCTCGCTGGTCGTCCTGATCGCGCTGCTGGTGTGCTTGATTCCGACGACGATCGGCGGCTTGCTCTCGGCGATCGGCATCGCCGGCATGGATCGGGTCACTCGCTTCAACGTGCTCGCGACGTCCGGCCGTGCGGTTGAAGCGGCGGGCGACGTGGATACCCTCCTTCTGGACAAGACCGGCACGATCACCTACGGTAACCGCCTGGCGGCCGAGATCCTACCGGTGGACGGCGCCGCGCCGCTCGACGCGATGACGGCGGCGCGCCTGGCAAGCCTCGGCGACGAAACCCCGGAGGGACGGAGCATCCTGGCGCTGACCGAGCGGACGCTCGGACCGCCCTCGAGCGAGCCGCTGGGACCGGCCGCCGAAGTGATCCCGTTCCGCGCCGATACCCGCATGAGCGGCGTGCGCCTGGGCGAGCACACTTACTTCAAAGGCGCCGTCGACGCGGTGACGGCAGCGGCCGGTGGCCAGCCGCCGACCGACCTTGCCTCCAAGGTCGAGCGCATCGCCCGGGCCGGCGGAACGCCGATGGCGGTGCTGGCGGATGGACGAATCGTCGGGGTGATCTACCTGAAGGATACGGTGAAACCGGGCATGCACGAGCGATTCGAAGAGTTTCGCCGCATGGGCATTCGAACGATCATGATCACCGGCGACAACCCGCTCACCGCCGCGACGATCGCCAGCGAAGCCGGGGTGGACGACTTCGTGGCCGAGGCGAAGCCGGAAGACAAAATTCGGATCATTCGCGAAGAGCAGGCTCGGGGACACCTCGTCGCGATGACCGGCGACGGGACCAACGACGCGCCCGCCCTCGCCCAGGCGAACGTTGGGCTGGCGATGAACTCCGGCACCGCGGCGGCCAAAGAAGCGGCCAATATGATCGATCTCGACTCGAACCCGACGAAGCTGATCGAGGTCGTGGCGATCGGTAAACAACTGCTGATCACCCGTGGCGCGATCACTACTTTCTCGATCGCCAACGACGTGGCCAAGTACTTCGCGATTATTCCGGCTGCCTTCGTCTCGACCTACCCCGAGCTCGGCGCGCTCAACGTGATGCACCTTTCCAGTCCGCAGAGCGCCATCCTATCGGCGGTGATCTTCAACGCGCTGATCATCATCGCCCTGGTGCCGCTGGCCCTCCGAGGCGTTGGCTACCGGCCAGCGCCTGCCGCCGAGCTGCTCCAGCGGAACCTGCTCGTCTACGGCCTTGGCGGGATCGTCGCGCCATTCATCGGCATCAAGATCATCGACCTGATCGTGACAACGCTCAGGCTCGTCTAGCGGGGGCTCGCCGTCCAGAGGAGGTCGTTTTGGAGGTCGTTCGACAAGCCCGGGCCGCGGTCGTGATGGTGGCTCTCCTGACCCTGATCGTCGGACTTCTCTACCCCCTGGTGATGACCGGACTCGCCCAGCTTCTCTTTCCAGGTCAGGCGAACGGGAGCTTGATAGTGAGCGCGGACGGGACGGTCGTCGGGTCGTCCTTGATCGCCCAGCGTTTTACCGCGCCGCGCTACTTCCATCCACGCCCCTCGGCCGCGGGCTCGGACGGATACGATCCTTTGAAATCCGGAGGCTCCAACCTCGGACCGACCAACCGGACGCTGATCGAAGAAGTACAGGCGCGAGCCCGCGCGTATCGCGCCGAAAATGGACTCGCCGCCGACGCTCCGGTGCCGGTGGACGCGGTGACCGCCTCTGGCTCCGGTTTGGATCCCGACATCAGCCTGGCGAACGCGTACCTGCAGGCGCCACGGGTGGCAAAAGCCCGCGGCATGCCGATCGCTCGGGTTCGCCGGCTCATCGAAGAGCTCACGATCAGGCGCACCCTGGGTATCCTTGGCGAGCCCCGGGTCAACGTCCTTGAGCTCAACCGCGCGCTCGATCGGCTGGGGCCGGGGTGAGGTCCGCCGATGCGCGATGAGCCAGGCCTCGCGCCGGACGAAGGTCGCCCGACTGCCGAGGAGATGCTCGAGCGAGTGCGCTGGGAGGCGGGAGCCGGGGCACGTGGTCGATTGAGAATCTACCTCGGCATGGCGCCCGGCGTCGGCAAGACCTACGCCGCCCTCCAGGAGATGCACCGGCGCAAGAACCGCGGAACCGACGCGGTGGTCGCATTCGTCGAGACCTACAACCGCCCGAAGACGATCGAGGCAATCGGCGACCTCGAGATCATTCCACGGAAGAAGATCACCTACCGCGGCGTGACGCTCGAAGAGATGGACACCGACGCGGTGATTCGGCGCCATCCCGCGGTGGCGATGGTGGACGAGCTCGCTCACACCAATGCCCCGGGGTCGAAGAACCCGAAGCGCTGGCAGGACGTCGAAGAGCTACTGAATCACGGCATCACCGTGATCACGACGTTGAACATCCAACACCTGGAAAGCCTTGCCGACCTGATTCAGCGGATTACCGGCGTGCCGGTCCGGGAGCGAATCCCGGATCGCGTCGTCGACCAGGCGGACGAGATCGAGCTGGTCGACATGTCGCCCCACGCCCTGCGGCAGCGGATGAAGCACGGGAACGTCTACCCGCCCGCCGAGGCCGAGCGCGCTTTGACTCAGTTCTTTCGCGAGGGCAACCTGTCCGCGCTTCGCGAGTTAGCCTTGAGGAAAGTCGCCAACGCGGTCGAGGAGGACCTCGAGCACTACATGCGCCGCCACCAGATCGAGGCCGTCTGGCCGGCCGGAGAGCGGGTGATGGTCTGCGTGAACGCCGAGCCCGAGGCGCAGCAGCTCATCCGCCGCGGCTGGCGCATGGCGGATCGCCTGGAGACGGATCTGATCGTGATCTTCGTGGAGACGCCCTCCTGGGCCAGCGCGTCGCCGGAAGCGCGTCGTCAGCTCGCCGAGAACCTGCGCTACGCCGAGGAGCTGGGCGCGCGGGTCGAGCGCGTCCGCGACCGCGACGTGCCCGGCGCGATCATGCGGGTGGCTCGCGAGCGAAACGTCGGCAGCATCGTCATCGGCCATTCGACCCACGGGCGCCTCCACGAGCTGTTTCGCGGCTCGATCGTCCAGGAGCTTCTGCGCCTGGCGCGCGACATCGACGTCCACGTGGTCGCCACGCGGTGAGGTATCAGCGACTGTCGGGAGCGACCACCATGAACAACCCCGAATCTGAGACGGCCGCGGACCGACACCGCGAAAACGCGAAGGGCGCGAAGCGGACGATGGAAGCGAGAATCCAGAATAGATATAGGAATCAGGAAGCGGGAAAAGAAGCGGCTCATCGCCTCCTACCGTCTCTATTCTTTGTTCTGCACTCCCGCTTCGCGTTCTTCGCGTCTTCGCGGTGGGGGTTCTCTCAACGCCCTGGTGGGCCGACCGCCGCGTCTCAGCGGCGACGGCGCCCGGCCAGGAAGCCGCCGATCAGCGCGACCGGGATCAGGACGAGCAGGCCGGACGTGCCGAACGACTGGCCGGCCTCGGCCACTCGCTGGGGAAGAGTCGGCGTGTTCGTCGGCGTTGGCGTCGCGGTCGCGGTGGCCGTGTCGGTCGGAGTAGGCGTCGCGGTATCGGTTGGCGTCGGCGTCATCGTCGCCGTCGGGGTGAAGGTCGGCGTGTCGCTCGGCGAGGGTATTGGCGTGTCGGTCGGCTCGCCGGGGAGTCGCGTCCGGGTTGGCGGCGCAGCGCTGGTCGGCGGACCGAGAGTCGGCGTCGGAAGAGCCGGCGTCGGCGTGGGCGCCAGGATGGTGATGTGCACCGTTACCGATCCGCCCTGGCCATTTCCATCGATCGCGTATGTACCGGGCGGCACCGTCGACGGCACCTTGATTGTCTTGTGAAAGTTTCCCTGGGCGTCCGCCAGGATGACCCCGAGTGGCAGGACGTTGCCGCTCGGGTCGGTGAAGCTCACCAGGATCTGATCGTTCGGCGCCCAGCCCGACCCGTCGATCGTGACCGACTGTCCTGGCACCAGGGTCGTCGGCGATACCGTCACCGTCCCGGCGGCGAAGGCCGCGTCTGGGAGGAGCACGGCCACCATCAGCGCGAGTAAGGCAAACACGTGCCAATGGGCTGGCCGACGGCGATGCCAACCGCCGCGATCCTCGGTCAACGTCGCTCTCCCATCTCCGCGTTACCGCCGTTATGCCCCGACGAAATGCTAGGGTTGTCCAAGGGCATTGTCAACGCGTACAATCGCTTCTGGCTAACGCTGAATCGAAGGCGCCCTTGATAAGATCGAGCGCTTTTCCGCGATTCCACGATGCACCCGGTTGTTTCCGACGCACCCGGCGGCTCGCGGGTCCGGGCTAGCGTCGACCACGCCAAGGCGCGGGTGCGCCTGGTGCCTGACCGCGATCTGAGCCTCTCGATACAAAAAGGAACGATCGATGTCGATCAACGCCCCGCGCGGCGGGGACATCGGAATGGCGCGTTGAAAGCGGCGAGTCGCCGCGTCCCGTACGGCCTCCTCGGATCTCTGGTTCCAATCCTTCTCCTGGCAGCCGGCGTTCGGATTCTCGGCCTGGGAAACACCGACCTCTGGGGCGACGAAGCGTTCAGCGTTATGACGTCGCTCGGACCTCCGTCGAAATTGCTGGGCATCCTGGCGACCTCCGAGCCCCACCCGCCGCTCTATCCGTTTCTCCTGGTGGTCTGGCTTCGCGCGTTCGGATCGAGCGAATTCGTCGCGCGGCTACCGTCGGCGTTCTGTGGAATCGCCAGCGTCGCGGTCGCCGCGGCAATCGCCCGGTCTGCGAAGGCGATCCCCAAGCGGTCGTCCTGGCCCGCTCCGTCGGCCGCCGAGGGGATCATCGCCGCCGCCGTCGCCGGCCTGCTCGTCGCGCTCAACCCTTTTCAGGTCTGGTACTCCCAGGAAGCGCGGATGTACGCCCAGGTCAGCTTCTTCGCCGGGCTGGCGACCCTGGCTTTGCTCCGGCTCTGGCACGGGCGGCGCGGCGCGGTCCCGTTCTACGCGTTTGCGGTCGTCGGAGCGGCCGGCAGTCACTACTACGGCCTTTTCGTCCCGCTCGCCCACGGGCTCGCCGTCCTCGCCCACGCGCGGGGCAACCGAGCGGCCCTCCTCCGCTGGATTCGCGGGGCGGCGCTCGCCGGCCTCCTTTATCTGCCGTGGGTCTACGTCGCGCTGCGCATCTTCACCAGCTATTACGGCGGACCGCCTGGATCCGAGGATCTGGTTCAGGTTGCGATCAGCTCGTGGGCGCGGGTCACCGCGGGGTGGTCGCTGACCTGGAGCGAAGCGGTTTCCGCGGCGAGCACGCTGTCCGTGGTCGCACTGGTCGGCTTGCTAATTCCGCCACGCACCTCCGACGATCGATTCTTCCGGACCGTGCTCGCCTGCTGGCTCTTCACCCCATTCATCGGCGGCTACCTGATCTCGCTGGTCCGGCCGCTCTACAACGAGCGCTACCTCATCGTCTGCTCGCTTCCCTTCATCCTGCTGATGACCCGGGAAATC
>JAJPKB010000524.1 GCA_021323915.1 Chloroflexota bacterium | reverse complement strand
GGGGCAAGCAGCTTGACGGCCACATCGGTATCGAGAGCCCGAGCATAGGCCCGATAGACGATGGCCATGCCCCCCCGCCCTAGCTCCTCCCGTAACTCATACTCGCCGTGACGTAGGCGCCGGCCAATCATCTGATCGGTAGTTTCGTTAGCCATCCTTAGCCTGATAGGAGTTCGTTGGTGGTTTAGGCTGGAAGAGAGTTTGATCGTCGGTCGGGGCTAGTCGCGTCGCGTCGGCATCGTCGCTAGGAGCCAAACGCGTTGCTTCGACGTCATCGTCGGGGGCCAGGCGAGTAGCTTCGGTATCCGCCGTCGAAGCGACCTGGGTCAGCGCGCTCCTTTCGCCATGATCGGAGACAGTTGCTTCCTCTTTTGCGACGGTCGCGTCGGCCAGACGGCTTGTTTCGACCTCGGAGGCGACCGCGGTCACCGCCGCACGGGTTTCATCTGCCTCGTAGAAACGTTGAACCCGATCCGATCCGGAGGTGGCAAGAATACCATCGAGGACATACCACGTGGCATCTTTCACCAGGGGCTGTGCCGTGCGATAAAGCCAGACCAGGAGCGCGAGCACGAGGACCAACGCGACCGCGGCGACGACCGCGTCGACCAGCGAAGGCTCAACGAAAACGCTCAGGACGGTGGCCAGTGGTCGCCGGAGGATCGCTTCGCCGAGAAGAATGTAGCCGATGACCAGCACGAGGATAGAAAGCAAGCGCGCCTCGGGAAGCATGGCAGCGGTGTCTTGCGCAGCGGCACGCGTGCGCGCGGCAAGAAAGCTGGCGAGATGCGCATCGACGAGACGACTGAGCGCTTCGACGATGACCAAGAGCCAGACGACTAAAGCAATCGCCACGGCGAGCCAGACCACGGCGAGCGGCTCAGAGATGCTCCCCAGGCCTTGGCCAATACCGAGGCCGGGACCGAGCAAGGTCGGTAGCAGAACCAGGCCAAGCAAAGCCGCGACGAGCAATTGAACGAGCGCAGATGTTGGCGAAGGTGTAGCGTGAGCTGTTTGAGGCATAACGATCCACCCCACTACCGGACGCACCGGGATCCCGAGATCGTTGAGCCGACGACTCTCGGCGAAATGTTCGACCCGAGCCCACGGCCAACACACCCAGCCCTTAGCAGGCTCCCCATGCGTTCCCAGTATGCCACATTTGTCAAGTGGCGTGAAGGTGCAGACCACCCCCTGCACTAGCGTGTAGAATAGGCTATCGACTCGATACGGCAAGGGCGAAGACCGCGGCGACGCGGCCCTCGCTGAATACATAAGGAGGTCGAAGATGCAGCTCGGAGCTGTTTTCTCGCATGGCGAGGTGGGTACTGACGTTACCAGCGTCCGCGACTGGGCCCAGGCGGTCCAGGACCTGGGTTATGACTTCGCCGTCGTTTCCGATCACGTCGTGGGGGCTGACCCGGCGGGCCACCCGGAACTGGAGCGTGTCTACGCGATCGAAAGCCGCCTGCACGAGCCATTCACCCTCTTCGCATTCCTGGCCGGCGTGGCGCCGCGACTCGGCTTCTTGAGTAGTGTCATTATCCTGCCGCAGCGCCAGACGGCGCTCGTCGCCAAACAGGCAGCCGAGATCGACGTGCTGACCGGCGGACGTCTGCGCCTGGGCGTGGGAATTGGCTGGAACCCACTGGAGTTCATGGCGCTCGGGATGGAGTTTCGAAACCGGGCGCGCCGCTTCGAGGAGCAGATCGAGGTTATGCGGCGTCTCTGGACCGAGCGCCTGGTGACCTTCAACGGTCGCTACCATACGCTGCCCGCGGTGGGCATCAATCCGCGGCCGGTGCAGCGGCCGATCCCGGTCTGGATCGGTGCCTCGGCCGAGCCAGCGGTGAAACGTGCCTGCGCAATCGGTGACGGCTATCTCCCCCTTTCTCCCCTCGCCGGCGGTTGGCAAGCCACTATGGACAAGATCCACGGCTGGCTCCAAGAGGCCGGCCGCGATCCGGCTAGCTTCGGCATCGAAGGCCGCCTCAATGCCGGGACCGGAACGCCCGACGAGTGGCAGAAGACAATCGAGATGTGGCGTGGCTTCGGCGCCTCGCACCTGTCGGTCGGCATCAGCGGGCTAGCTGGAGTCGACGCCCACGTCCAACGGCTGCGCGAGGTAAAAGCGTTAGTCGGCACGTGACGTTCGCTCCGGGCTTTTGCGGATGTCGCTTTGAAGCGGGACCCAGAGGAGACCCCGCGGTCGATGCTCAGGCCCCCTAGCGTCTCGCCGAATGTTCTTCCGCAGGCCCGGCAGCGCCACCGCTACTGTCCTCCCTCCGCCCCCTTGCTCACGGTCTCGGGCGCGCCACCGCGTGCACACGCTGGATGTTGAGAATTCCCCGGCCACAGTTGGACGACCCCACGATATTGGCACGATATTCGACCTATTGTCTATTACCGCCCACCTCAGGTATACTGAGTTCCCAGGAATATTACCTGTCATTGGCCGCCCACATCACTGGCGGAACGGGGGAGACCTCCTCCACTCGGGTGCGGGCCGACGAGGCCGCGGGTCTGCATGGGCACGGGATCAGCAGTTAGGGAGTAGCGCGCCCGGCGTATTGCGCGAAGGAGGTCACACAGTGTCGAAGATCGTTGTCCTGGGAAGTGGCGTTGTTGGGCTTGCGATGGCGATGCTGCTGGCGCGGCAAGGTCATGAGGCCACCGTGTTCGAGCGCGACGACGCGCCGGCTCCCGGCTCGCCAGAGGAAGCGTGGTCCGGGTGGGACCGCGGTGGAGTAGCGCAGTTCCGTCAGCCCCATTTCCTGCACTGTAGCGCGCGCCAGATCTTTGACCAGCATTTGCCGGAGGTGAAGGAGGCACTGCTCCGGGCCGGTTGCGTCACCTTCGACTACCTCACCCTGCTGCCGCCCTCCATCACCGATCGCGCGCCGCGCCCGGGCGACGAGCGGTTCGTGACCGTCACCGGGCGCCGCCCGGTGGTCGAGTACGCGGTCGCCCGCGTCGCTGAGGAGTTCCTGCCGATCGAGCGCGGCGTCGCGATCACCGGGCTGCTGACCGGCCCCTCGGCAGCGCCCGGGATCCCGCACGTCAGCGGCGTGCGCACGACCGACGGCGTCGAGATTCGCGCCGACCTCGTCGTCGACGCGATGGGGCGCCGGTCGAAGCTGCCGGACTGGCTGGGGGCGATCGGGGCGCGCCGGCCGCTCGAGGAGGCCGAGGAGTCCGGCTTCGTCTACTACACCCGCTACTTCCGCGATGCGAGTGGCACGATCCCCCCGTGCCGGGCGGGCCTCCTGACCCACTTCCATTCGTTCTCGCTGCTCACTCTCCTCTGCGACTCGGGCACCTGGTCGGTGACGGTGTTTTTCTTCACCGGCGACCCGGCGCTGAAAGCACTGCGCGATCCCGCGCGCTGGACGAAGCTGATCGCCGCCTGTCCCGCCCACGCGCAGTGGCTGGAGGGTGAGCCGATCAGCGACGTGCTAGCAATGGGCGGTATTGTCGATCGGTACCGGCGATTCGTGGTGGACGGGGCGCCGGTCGCGACCGGGGTCGTCAGCGTGGGTGACGCCTGGGCCTGCACGAACCCGGTCCAGGGGCGCGGGATTGGCATCGGCCTCATCCACGCCGTTGGGACCGCGGAGGTCGTGCGAGAACACGTGGACGACCCCGTGGCGCTGGCGCTGGCCCAGGACACGATGACCAAGGCCCGGGCGACGCCGTGGTACCGCGACACGGTGGCGTTCGATCGCCGGCGGACCACGCAGATCGCCGCGGCGATCGCGGGACGGGAGGCGCCTTCCCCGACCGGCCCTCTGGACCTGCTCCCGGTCGCGATGCTGTACGACGCCGACCTCTTCCGGGCGTTCCTCGAGATCAACTCGCTGCTGGCACTGCCGGAAGACGTCCTGGCGCGGCCTGGGTTGGCCGACCGCATCGTGGAGGTCGCGGGTACCCATCAGCCACCGGTGCCCCGCGGCCCATCGCGGGAGGAGGTGCTCCGGATGCTCGCGTAGGGAGGGGACGAGGAGCAGACTCGCGAGCATAGCCGGCCGCTCGCCCATTGCACGATTCTCGCTCCTCCTCGCGCCCCACTACCCCTTCAACGGATACACCAATCCTGGTACAACGCCCAACGAAACCGGAGCGTAGCATGGCAACGACTGACGAAGTCGCCATCGAACAACTGTTCAGCGAACCGGTTGATGCGTGGAACCGTGGCGACGCGCAGTCCTATGGCGCGTGCTATCTCAGCGATGACACCTTGTCGTGAACATCACCCAGGTCTTCACCGTCAACAAATCTGATCTCGGCGAAAAGATCGGTACCCTTTCGGCCCAACGGTTCGAGAGATTCTCCAAGGGATCAATCAGGTGCTCGAGCCGCGAGAGCATGATCCAGAGCAGGGTCCTCGGAATGAGCTAATCGAGCCAGCGTACGAGCTCGACGCGATTCCCGTCGGGGTCTCGATAGAAAGCCATCAGAAGCTCACGGTTGCCGAGCTCGGGGAATACGCGCTTGTTCAGCGGCGTCTCTGCCTGGTAGCCTGCCTGATCGAGACGGGCGCAGACTTCCTCGATATTGTCGACCGCGATGCCGACGTGGTCGAAGATGCCGTATGGCTTTGGCCCGGGGTCCTCGGTCTGGCGAACGAGCTGAATTCCCGGGACAAAGATCGACCGCGGATTGTCGGCCGGCCCCATCTTTCGAACGATCGGTAGCCCCATGACCCCGTGATAGAACTCGACCGATCGGTTGAGATCCTTCACTTTCAGTGCGACGTGATTATCGGCGGGGGCGACCCGCGCCACGAATGTCTCGGACATGGCAGCTCCTCCTTCCTTTGCCTATCAGGATAGCCGATTGGTCCGAGTCGAAGCAAGGGCTCCTTCGCTCCGGATGAAGCCCGATCCATCTTCCTCTCACCCACCCTCATCCTGCAGGTCCTCCCCAATCGCCGCGAACTGCTCCAGCGCCGCCTGGAGATCCTGGACGATCTCGGCCGCGAGGATGTCGGGCTCCGGCAAGCTCGCGCTGTCTTCCAGCGACTCGTCGCGGAGCCAGAAAATGTCCAGGCTGACTTTGTCACGGGCGAGGAGGTCGTCGTAGGAGTAGGCACGCCAGCGGCCCTGGGGGTTGGATTCAGACCAGGTGGGCTGGCGGTCGTGGCGGTTGGCCGGGTGGAAGCAGGCGACGAAGTCGTCGAGGTCGGCGCGGGCGAGCGGCTTCTGCTTCAGGGAGAATTCCTTGTTCGTGCGCAGGTCGTAGATCCAGAGCCTCTCGGTCCAGGGCTGCTCGCGGGCCGACTTGCGATCGAAGAAAAGGACGTTGGCTTTGACGCCCTGGGCGTAGAAGATGCCGGTCGGCAGGCGGAGCAGGGTGTGGACGTCGCATTCCTGCAGGAGTTTGCGGCGGATCGTCTCGCCGGCGCCGCCCTCGAAGAGGACGTTGTCTGGCACGACGATCGCCGCGCGGCCGTTGATTTTCAGGATCGTCTTGACGTGCTGGACGAAGTTGAGCTGCTTGTTGCTGGTCGAGGTCCAGAAGTCATCGCGGAAGATCGTCTGGGCTTCCCGCTTCGTCTCGCCCTCGTCGGTGACGAAGGTGACGCTGCTCTTTTTGCCAAACGGCGGGTTGGTCAGCACCAGGTCGAAGCGGTCGCCGGGGTCGCTGGCGAGGCTGTCGGCGACCCGGATTGGCGAGGCGCCGCCGTCGTCGCCGATGCCGTGCAGAAACAGGTTCATCACGCAGAGGCGGGCGGTGTTGTCGACGATCTCCCAGCCGTGGAGGGCCTTCCGCTGCAGGTGCTCCAATTGGTCCTTGTCGAGCGGGCCGTGGCTGCGCGAGACGTGATCGTACGCGGCGAGGAGAAAGCCGCCAGTGCCGCAGGCCGGATCGCAGATCGTCTCGCCCGGCGCCGGTTGCATGACGTCGACGATCGCCTTGATCAGGGGCCGCGGGGTGAAGTACTGGCCCGCCCCGGACTTGGTATCCTGGGCGTTCTTCTCCAGCAGCCCCTCGTAGATCTCGCCCTTCACGTCGACGTCGAGGCCGAGCCAGGTTTCGCTGTCGATCAATTCGACCAGCCGGCGCAGCTTCGCCGGGTCCTGGATCTTGTTCTGGGCCTTCCGAAAGATCGTCGGGATCAGCCCCGCGCCCTTGCCGAGCTCGGTCAGGACGTGCCGGTAGTGGGTCTCCAATTCGTCACCGTCGCGGCTGAGCAAGCTCTGCCAGTTGAGTGCTTCCGGAATGGGGCTTTCCGCCTCGTAGTACTCGACCTGCTCGTCGGCCATCTTCAGGAAGAGCAGGTAGGTCAACTGCTCGACGTAATCGCCGTAAGACATCCCATCGTCCCGCAGGACGTTGCAGTAGTTCCAGACGCGCTGGACGATGTTGGACGAGGATGAAGCTGACACCGCGTTCACTAGCTACACTCACCGACAATAGGAGACTGATAGTCTTGAATCCACAGCTCTAAGCGAAAACGTCCCGCCAGAGTCTGCCGCAGTCGTGCGTCGGCATGGATGAATGGTACACCGAGCGCCTCGGTGACGGCCAGATATAAAGAATCGTAGAAGCTACAGCCAAGCCGCCTACTCAATCGGTGAGCGGGAATGAGCAGGTCGCTGTTGTCGAAAGTCGGAATCTCCAGGTTCAGCAGATGCTCAAGCCGAACTTCGACCTGCTCCGGAGTAATCAAGCGTGTCAGCATCCCGTGGTGAATCGCCCCACTCACCTCGACCAGGAGATTGTTGGGAGCAGCCAGGCTGATTCGTTGCTCCAGGTAGTCGTCGCGGACGCGTAAAGCCTCGACGAGGTAAGGCGGATTGCGTAGCTCCCACCGGGCGACCAGCGAGGCGTCGACAATGAAGGACGGCCTCTCAGTCGTCACCGAAAGAATCTCCGCGCTCCTGCCGAATCCAGTCCTTCACGTCGCCCGGGATCGAGGCCATCTCATTGAGGAAGCGGTCGGACTGCTCGCGGAGGCGTTGCCGGCGTTCTCGCTCTTCGCGGGTTAGTGGCTGCTGAAGTTGCTGTCTGAATTCCTCTAGCTCACTGAGGCGAAAGAGAGTCTTGCGTTTGGTTTCCACCGGACTACCTCCGCTGCCGTTGTCCCCCGAAATTTTAGCGCCTTCTCATCCCGCTGTCACTCGGGCAGCGGAAGCTGCTTGGCGCGCGGTCGTCGCCCGTCCCCCGTCGCCGCCCGCCGCTCCGCGCGAATTCGCTCCAGCATCACGCTCGCGGGCTCGTCGTTCGGATCCTGCGGGACCAGTCTGCCTTCGAAGGCACGCTTCAGAATGGACTGGCGTAGGCGCTCGGCTCGCTTCAGGTTGATCTCAAGCAGGCCCTCTACTTCATTCACGACTGTCAGGAGCCGTTCGATTTCGTCCGAAATCCTCTGCTGTTCAGCCAGCGGGGGTAGCGGCACTACGAAGTTTCGGATGTCCTCTTGGTTGATCTTGTAGATCCCTGCGGTCGTTCGAGCCGTTGTCTCAATTTGGCGACGCATGACGTTCGCATCCCAAATGGCACGTACATACCGTTTGAGCGTTTGGCTATTCCAGAATCGCAATCTAATCATGGTATCGGGGAAGGCTACGTCCTCGAAGATACCTTCTGCCAGTGCTCCCCGGCCTACGAGAGAGACTGAGCCGTTTCCCCTTGCGACGAAAAAGTCACCTTCTCGGACTATGAAATTCGCTAATTCATCACGACCGAGGTCTCCGATCTTTCGTTCGCCCAACTCGAGACGACCCCCTCTCATCGCTGTCAGTCGCAGCACGGGGAATCCAGCCTTCCCATCCGGGGCATCTCGAACGGAACGACCGTTGGTTGGCCGCTCGACTATCAACTGATCAACGGTGACCCAGCACCACCCGGCCGGTAACTGAGGCAGCCCCGACACATTTGGAGAATTGGGCTTCTCGTACTTCAGCCCCGGACCGCGACTATCGGCTTTGGAACCGCCAGCAGTGCCTCTCTTAGTGCTAGCGGTTTCCCACTTTTCTTGTCGCTCGGCCAGGATCCGCTTGAGAAGCTCACTCGCGGGCTCGTCGTTCGGATCCTGGGGAACCAGCCGTCCCTCGCAAGCCGCCTTCAGCACGGAGGCGCGGTAGCGCCGTAGGTTGGCCTGAACCCGCTTCAGCGCTTTGACGGCGGCATCGAGCCGACTGAAGTGCTTTTCGATCTCGGCGACGATATGATATTGTTCGGCGGCCGGAGGAAGAGGAATCTGTACGCGTTCTGCGAGAAAACCGGAGTTGATGCTCGCTTGGTTAACATGATTCGTGCAGTGCAGCTTGAAGTACCCGCTTAGGAACAGGTAGTGAAGACTGTAGGCCACCCAGCCCGGAGCGACGGTTCCATCGTAAAATCGGACCCTCGTCATATGGTTGGAGTAGGCCCAGGCAGCATTGTGCTTGATAAAGGAGGTCTTGCCGACTAGCTCAGGACTATTCGTATTGTTGAACAGCACATCGCCTGCAAGTAAGGGCTCATAGTTTGTGGCTTCGACATACTTAACGTCGGACAGGTCAATATACCCCTCGCGTGAGACATTCATAGGCCGTAGATGTGGGACTCCACGTCCAACTTTGTTGTGGGCTCCGGACGGAAAGCCGGGGCGTATCTCCTTCGCGATTTGACCGATAGTCGCCCACTCCCATCCCGGAGGCAATTGATGTGGGCCAAGCCCGGCCGCCATCGTAGGGGAAAACTCCGTTACCACGTCACGCCACCAACACCTGATTCAATTCCTCCAGCAGCCCCGGCAGCGCCTTCCCAAACACCCGCGTTGCCCCGATCCGGCCGCCTCGCTTATAAAACTCGCCGGAGTTGAGGTCGGCGAGGTCGATCGACAGGTTCACCCCGACGTACTCGGCGATGCGGTTCAGCCACCAGCGCTGCTCGTAGGTGAAGGTTTGGCCGGCCTCCTCCTGGGCCTGCAGCCAGCGTTCGTAGCGGGCGCGGACCTGCTCGGGGAAGGGCACCAGCTCACTCGCGGGCTGGCTGGCGTGGCGAACCAGGGCGACGAGGTCGGCGAGGACGCGTTTCTCGCCCACGCCGCGCACTTTGTCCCGCTCGAGCTGGGCGTAGGCTTGCCAGAGGCCCTCCGGCGTCCAGCCAAACGGCGGCTGGGCGATCTGCTCGGCCAGCTCTTTGATCGCCGCGAAGGTCAGACGGCGCTGGCCGTAGGGCTGGCTGTAGAGGATCTGCAGGGCGGTGATCTCGTCGCGGTTATCGGCGATGAACTTCTGGAACGACTCGACCGTTCGCTTCGCCTTTTCCGAGTCCACCGCGCTGAAGCCGGCCTCGATCACCTGGTCGAGACTCACCCGATCGATGATCTGATAGCTCCGCTTCTGGATCTCGACTAGCGCTTTCCGGAACTCCGGCTGGTCGAAGGGCGCGAGCGCCTCACGGAGGAGGCGCTCGGTCGCCGCCGCGATCTGCCCTTCGCTCGGGTTGTCGTTGCCGGTTTCGCTGATCGCCAGGTCGAGCTGAGTTTCCGGCTCGATCGCATCCAGGAGGGCGCTCGCGAGGTCGCGGAGGGTCTTGCCGCCGGCCTTGGCCTGGAGCGTCCTCTGCTCGTGGGGCGCCAGCTTCGCCTCCAGCTTGATCAGTCGGCCGGCCAAGGTGCTCAAGGTCTCCGGCTCGTCGTTGCCCAGCGCCACCGCTTCGACCAGCTTCTCGAAGGGCACCGTCGGCTTCCGCTCCAGGGTCTGGGGATCGATCTTCTCGGTCTCGACCACCCCGACCGCGTCGACGATCACGAACTTGTCCTTGCGCTCGGCGTCGGGGGTCACCGCCTTGAGGTCGGTCACGTTGATCACCCGCGTCCCCCGCCCCAGCATCTGCTCGAAGAGGACGCGCGACTTCACCTGGCGCAGAAAGAGCAAGACTTCCAGCGGCTTGATGTCGGTCCCGGTCGCGATCATGTCCACCGTGACGGCGATCCGCGGATTGTAGCTGTTGCGGAACGTCGCGATCAGGTCTTCCGCCTTCACCCCGGTCACCCGGTAGGTGATCTTCTGGCAGAAGTCGTCGCCCTTCGCGAACTCCTCGCGCACGATCCGAACGACGTCCTCGGCGTGGCTATCGTCCTTGGCGAAGATCAGCGTCTTCGGCACCTCGGTCCGCCCCGGAAAGAGCTCCGGCAGCTTCTCCTTGAAGGTGCGGATCACCGTTCGGATCTGGTCCTCGGCGACGACCGAGCGGTCGAGGTCGTTCGCCCGATACTCGAGATCCTCGTCGAGCCGCTCCCAGAGCGTCGCCCGGGTCAGCTTGTCGCGCTTGTCGACGTAATAACCGGCCTCGACCGTGCTCCCGCCCGCAGTGATCTCGGTCCGGATCCGGTAGACCTGGCCGTCGACGTTCACCCCATCGACGACCGCCCGTTCGCGCGAGTACTCCATCACCAGGTTCTTGTTGAAGAAGCCGAGGGTTTGCTTCGAGGGCGTCGCGGTCAGGCCAATCAGATAGGCGTCGAAGTACTCCAGGACCTGCCGCCAGAGGTTGTAGATCGAGCGGTGGCACTCGTCGGTGACGATGACGTCGAAATATTCGATCGGCAGGCGCGGGTTGTAGCTCACCGTCTTTGGCTGCTGGCCAAGGGCGCTGCCCAGCTCGTAGAGCGAGCGCTCCTCGTTCTCCGGATCGAACTCGCTCTCGCCAGACAGGATCGAATAGAGCCGCTGAATCGTCGTGATGACGACCCGATTCACCGGATCCAGGCTGTTCGTCGTTAGTCGCTGGGCGTTGTAGAGCTCGGTGAACTTCCGGCCGTCGTCAGGGGTAACGTACTGCTGGAACTCCTTGAGGGTCTGCCGCCCGAGATTGCTTCGGTCGACCAGGAAGAG
>JAJPKB010000083.1 GCA_021323915.1 Chloroflexota bacterium | reverse complement strand
TCCTCCGGATCCCGCCCGACGCGCCCGGCCCCGGCGTCAAGGTGCCGGTTGGAACCGTCCTCGCCTACCTGGTCGAGCCGGGTGAGCGGGCGCCGTTCGAATCCGGCCTCACCCCGGAGGCCGCCGGTGCTCCCCTCTCCATTGGAAATGGAGAGGGGCCAGGGGTGAGGTCGTCCCCGGTCGTCACCATCAGCGCGTTCGCGCCGGTCACCCGCCGCGACGAGCCGCCGATCAGCCCACGCGCTCGCCGAATCGCGGCCGAATTGGGGGTGCGCTGGGCCGACCTGAAAGGCTCCGGACGATCGGGACGGATCGTCGAGCGCGACGTGCAGGCTGCTGCCGCCCGGTTGGCCGCTGCTGTAACGCCGCCGGCTCTTACCCCTCTCCCTTTGGGAGAGGACGTTTCCCCCTGGAAAAGGGGGTCAGAGGGTAGAGAAGGTGAGGGTCCGGAGCCCGCTCTCGCCGAAGAAGACCGGACCCTCGCCCCGACCCTCTCCCACGGGGAGAGGGAGCCGGATGGTCACGGGGCGGTATCGGCCGCCCCCGGGGCGCCGGCTGCCGTCGCTCGGCCGCTGACCGGCATCCGTCAGATCATCGCGCGGCGGATGGCCGACAGCGCGCACACCATCGCGCCGGTGACCTTGACGACCGAGGCCGACGCGACCGAGCTCGTGACCCTGCGGAACCGGATGAAGGACGAGCGGGCCGGTACCGACCAGATCGTTCCCAGCTACAACGATCTGCTGGCGAAGGTCGTCGCGGTGGCGCTGCGCGACCATCCCCGGCTGAACGCGTCGCTGGTGGACGACGGCATCGTCGAGCACCCGACCGTCGACGTCGGCATCGCGGTCGACACCGAGCGCGGCCTGCTGGTGCCGGTGATCCGCGACGTCGCGGCGAAGTCGATTTATCAGATCGCGGTCGAAGCGGCTCGCTTGATCGATCGGGCGCGTTCGGGCAAAATCTCCGCCGACGAGCTGCGCGGCGGCACTTTCACGATCACCAACCTGGGCCCCTACGAGGTCGACGATTTCACGCCGATCGTCAACCTGCCGGAGTGCGCGATCCTCGGCGTCGGGCGGATCGTCGCCCGACCGGTCGTGGTCGACGAAGCGAGCGAGCGGATCGCGGTGCGCCGGATGATGGCGCTCAGTCTGACGTTCGACCACCGGGTGGTCGACGGGGCACCCGCCGCGCGCTTCCTCCAGCAGGTCAAGCGCCTGATCGAGCACCCGACGCTCTGGATCATTCGATAGAGGGAATGACGGATGGCAGTTGAGACGGCGGACCGGCCGACCGGCGAGCTGACGAAAGAGCAGATGCTGGCGCTGTACCGCCAGATGGTTCAGATTCGCAAGACCGAGGAGCAGCTTGCCCGGGCGCACCAGGCGGGGCTGGTCCACGGCGCCTGCCACACCTACGTGGGCGAGGAGGCGGTGGCGACCGGCGTCTGCGCCCACTTGCGCACCGACGATACCGTCCTGAGCACCCACCGCGGGCACGGCCACGCGCTGGCCAAGGGGGTCAGCCCGGCCTCGCTGATGGCCGAGCTTTTCGGACGCACCATCGGCTGCTCGCACGGGCGCGGCGGGAGCATGCACATTTTTTCGCCCGAGGTCGGCATGCTCGGGACGAGCGGCATCGTCGGGCCGAGCATTCTGATGGCGGCCGGCGCGGCCTACGCGTTCAAGCTGCACAAGACCGACCGGGTGAGTGTCGCCTTTTTCGGTGACGGCGGCTCGAACAACGGTGCCTTCCACGAGGGGCTCAACCTGGCGTCGATCTGGAAGCTGCCGGTCCTTTTCGTCTGCGAGAACAACCAGTACGCGACCGAGGTGCCGTTCGCGACGGTGGCCGGCAACCCGAACGTGGCCGAGCGCGCCATCGCCTACGGCCTGCCCGGTCGGCGGGTCGACGGCAACGACGTCGTCGCGGTGTACGAGGCGGCCGGCGAGGCGGTGCGCCGGGCCCGGTCGGGCCAGGGGCCGACACTGATCGAGTGCGTGACCTACCGCACCCGGCCTCACTCCGAGGGCATGCGCGACACCGGCTACCGGACCCGCGAGGAGATTGAGCAGTGGCGGGCGCGCGACCCGATCGTCCGGCTTCGCGCCAAGCTGCGCCTCGAGGGCATCGCCACCGACGACGAGCTGCGCCAGATCGACACCGGCATCCAGACCAGCGTCGACGAGGCCTTCGAGATGGCGAAGAACAGCCCGTACCCGGATCCCCGGACCGCCCTGGACCATATTTATAGCAGCGGGGAGTAAAAGTGCGAGAGCTGACTTTTACCGCGGCGGCTCGGGAAGGGCTGGCCGAGGAGATGGCCCGCGACCCGTCTGTCTTCGTCGTCGGCGAAGGGATCGGCGCGCGGGGTGGGAACTTCAACACGACCGAGGGGCTCTTCGGGCTCTACGGACCGGAGCGGCTGCGCGACACGCCGATCACCGAGCGCGGCTTCACCGGCCTCTGCACCGGCGCGGCGATGGTCGGGGCGCGCCCGGTCGTCGACTACATGTTCTTCGACTTCGCCCTCGACGCACTGGGCGAGCTGATCAACCAGACCGCGAAGATCCAGTACATGAGCGACGGCCGGCTGACCATGCCGATCGTTCTGCGCGGCTGCATCGGCGTGGGCAACGCGGCGGCGACCCACCACACCGGCGCCTACTACCCGATCTTCACCCACCTGCCCGGCTTCCGGGTCGTCGTGCCGGTCACCCCGCGCGACGCCAAGGGGCTGCTCAAGACGGCCATCCGCTCCGACGATCCGGTCGTCTTCATGGAGCACCGGGGGCTGCTGAACACCCGCGGGCCGGTGCCGGAGGAAGAGGAGCTGATCCCGTTCGGCAAGGCACGGATCGCCCGCGAGGGGAAGGACGCGACCGTGGTGGGCATCGCGGTGATGGTGAACAAGACGTTGCAGGCGTGCGAGGTCCTCGAGGGCGAGGGGGTCTCGGTCGAGGTCATCGATCCCCGCACCCTCGCGCCGCTCGACATCGACACGATCCTGGAGTCGGTCCACAAGACCGGTCGCCTGCTGATCGTGGACGAGACCTACGCGCCGTGCGGGATCGGAGCGGAGATCGCGGCGCAGGTGATGGTGCGCGCTTTCGACGATCTGGACGCGCCGGTGCAGCGGCTCAACGGGGCCCACACGCCGATTCCCTACAGTCCGCCGCTCGAGGCAGCGGTGGTTCCGAACCCGGAGACGATCGCCCAGGCGATTCGCGATCTGCTGGCGGAGTAGGCGGGAAGGCAACGAAGACGGGAGAGATCGTATGAGTGGCATTGAGCGCCTCGCCGTCGTCGGCGCCGGGTCTCTCGGCCAGGCGTTCGCGGGCCTGCTGGCGGCGAGCGGGCAATCGGTCACCCTGCTGGCGTCGGCGGCAACCGCGGCGCGGCTCTCGACGGCCGGCCGGATCCGGTTGCGGGGAGTCGTCGAGCTGGACGCGCCGGTCGCCCCGGCGCCGGCCGGCGCGGGCGTGGTCGGGTTGACCGACGACCCGGCCAGGCTGCCAGCCCGGGCAGGGCTGATCTTCGCGACGAAAGGGCATCAGCTCGAGGCGGCGGTCCAATCGGTGCGGGCCGCCTGGCCGGGCGCGGGCGACGAGGCATCCTGGGTGGCCGGCGTCCAGAACGGGCTGGTCAAGGACGACGTGCTGCGCCGGGCCTTCGGCGAGCGCCGGGTCGTCGGCGCGGTGACGATCCTCGGCGCCGGGCGCGAGGTCGGCGGCGAGGTGACGGTCTACAGCCGGGGGATGACCTATCTCGGCGAGTTTCCGTCCGGCGTCTCCGAGCGGGTGAGCGAGGCGGTCGCCCTGCTCGGAAAGGCCGAGATTCCGGCCGAGGCGACCGCCGACATCGCGAGCGTCCTCTGGTCGAAGGAGTGCAACGCGGTCGGAGTGTTCGGGGTGTCGGTGCTGACGCGCCTGAGCGCCTCGGCGACGATGCGGATTCCCGAGCTGATTCGCGCCTACCTCTCGCTGGTGCGCGAGACCGCGGCGGTGGCGGCCGCCCACGGAGTTCAGGTGGGCGACTACGCCGGCTTCTCGATCCGGACCTACGTCGAGCGATCCGACGAAGAAACGCTGGCCAGGATGCTGGCGCCGGGGCCGGCCGCCCCGAGCGCCCCGGCCGGTCCGCCGATCATGCCGTCGATGACCCAGGACCTCCTGGCCGGCCGTCCGATGGAGGCCGACGAGGTGTTCGCCGACGTGGCGATCCGCGCCGAGAAGGTGGGCGTGTCGGTTCCCCGGATCGAGCTGGCGCGCGACCTGATCTGTGGCCTGAACCGGATGCTGACGGCGGGGGCGGTCAAAGGATAGTGGCGATGCAGTGCGCGTACTTGTTTGGTCCTCGAGACCTTCGCTTCGTCGAGCGCGAGCCGCTCGCGCTGCGGCCGGAAGACGTGCGGGTAGAGGTCGCCTGCTCGGGCATCTGCGGGACGGATCTGCACGTCTTTAGCGGCATGGTCTTCGGCCGGGCGGCGACCGAGCCGGTCGCCCTCGGCCACGAATTCGCTGGCCGGGTCGTCGAGATCGGCAGCGCCGTGACGACGCTCGCGGTCGGCGATCGGGTCACCGCGATTCCGAACACGCCCTGCGGGACCTGCGGTTTCTGCCGCTCCGGCCGCGGCTACGCCTGCCAGAACCGCGGCGGCCTGCGCAGCGGCTCCTGGGCGCCGTCCTGCGTGATCCGCGAGCAGAACGTCTTCCGCCTGCCGGACGCGGTGTCCGATCGGATCGGCTCCCTGACCGAGCCGCTGGCCTGCGCGGTGCGGGCGGTCGATCGCGCCGGCCTCCGCTCGGGCGACCGGGTCTGCGTCGTCGGCGGGGGACCGATCGGCCTCTTCGTCGCGGCGGTCGCGAAGGCGTCCGGCGCGAGCGCGGTGATCGTCTCCGAGCCGCGGGCCTACCGGCGCGACCTGGCCCGCGCCCTCGGCGCGGCCCTGGTCGTCGATCCGACGAGCGAGGATCTCGGCTCGCTTGTCCGCGACGCGACCGACGGCCTCGGCGCGGACGTTGTCTTCGAGGCGGTGGGCCATCCGAAGACGATCGAGGCGGCGATCTCGGTCGCCGCGCCGGGTGGGACGGTCGTCGTCGTGGGAGTGACCGACGCGGCGGCCCAGCTGACGATGCCGGGCCAGGAATTGTTCCACCGCGAGCTGACGATTCGTGGCACCCGGGGCCCGACCTTCGCCGTGCCGCGGGCGATTCGGTGGCTCGCCACCCTCGACTTCGAGCCGATCATCACTCACGCCTTCCCGGTTGGCCGCGCGGTCGAAGCGATCGAGCTGGGGCTAACCGGCAACGCCGGAAAGATCCTCCTCAAGCCGTGACCGTGCTGCCGGCGGGGGCACCATGGCCAACCTTTCCCGTCGCTCCATCATTCGCGAGCCGGTCCACAGGGCTGGCTTCGCCGCTGCTCTGGCGGAGCTCCGGGCGTAGACGGCAGACTGATTACAGCAGTGCGCAAAATCTCCGACCGTGCTGGCATCCGACCGTCGGTAGGGGCGATTTGTGAATCGCCCCCGTCCCCCCGCGGGCGGTTCGCGAGCCGCCCCTACCTACGCTTGGCCGGCCGAACCACCAACGAATCGGCTCACCGCTTAGTACTTTATTCCGACTTGACCAGGCGGCAGGGCACTCCTCTCCGTGCTCAACGTTTCTACCCGCGGACGGGAAACCGAAGGGTAGCTGGGAATGGATGCTTGATGAGGCGGGTTCGACTGGCGCAGCGACTCCTCCACATCCTCGTCATCCTCGGGCTTCTCGGATCCGACCGCGGGGTCAGTCCGCCACCGATCGCGCCGGCCAGCGCGCCAGATCCGATCAGCTTCGCGCGGACCGGCTTGCCCCAGCCGGT
>JAJPKB010000124.1 GCA_021323915.1 Chloroflexota bacterium | reverse complement strand
GCGCTCGACTCACCGCGAACCGCCGCCGACGCCGCCTACGATCTCGTCAACGCGCCGGTGCCGTTGGAGGGATACGCCCACGGAAATCTTCTGGCGTCTTACTGCCACCTGCACTTCGGGAGTAACCCGGCGATTGCGCCGTCGTTCGTCGAGGCAGCCGCGACCTGGCGGAAGCGCGGGGCCGGACCCGCCGCTTCATGACGGGGACGGTGGCCGGTCCCCGTGCCCCCGGTCGAACTCTTTGACCTCGCGCTGGAGGAAGGCGATCACTTTTTCCGGCTCGGTCGTCACCACGAACACCTCCTGGGCGGTGGTGCCCCGACGCGCGGTTAGCTTGAAGCCGGTCATCGTGGCCGGACCGGGACGCAGCTGGAGCGTGGGCGAAGCCGCCCGGGTCACCGAGATCCTTCCCGGAATCACCGCCGAGACCTCCGGCTGACCGGCGATTCGCTCGAGAAGCGGGAGCAAGCCGCCAATGATGCTATGCTCTCGTTTGACGCCCCTGGTTCGGTGCCGGCCGCTGCTGCTCACTCCGCGGCGCCCACGCCAAGAGTGATCGCGATCTCGACGCCGTTGGGGTCGGCCACCGTGACCGGCGGGTCGAAACGGATGATGGCGGCGCTGCCTTCCGGGTGCAAGCTGGCCGGCACGTCACGTGTGCCAACCCGGGCCCGGTTCAGGATGGCCCGGCGCGAGCCTGGTATGCCAAGTCGGAGCGTGCGAAGCGAGAGCGCTCCCTCGCGTGGGCTGATCCGGGCGCCCAGGTGACCGTCGTGAATCCGTTGCTGGAAGCTGCCCCAGGCCTGGCCGGTGCTGAAGAAGCAGCGAAAGTCGCCGGAGTTGATTCGCGGAGCGAATTCGAGCAGCGCGGCGGGCGCGCTGTAGTGATAGCCGGATAGCGCCAGGAGAACCGACCAGCTCGAAAGCGCGCGAGCGTAGTGGTGCCCGCACTCGAACTCGTCCCACGGATTGCGTCGGATCCCGTCGTGGCGTGCCCGGACGGCCTCGACGATCGACAGCCCCTCGTCGATCAATCCCTCGTAGATCGCCAGCGCGGCGACCTCGTACTCCATGCCGGTCCATACTTCGTCGGCGTAAGGGAACGGATAGCGCGGCCGACCGCCGTTGGGCCAGGTGCAGACGAGCAGACCGGCTTCGTCGTTCAGCGCGTAGCCGCGCTGGCAGCACTCGTGATCGGCAAGCCTCTCCTTGAAGTTGAATCGGAGGATCGACTGAACCGCCGACCTCACCTTGTCGTCCGTGACCAGGTGACCCAATCCGACGACGTCGGCGAACCATTGCCCGAGTAGCTGGTCCGAGAGGCATCCGTCGCCGTACTGGTAGCGCGGCTCGGGCTCGCCCGGCCGGATGCCGGGCGGATGGCGGGGCGGCGCCTTTCCGGCGAATCGCTCGTCGTCGGCCGGCATGCGCACCTGTTGGACGAAGTATTGTCCGTTCCAGAGCTCATGCTCGATGCGTGCCCGGCCGGATTCGTAGACGCGTCGGTATTCCCGAGCCGGAGCATCCTCTCCGAGGGCGCGAGCGATCTCCTCGGCCGCGCGTAGCGCCCCCAGATACAGCAGGCCGGTCATCGTGTTCGGACCGTAGAACTCGACGTCGTAGGTGTTGTGCTGCTCGCCCTCCATCACTCCGTCGCGGTCCGGGTCCCAGTGCCGCCAGGCGAACTCCAGCGCGCGCCGGGCGGCCGGCCAGACGGCGCGCAGGAAGTCGTCGTCGCCGGAGATCTGCCATTCGCGGTAAAGCTTCATGATGCCGCCCATCTGGCCGTCCGCCGCGGGGATGTAGTTCCAGAGCTCCCCGGACGCGATCGGTAGGAGAGTCCGAAATTTCTGCTCGCCGGTCGGCAGCGTGTTGATGCCAAAGTCGGTCAGTCTCATCGTCCGCTCGAGTTCCGGAAAAAGATGGGCGAGGGTCTGTTCGTAGTTCCACACGTGGGTGCAGTTCATTGGACAGCAACCGGCGTTATCGTTGCATCCTTCGAAGGCGTGAAATCGTCCGTCCTCGGTCCGAAGACAGGTTGTCGTGCGCAAGATCGACGCCTGACTGGACACCGCGTCGAGCACCGCGGGAGGCAGGCTGCTCTGCCAGATTTCGTCCAGGTAGGCGCGGGAGCGCGACTCGAGGCGACCGAGGTTCTCGACGGCGAAGCGGGCGGCATCCCAGGCATCGGCAAAGCGCGCGGTGTAGTAGTTTCCCAGGCGCTTGCCACGGACCGCCGGCTCGGCATTCCAGTAGTTCGTCAGATTCGGAAAGTGCCAGGCGAGCACGAATGGCAGGCTGACCGATTCGCCGGGAGAGAGCCGAGCGCGGACACCGAGGGTGCCGACGTCGGTTTCGCCATTCGCAGTCGGCGTGCTGGACGGGTCGTCGGATAGCCTCCCGTCGTCGCGAAAGTCATCCCAGAAGCTCTGCAGGTCGTCGAACCAGCCGGAGCGCTCCCAGTGGGTCGTGAAGGTGACGTCGCTCCAGGTGGTCGCAAGCGCCAGCGAACCGGCACCCGGAGCGTCGCCGGTGATCCGGGCGCCGGTCATCCGCAGCCCACGCGGAGTGCCGTCAATCCACTGATTGAGGTTGCCGCCGAACATCGGGTGACGGCGACCGCGCAACGTGGTAACGACGCCCTCGTGACCGATCGGATTCAGGACGCTCAGGGCGACGGTGAGGTCAATCGGGCGCGCGCCGCGGTTCCGAAGGGTCCAGCGGAAGATCGCCACCGGAAGACCGGATGCGTCCGCGTCGAGCGGCACGAACGGGTTGAATGCCTCCAGAAAGACATCCAGCGGCAGATCGTGATCGGCCAGGTCTAGCCGAGCGAACGGGTAGGCGCCGGTAAACGTCGCCTCCGGGAAGCGCGGAAGACCCGCGAGCATCCCAGGCGAAAGACCGGCGCCGTCGACGAACGGCGGAAGCAGCTGACGCTCGAGCACCCGGGCGATCGGGAGTGCTCCATCTTCACGAAGCCAGAGGGCGAAGAAGGTAAAGGGCAGATCGTTCCCCTTGGCCGGCCGGTTGAAGATCTCCCAGTCGCGCAAATTGCCGCGCCCTCCCAGCGAAACGGTCCCGGTGCCGATGCCGCCGAGTGGAAACGCGATCTCGCGAAGCGCGGGTCCGGTGAACGCGCGACCCGAGAGTACTCTGTCTTCGGCCATGACGTATTCCTCCCGAAATCTCGAATCTGACGGCACTGGGCCGCAAGGATTCTACACGAGAGGATGCCTTTTCAGCGCACGAGCTAGCGGGGAAAAATCTCTCCCAGGATGAGCTGCCGTGAGGTGTCCGCCAGGACGCGGGTACAGGAGTGGACGTTCGGCGGCAGCTCCGGTCTCAACGGGGTTCGAGGACGGCGGTCGACCACGCACTGCCCGGCTGTCAAAGGGTCGAGCGTCGAGATTTGCACCGCGAGCGGCTCGGTCTCGGCTAGCTCGGGAATGGCGGCGATGGCTACCGCGAGCGGATCGTGGAGCGCAGCACCCTCGCGGCCGTGACTCTCGCAAGCTCGGAGATAGAACTCGCAGATCTCCAAAGCGAAGTCGGCGACCGGCGAACGTCGGCTCGGAGCTCGCGCCCGAACTCTCTCGACGTCGACCCGTTGGATCCGCACCTGCTCGGTGGCGTCGAGGGGGACGAGGATGGTCGGAAGGTCGGCTGAAAGGACGATCCGCGCCGCCTCGGGATCAGTGAAGAAGTTGGCCTCGGCGACCGGAGATGCGTTTCCGGGGACGCCGATCGCCCCACCCATGACCACCAGGCCGGCGAGATTTCGCGCGAGGGTGGCATCCTCGGTTAGGGCCCGCGCCAGGTTGGTCAGCGGACCGGTGGCGACGATGGTGATCTGGCCGGGATGCTCGCGCGCCAGGCGTGCGATGAACGACGGGGCCGGCTCGTCGAGCAGGGGCGGACGCGGGACATTCCAGTCGGAGGAGTCGACGTCGCCCAGACCGCCGTCGCCATGGAAGGCAGGCGCGGTTCGCAGCGGACGAGCCAGCGGGCCGTCGGCTCCGGCCGCCACCGGTACGTCGGCGCGTTCCACCAAACCCAGCACGGAGCGGGTGTTCTCGGTTGCCGACGCGAGATCGACGTTGCCCGCCACCGTCGTGACGCCGACGATCCGGAGAGCGTGGGTTAGCCTGGTCGCGAGAATCAGCGCCAGGGCATCGTCGATACCGGTGTCCACGTCAAGGATGACATCTTTCACGAAGCTCATTATAGCGGAGAATCGGGAAAATACCGGAGTGAAAATCCGGCTGAGAAACCGGATACCTGGATGCTCTCTCTCGGCCTTCCCTGGCGCTTGCACGCATCGCTGGGAGATGGCGGTTCGCGTGCGAGTGCGAGCCGCTGAGGACGATGGGATAGATTGACGGCGGATCCCGGTTCGGAGAAGTGCGCCTGAGTAATCCTGGGCGTGTCCGCGGTTGGCCGATTGTGGCCGCGAAGT
>JAJPKB010000313.1 GCA_021323915.1 Chloroflexota bacterium | reverse complement strand
TGCGTCCCCGGCAGAGACGGCCGGTAGACGGCTGTGTGGCTCCCGGCGGTGCGGGTAATGTAGCCAAGCTGGACGAGACGCCGGAGATCGGCTAATACGGCCGTTCGGCGCAGGCCGGTGGCCTGGGCCAGGTTCTCTGGCGTGGCCTCGGCGTGGGCGATCAGGGTCTCGAGCACGAGTTCCTCGCGCTCCGTCAGGCCCGCGCGGCGTTCGGAGTGCGCTGTGCGGAGGGCCGGCACGCCGGTGATGATGCCGCGATACTCGCGCAGGCCGGATCCGACGACCAGTCCGTGACTGGTGATCTCGTAGAGCCTCAGATCCTTCTCGTGGTCGCTGCTCCGCATTTTCACGACGGCCAGAACTTTCTCGATGCGCCCGTTCAGTTCGATATAGCGCTGAAGGATAATGTCATCGCTCAGAAATGACACGGCGTGCGGACTGAAGCGCAGATCTGTGAAGGCCTCGATGATCTCGGCCGTCATCAGCACGGTGATGCCGCGGCCGGTCAGCGCCCCAACCATGCGGTAGAGCGACTCTCGGAAGTCCTCCCGGAAGGTTGGTGCAAGCGCTAGCTCGAAGCCAGACAGCGAGTCGATCACGACACGGCGGGCCTGCACCACTTCGACCGCATCCTGAATCTCGGTGAGCGCCTCATCGACCGAAAGGTCGAGCGGATGCAGATAAAGGACGCGGAGTTTGCCCTCCTGGATCATGGACTCCAGATCGTAGCCGAGCAGACGGGCACGCGCCAGATACTCGTGGGGGTGCTCCTCGAAGACAGCAATCACCCCGGGCTCGTTCCGCGTGACGCCGGCGGCGACGAACTGGGTCGCGAAAATCGTTTTGCCGGAACCGGACGGCCCGGCCACGAGCACCGAATCCCCTGCAGGGATGCCCCCGCCGAGCATGGCGTCGAGGCCAGGCACGCCGGTCGGCAGTCGTTCGCGTACCGGGCGCCGGGCGAGGACGCTTGGCTGCCGCTGGATGCGTGGAAAGATCCGGATCCCCTCGTCGCTGATGCGGAAGGTGTGGAGACCGGGCATCGGCGCCTGGCCGCGCATCTTCACGACCTGGAGCTTGCGGACCACCGAATTTCGCTCCACGCCCTGACTCAGCCAGAGGATGCCATCGGCCACAGTGAAGATCGGATTGTCGCTCATCTCCCTTTCGTTGTACTCGCCGACGAGGAACGTTGTTGCCTGCCAGCTCGTTAGGTCGAGAGCGAGACGCTGGACGAAACTCTGGATCTCCAACTCCCCGGATGCGGGCGTGCCAGCCGCGCGGACGATCGTGCGGAACGAGTCGACGACGACGATGCGCGGAGCGACCTCCCGAACGATCGCCCGGATGCTCTCAAGAACGCTGCTCAGATCGCGCTGGAGGACCTGGCCGCTCAGGTTCACGAAGCGGATGGCGTTGCCAACCTTCTCGGGATCGAAGAAGGCCATCGCTTGCTGATAGCGGAGCATCTTGATAGTGGGCTCGCCGAGGACGGTGAAGTAGACGGCGCGAGCGTCGGAAGTGGCGTTCGCGAAGGTGATCTGCTGTGCCAGGGTCGTCTTCCCCGTGCCCGGGCCGCCGGTGATCAGGTTGAAGGAGTACTCTGGCAAGCCTCCCCCGAGAACACTATCGAGGCCGGGGATCCCGGTTGCCAGAGGCATCACGTGCGCTCGTCGTTGCTCGCTCACGGTGTGCTCTCCCCAGAATGCTTTCCTTCACCCGCCTGGCCGATCTCGGGCCAGGCTTCGCGGACGAGCCGGATGGCCAGATCTTCTCCGAGAAAGGTCACCAGAAGGGCCATAAGGTAAGCCAGGACCGCAACCAGGCCGCGATAGAGCGGTCGGGCGCCCCCGTTCCGGGCGAGCGTGTCGAGACCGCTCAGGCCGGATCCCTCCGCATCCCGCACCAGCCGGAGCTGGTCCAACAGCGGGTGCGCGCGCTGGGCCAGGTACAAAGCGCGAGCCAAGAGGGCGTGATACCCCTCTGCCCCCAGAATCTCGACCAGCAGTTCACGCAGGCGGGAGAGCGCAGCCTCGGTCGCGCGGACTTGCTCCTCCGGGTCGTCCGGCGCAGCGGCCGCGATGCCAAGCGCGCGATCGATCGCGGTCGCCATCTGATCGGCCAGGTCGCCGAGGCTCCGCCCGGTGCCACCATGCTCGTTCACGTTGCGCGTCTTCGTGGTAGGGCAAAGCTGACCATCGTTCCCGTTCCGATCGTACTGGAAATCCAGATCCGACCGCCTGATGCCTCGATCAGGAGTCGGGAGAGGTAGAGCCCCAGGCCGGTTCCCCCCTCGTGTCTGCCCAGTCGGGCCCGATAGTACTTCTCGAACAGGTGGGGGAGTTCGTCCGGCGCGATGCCGGGCCCGTGGTCGACGATCGAGAGAACGACCTCGGTGGGGCGGGCGCTGACCTCAACGTGTACCGGCGTGCCGGCTGGCGAATACCGGAGCGCGTTCGCGAGGAGATTCGCGATGACACGTCCGATCTGCCCCCGGTCGGCCACGACCGGGGGCACGGGGCCGATCGTTTCGATCCGGATCCGTCCCTGCTCCTCCGGGGGCACGGTCGCGGCGATCACCTGCCGTGCGACCGTGACCAGGTCAAAGCTGACCCGGCGCGGCTCGGCCTTGCCCGCCTCCAAACGCGACATCTCGAGCAGGTCCCGGACCAGGTTGTTCATGTGCCGGGCGCTGGTCACGATCGCGCGCGCGTGCTCGGCGAGTTCCTCGAGCCCCAGCCGACCGGCCGCCCGGCGCAAGATCTCCGCACGGCCCAGGATGATGGTCAACGGGTTGCTCAGGTCGTGGGAGATGAGCGAGACGTACTCTTCCTTCACGCGCTCGAGCTGGCGGAGTGCGGTGACGTCGCGGAGGGTCACGATCGCGAGATCAATGCGTCCAGCCGCGTCGCGGACGGCGGTGCCGGAGCAACTCAGCCGACGGGATGGCAGGCCGGGCCGGACCAGGATGACCTCGTCCTCGGTGAACCGCTCGCCCTGGAGGGCCCGCTCTAGCGGGCGCCGGTCCGGCGCGAGCGGATGGCCGGCGGGATCGCGAAGGTCCAGCGGCTCCCAGTGACGCCCGCGATCCAACGCGCCAGCGGCC
>JAJPKB010000210.1 GCA_021323915.1 Chloroflexota bacterium | reverse complement strand
GCGCCCTTGCGGCCGTCGTTCAACCACCTCACCGCCAACTTCGCCGACGAGGAGTTCGAGTTCGTCAACAACTCGATCACGCTGTACGACATCGACCACGCCAGGCTCATCGGCGGCGCGACGTCGCCCTTGTTCCTCAAATCAAACGTGAACCTGTCGGGGACCGCCAGCAAGTCCCAAGCAGCCCGACTCATCACCGCGCGCCTGCGGGAAGAACTGGGAGGGATCACCCCGGCGGAGTGGAAGGCCGCGCGACAGATCTCGTTCCGCACCACCGTTCTGGCCCTAAACACCGAACCGGGTATGGTCTGCTCGATGACCCATCCGGACATGCCTGGTGGTTCGGGCGAGTTCCGCGTGACCTCGTGGAGGCTGAACAAGGACTTCTCGATCGACATCCAGGGCCGCACCGCCACGGACTCGATGTACGACTTGGTCGCCGGCCCCAAGCCCGCCGACGTGCCGGCCTCGCCTGTGCCTACAGAGCCGGGGCTCACGGACAACGCCGCGCCGCCCGAGCCGGGCTTCGGGATTGCGCCGCAGGCCGGCGTGCTGCTGATTGCAGGGGTCGGCTTCCAGGACCTCACCAACACCAAGACCATCTCCACCCTCACCTTCACGGTCTGGCATTTCGACGAGACCGCGCCGGTCCAAACCAGCCTTGCGGCGGGGATCAGCGCAACGGATACTTCACTGACCGCTGCGAATCTCGGTTCCTTCAGTAACGGCGGCCTCGTCCTGCTCGACGCGGAGATCGTGAAGCTCGTCTCGATCACCGGCAACGCCGCCCAGATCGAACGAGCGCAGAAAGAATCGACGGCCGCGGCACACAACGCAGGCGCCCGGTTGATCCGCCTCAACAAGCGCCTGTTCATCTATAACGTCCCGCGCAATTTCTACGGCACGCCGGAAGCAGGCAACTGGGAAGTCCGCGAACCGTTCCGCTCGATGGCCGTGTGCGCCGTCGAGCTCTACGCCACCAACATCCACGGCAACTCGCCAGTCGCCGTGAACAATTACACGAGCAACTTCGTCGACGGCCGCATCCGCATCTTGAGCGGCGAGCAGGTGGACCTGATCGTAGAGGGCGTGATCGGCATCGAGAGCGACGCCGTCCCGCCGGTCTACTTGCGCCAAGCGACCTCAATCCGGGACATCTACGCCTACTGCAAAACCGCCCCCCAGGGCGGCAACATCAACGCCGTTGTGAAGGTTGGCGGCGTCCCGCTGGGAACTGTTGTCATCAACGACGGCCAGACGTTCCCCGCGAACGTCATTGACGGCAAGGACCTGCCGGCCATCCAGCCCACCGAGCCCATCACGCTCGACATCACCGCCGTCGGCAGCACCTTCCCCGGCGAGCGGCTGGTGGTGACGATACGGATGTGAGAAGGCCGTCATTCAGCCAGCTCGGCGAGCAGCTCCAGGTCGGTCATTATACGGATGCCTCGCTCGGCGCAGAATCGCCGCACCTCGGGCTACTCAAAGTGCCGAACGTTTCGCGTGCAGAGCACGTCCGCCTTTCCCTCGGCTGCCGTGTACAATACTGCGTCGTCTTCGGGATCTGAGAGGATAAGGCGCTCTCGAATGACCGGCTCGACAAGGTGCGACGCCTCCGCCAGGTTTGCGACGAAACGCCCTGCTTCCTCCACAGTCACGCGGTAGCGCGCCTGGATGCGCGGATATAGCAACACGCGTTCGACTTCTTCCAGGATGAATCGCGACAGGATTAGGACGTGCTCCCCAAGGACCAGGTCGAGAAGGCGTAATGCCGGTCCCTTCGGGCTCATCGCAGCCCGGACCAGGATGTTGGAGTCCAACGTGATCTTCAAGCCGGCTTGCGGCGGATGTCGGCGAGGGCTTGATCCACCAACAGGTCCGCTTCCTGCTCACTGGTCTCAGGAGCGCGCGAGCCGATCTCGCGGGCCTGAGAGATGATTGCCTGCCGCAGCGACTCACGTTCCGGGCCGGTGGGGGCGGGGTGCGGCTTGTACACGTTGAGACTCACGGTCTCCTCGTCCGACAGGGGACGGCCTAGCCAGCGCTCCAATAGGTGTCGCTCTTCCGGCGCCAGATCACTTGCCCTTTGGGCCCAGTGGCTTGCCATCACAATCCTCTCAGATCCTAGGATACCGAACATGCGATCGAGCGGGAGGGGCTGAATGGAACCCCTCTACAAGATTCAGCCGACCCGCACCATTCATCTCCAAGGCTTCTCTGACTTCGGCGCAGCAGCAGCGCTGCACTCAGCCTCCGAAAACGGCCTCAGGGTCTCCGGCGTCTTCCGCGACGCCGCCGACTTCACCGTCCTCGTCCTCTGGGACCACGACGACTTCTTCGGCCACCCGCGCTTCTCCTACCTCCCCGACGGCGACTTCTCCGGCATCACCCTCACCTTCGACCTCGCCTGCCAGAACCTCCAGCCGATCGACTCCCCGAAGTTCGCTACTATCGACTGGCCCTATCTGAACTGTCTGAAGACCGACGGCACGTTAAAGCAGATCAAGCTGTTCGATCACGCCACCCAGGTGGGAGGAACCTACACGGCCGCGAGCGGCGCCTTC
>JAJPKB010000281.1 GCA_021323915.1 Chloroflexota bacterium | reverse complement strand
CGTAGGTGTAGTTGCGGAAGTCGGCGCCCTCGTCCACGAAGCGACGCCCCTCGGCGTTGACGATGATGCCGATCGGGTAGGACAGCTTCGACAGTCGGTTCGTTAGCTCCCAATCTCCACTTTGCGGAGCCCCGGCATCCCAGAACACCGAATGGCAACCGCTCCAGTGCCCAAACGGCTGCGCTCCGACGGCTAGCGCCATCTCGATCCCATCGCCGGTGTTGAAGGGCGTGCCGCGAACCTTCGCGATATCCCAGTTCGGGCCGAGATAGCTCGCGCGCAGGCGCGGTTCGGCTTCGAACCCCCCACAGGCGAGCACCACGGCGCGTGCCCGGATAAGCTCTCGCCCGCGTGCTCCGCCGATCCCGGCACCGTCCACGTTGCCCGCGTCGTCCCGGGAAAGCTCCACCACGGGGGAATCGTAGCGGATCTCGATACCCTCCGACCGAGAGATGCCGGTGTGTTGCTCGACCAGTCCCTTGCCGCCCCCGACGATGCCAACCGCCAGGCCACCCCAAAACCGGATTCGGTCGCCGCTTCGGAACGACTGCCGCAGGTACATCAGTTCCCAGCGAATACCGCTCGCGCGCATCCAACGAACCGTCTCCCAGGATTCGCCGACGAGGATGCTCGTCAGCTCGGGATCGCATCGTCCGTGGGTCAGGGTCCGCATGTCGGCCAGGAAGTGCTGCTCGGTGTACGGAGGCATATCGATGCGGCTTGCTTGCTCATCGGTCAGGTCGTCCACCAGCGAACGAATGTTGTCGAGCGAGCCATACGCCGTGCGAAAAGCACCGGCCGTGAAGAACGAGTTCCCACCGGCGCGGTCGCGCGGCGCCTTCTCGAGAACGAGAACGCTCTTCGTTCGCTCGCGCGCGGCGTGGGCCGCGCAAAAGGCCGCGTTCCCTCCGCCGACGATGACGACGTCGTAGTGGTCAGCCATTACCCGAACGAGGCCTCCGTAATTTTGTAGCGTCGGTGGCTGATCACCCCGAAGCACCGACCGGCGCAAATTCCCGCGGTTGATCAGCGCAACGCGGTGATTCTAGCATCAGGCGCGATCAATCACACTCGTATTGACCTGGCAAACTGCCCACTCTAGAATTGTCAACAATATTGATCACAAGACGTGCGCGGTTTTCCAACGGTGTCGCCCGCCGTCGGCCCATTGACTCCAGGCGGGAAAAGGCGCATATAGTCAGTCCGAAGCCAAGTTCAGGAGGATTTTCTCATGCCGTTCAAGATCGTTAGAGCGGGATTCGGTAACAGCCGTTCCGATACGAGGTACGAAGACGAGGCGCTTCGGCCCCTCGGCGCATCGGTGCAGACGATCGACGCCGATTCCGAGGACGCTTACATCGCCCAGGTCAACGACGCGGACGCGGTGCTCCCCGGTCGCTTCGCCCTGAATGCCCGGGTCATCAACGCGCTCGAAAAGTGCAAGGTCATCTCCTCGGGCGGCGTCGGCGTCGATCGAATCGACCTCGACGCGGCCACCGCCAAGGGAATCGTCGTAACCAACGTGCCGGACGTCTTCATCGAAGAGGTCGCGGTCCACGCGATGATGCTGCTGCTCTGCTGCGCCAAGAAGACGATTCCGCTCGATCGGGCGGTTCGCGAGAACCGCTGGCGGGAGTCGCGCAAGTACATGTCTCCGATGCCGCGCGTCGTCGGTGACACCCTCGGCCTGGTCGCCTTCGGCAACATTCCGCGCCTCGTCGCCAAGAAGGCACAGGGATTCGACATGAAAGTCATCGCCTGGGACCCGTTCGTTTCGGATGACCTTTTCCAGAAGGCCGGCGTCGAGCGCGTCGCCGACCTGATCGACGTTTTCCGGCGGAGCGACTTCGTGTCGGCGCACCTACCGCTGAACCCGGCGACGAAGGGCTTGCTCAGCTACGAATGCTTCAGCGCGATGAAGCCAACGGCTTACTTCATCAACTGTGGGCGCGGGCCGACGCACAACGAGGCCGACCTGATTCGGGCGTTGCAGGAAAAGAAGCTCGCCGGTGCCGGACTCGACGTCATGGAGATCGAGCCGACCAGGCCGGACAACCCCCTCCACTCGATGGATAACGTCGTGCTGACTCCGCACTCCGCGTCGATCTCGGATTGGGCCGACGTCGAGCGACGCCGCCGCGTCGGCCAGGAGGTCGCGGCGGTGCTGCAGGGTCGGATGCCGCGCAGCGTGGTGAACAAGGCGGTGCTCGAGAAAGTCAAGCTTGGCGAGCCGATCAAGGCGTAGCGACCAAAATAAGCGACAATACGACCGTCTGAGCAGTCGTATTGTCGCTTATCCAGAGAGAGCAACGTGAGCGAGTCGCACGAGGCGCCGAACGGGGCAGCGCGAGTTTCGGCGACCGGCTGGACCGGCCGATGCTTCGAAGATTTCCGGGTGGGTGACGTCTACCAGCACCGGACCGGGCGGACGATTACCGAGGCCGATAACGTGTGGTTTTCGCTGTTGACGGTGAATGCCAATCCCCTGCACCTGGACCGAAGCTACATGGCTCAGACCGAGTTCGGCCGGCCCCTGGTCAACTCCTGCTTCACCCTGGCGCTGGTCACCGGTTTGAGCGTTCCCGACGTCAGTCAAAACGCTTTCGCGAATCTCGGCTGGGACGACGTTCGGCTTCCCAATCCGGTGTTCGAAGGCGACACGATTTACGCCGAGAGCGAAGTACTGGAAACGCGCCCCTCACGATCGCGCCCCAACGTCGGCATCGTCCGGGTGAAAACCATCGGGTTCAAGCAGGACGGAACGATCGTCATCGAATTCAAGCGGTCGATCATGGTCTACCGACGAGGCAAGGTCCCTCCGGTACCCCGGCCGGATCACAACCCGACTCGATCAAGCCTCAGGAAAAGATGAAACGGTGAGGTACCTTAGCCTGCCCTGGACCGATCTGACCGTGTCCCGCATGACGCTCGGATCGAGCATGATCGGCTCGCGCGTCAGCCGCGACGACTCCTTCGCGCTGCTCGACGCGTTCGTCGAGGCCGGCGGCACGTTCATCGACACCGCGCCCGTGTACGCCAACTGGTCGCCGGGACCCCGCAGCAGCAGTGAGAAGACCATCGGCGCCTGGCTCATGGCCACCGGCCTCCGTGACCGGCTCGTCATCGCCACCAAGGGCGGTCACCCGGAGCCCGGCCACGACCGGGTGTCCCGCCTCTCCCCGGCCGAGATCGTGGGCGATCTGGACGAGGGCCTCGACTTCCTCGGGATCGACCGCGTCGACCTGTACTGGCTGCACCGCGACGATCTCAATCGTCCTGCTGGCGAGATGCTGGAGGTCGTGAACGAACAGGCGCGGCTTGGCAAGATTCGCTATTTTGGCTGCTCGAACTGGCGACTGAATCGCATCCGCGAATCGCGGGAGTACGCCTCTGCCCATGATCACCGGCCGTTCGTGGCCAGCCAGATCTTCTGGAATTTGGCCGTACCGAACCCCGGCGTCGTCGCCTGGGATCACGCCGACGTGGACTCCGAAGCCGAGGCTTTCTATGCCACGGCCGGGATGTCGGTCCACGCCTTTACGTCCCAGGCCCGAGGTTTCTTCACCAAGGCAACCGACGGCGGCCTGGCCTCCCTCGGCCCCAGGCTCCGACGCGACTTCGAGAATCCGGTCACTCTCGTTCGCCTGCAAAGGGCTCAACAGGTGGCGCGACATCTCGGAACCACCGTCACGGCGGTCGTCCTGGCGTCGATTACCTCACGGCCTTTCGTGAGCGTGCCGATTCTTGGCTGCGTAAATCTCGACCAGCTTCGCGACTCGCTGGGCGACCTCGACCTGACACTCTCGCCGGAGACCCTCAGGTACCTCCTCACCGGGGAGACTGCCAGGCGAAGTCGGAAACCGCTCAATCCTTATTCGGAAGGAGTGACGAATCGAGCGGGGTCCGCGCGGTGTGCGACTGGTACGGCCCGACGTCTGCCTTCTCTTCTAAGGAGTACGGTGTCGATGCAGTTTATCAACGATCCGCGTCCCTGGATGGACGGCCGCAACCCCAACCTTTCGATGGTCGACCTCGTGGCGAACGAGACCATCTCCGTTTCTCCGGCCGCAATGCTCTGGTGGGCGCTCGAGCGCGGTGCGTCGCTCTTGACGGCCGGGGGACCATCCGGCGCCGGCAAGTCAACCCTCGCCAAGGCGTGCTTGAGTTTTCTTCCGAACGAAGCGCGCGCCTACGCCGTCTCCGGTCGCGACGATCCCATGCTTCTCCCGGCCGGTGGTGGTCCAACCTACCTCTTGATCAACGAATTGAGCACGCACGGCCGGCCGGCTTATATCTCGGGCCCCGCGGCGCGGCGCGCCTTCGCCCGCCTGCGCGACGGGCATCGCCTGGTTGGCACCCTGCACGCTGACAGCGTCGACCAGGCGATCGAGGAGCTGGTTGAAGACGTCGGGCTTTCGGTGGAAGACATCGCCCGCGTCGAGCTCATCGCGATCACGCGCGTCGAGGACGAGCTCGCCCGGAACAATCGTCATCCGTTCGGCGGCTTCTCGACGGACAATACAGTGGTGCGACGGCGAATTGTCGAGATCGGCCTCCTCGGGCCGGATCCTGAGCGCGGAGCTCGCAACGTTGAGCTTGCTCGCTTGAATGAGCAATCTGGTCGACTGGAAATCCCGGACCCTCCGGCTGGCATCGCCGCGTTGGCGCGATGGGCCGGCGTCCCGAGGCCCACTGCCGAGGCGGCGATTGCCGAACGAGCCGACGCTCTGGCGCGCCTGGCGGCGGACGGACGTCGGGATCCGGATGACCTTGAGGAAGCCGTCCGCCAGCTTCGGACGAAGTAGCCTGGGCCGGTCGCGGTCTTGCTTGGATCCCGAGGGAGGTGACACTATGCAACAGCGCTGGCAAGGAACGGTCCGTGCGCCCGACTTTCCACCGGACGTCGATTGGCTGAACGTGGATCGTCCGCTCTCGCTCACCGACCTGCGTGGACACCTTGTCATCCTCGACTTCTGGACGTTCTGTTGAATTAACTGTATGCACATGTTTCCGCAGTTGCGGAAAATCGAGCGCAAATACCCCAGCGACGTGGTCGTTATCGGAGTTCACTCGCCCAAGTTTCCGGCCGAGCGTGAGACCGCTAACCTGCGGGCGGCGGTCCTGCGCTATGGCATCGAGCATCCGGTCGTGAACGACCGTGATTTCCGCGTCTGGCAGTCGTACGCCGGGCGAGCCTGGCCGACGCTCTTCTTCGTCGATCCCCGGGGAAAGGTTATCGGCAAGCACGAGGGCGAGATCACCTTCGCCGGCCTCGACCAGGTGGTCCAGGACATGGTCGCCGAGTTCGACCGCGAGGGAATCCTGTCGCACAAGCCATTGACGTCGCGCCTGGAGAAGAGTCTGGAGCGAGAGTCGCCCCTCCTGTTTCCCGGCAAGGTGCTCGCCGACCCGGCCTCGGGACGGATCTTCATCGCCGATTCCGGCCACGACGTGATCGTCGTGGCCAGCACCGATGGGACCATCCAGGAAACGGTGGGTTGTGGCACGCCCGGCTTCCAGGACGGCGACTTCGCGACCGCTCAGTTCCGGTCCCCGCAGGGCATGGCGCTCAACGGCGGTTCCCTGTACGTTGCCGACTTGGAGAATCACGCGATTCGGACGGTCGATTTCAGGTCTCGCGTCGTTACCACCCTGGCCGGAACCGGCGAGCAGGCGAGGTCTTTCAACCAGGGCAGTTCGGCCGCTCAGACACCGTTGAATTCCCCCTGGGATCTCGCCTTACGTCGAGATACCCTGTACGTGGCGATGGCCGGCTTCCATCAGATCTGGACCCTCGACCTCAAGACCGGAATCGTCCGTCCCTTCGCCGGTGCCGGACACGAGGGACTCGAGGACGGCCAGCGCGAACAGGCATGGTTTGCCCAACCGAGCGGGCTCGCCCTCGGCGACGATCAGCTTTTCGTCGCCGACGCCGAGACGAGCGCGATTCGGGCGATTGACCTGAATCCGCCGGGTCTGGTCAGAACGATCGTCGGCCAGGGTCTCTTCGAGTTCGGTGACGTCGACGGCGTCGGCGACGAGGTGCGACTTCAACATCCGTTAGGAATCGCCTGGCGCGACGGAACCCTCTTCGTCGCCGACAGCTACAACAACAAGATCAAGCGAGTCGACCCGGTCTCGCGCCGTTCCACGACTTTTCTCGGCAATGGCCAGCCCGGCGACCGCGACGGCGTCGGTCCCGAGGCGCGCTTCCGTGAGCCCTCCGGTCTCGCCATGCTCGACGGTCGCCTTTACGTCGCCGATACCAACAACAACCTGATTCGGGTTGCCGACCTCGCGACGTCCGAGGTTGGCACCTTTAAGCTGCGGCGGTGAGAACAGCGATGCCCTATCAGTGCGTTCGCGTTTACCGATTCCGGTCCGGCAAGCTGGGCCGGGTCGTGACGTCGATCAAGCAGACTTTGGCAGGGTCGTTCACGACGCAGCCGGGCTTCATCGGCTACCGCTTCGTGACCACGGCCGACGATCGGGCGGTTTCCGAGAGTGTCTGGGATACCGACGAACAGGCCGCGTTCGCCGACGTTATCGAGTCGGATTGGGTGCGCGCGAACATCAGCCAGTACCTGGATGGGCTACCGGATCTCCTGATCGGCCCGGTCGAAGTGGACGTGGCAGTGTAGCACGACGGGCGGGTTGGCCGGGCCGAGGCTCCCTCATCCCCTGCCCCTTCCTGTCTACCCTCTGACCCCCTTCTCCATGGGAAACCTTCGGCCGCGGGGGAAGGGTCTTATTAGATATATCTTCCCTCAAGCCCCCTCTCCCTCGGATGGGAGAGGGGGTAGGGGGTGAGGGAGCCCGGCCCCCCGCTAAAAGCTGGTCCCCTCCCAGCGCTTATCCCCCGAAGCGCGGACGCTGGTTGGTATCCACGTCGACCTGGACCAGCGCGGGTCGGCCCACGTTGAAGGCGGATTCGAGCGTCGTCCGAAGGTCCGCCGGCTTGCTGACCCGGGCGCCCATGCCACCACACGCCACCGCGAATTTCGCGTAGTCGCAGTCCGCCAGCTTCGAGTAAAAGCCGACCGGGTGAAGGCGTTCGTGCGTCTGCTCGGAAATCGCCATCCCGAGCGCGCCGTTGTCCATCAGCACTACCATGACCGGCAGGTGATACTGACAGGCGGTGAGAAACTCACCCATCGTCGAGCTGAAGTCGCCGTCACCACAGAGGGCGATTGCCTGACGATTCGGGCGGGCCAGCTTCGCGGCGTTCGCTGCCGGCACCGAAAAGCCCATGACGCCCATCCGACCCGACACCAGAATGGTCTGGTTACGGACCGGAAACTGCTCGCAAAAGAACGCGGCGTGGTCGCCCACGTCCAGTGCGATGATCGCGTCGTCGGCGCAGGCCTGCGCAAGCTCGCGGATCACCCGTTGTGGACGAATCGGCACCGCGTCGGAGTCGGCGTCGATGTCGATCCGGGCCGTCCAGTCACGCTTCCGTCCGTCTAACTCGGTCCGGTAGCTCGGATGTTGGACCGGTTTGGCCTGCCGAACGATTTCGTCGAGGGTCAGGTAGGCGTCGCCGACCAATGCGAGATCAACCCGGTGGTTCCGTCCCATGTGCCACGAATTCGTGTCGATCTGGACGATTCGAGTGTCGTCCGAGATCAGGGTCCATCCCTCGGTCGTATTCTCCGACAGTGAGCAACCGACGACCAGCAAAACGTCCGCGGACCGCACCGCGTCGTCCGCGACCTCGTTGCCGAAGCGTCCGACCACGCCCAGGGCACGTGGCCATTCCTCCGCCACCAGCCCCTTCGCCGGGCAGGACGTGACGACCGGCGTGTCGAGCCGGTCGGCGCAAAGCGTCAGAACGTCGCGCGCGTCGCGGGCGCCTCGACCGGCGAGGATCACCGGGCGTTTGGCAGACGAAAGCATCTCGACTGCCTCGGCCACTCGTGCGGCCGGCGCTGGCCACCGCTCCTGCACGAGGTGACCGGTCGGCCCGATCAGCGGAGATTCCACTTCCGCGCGGCTGACGTCGGCGGGAACGCCGAGTCGGGCCACGCCGCCCTTCTCGATGGCCGCCTTGCAGGCCAGCATCAGAATCTCGGACGTCTGTCCCGGATCCAATATGTCGTGATTGAAGTGGCTGGACGTCTCGAACAGCGCGTGCTGGTCGATCGCCTGGTAAGCCCCGCGCCCAATCGTGTCGCGGCGCTCCTCGCCGCAGATCGCCAGCACGGGCGCGCCGTCGGACTCGGCGTCGTAGAGGCCGGTCAGAAGGTTCGTGACGCCCGGTCCGGTCGTCCCGATGCAGGCGGATAGGCGACCGGTAAGCTTCGCTTGCGCCGAGGCCATCAGCGCGGCGGCCTCTTCGTCGCGGGTCTCCAGGTAGCGAACGGTGTCCTGTCGGTTCATCGCCTCCAGGACGTCCAGGATCGACCGACCCTGCACGCCGAACACGTATTGTACACCCCACAGTCCAAGCTGGGCGACGATGGCGTCGGCCACCGTCCGGGTTTTCGAGCGGACCAGCGCCGCCGCGGACGAATGCACTGCCATACCGCTCTCCTTTCATCCGAAGGATTGAAGCGTCGGCGCCGCACGGGACGTGCCAATCTCGGATTCACCGGTCGCTTCGTGCCCGATCAATCGCGCCGAACCAACGACGACGCGTACACTGTGATTGACTCGACATGGTGTCCTTGGTACAATACCCCAGTGCTTGACTGCTCCTTCGCCAGCTTAGCGGCCGCTTTGGCACCTGGTAATCCAGCGATGAACCTGGCCGAGGCCCGACAGCGATAGCGGACACGCTCGGTCGTGCCCGTCGGAAGCTGTTGCCCGACGACGTTTTGGAGGCTCCGAGAGCTCGAATGCCAGGGTACATCCGGCCGATCATGGTTCACGAACCCTCGTCGACGAACCCAGCCGAACGACGT
>JAJPKB010000277.1 GCA_021323915.1 Chloroflexota bacterium | reverse complement strand
GGCCGGGAACCGCTCGATCGAGACAGTCAAGTCGCCCCAGTCCGCCTGACGGATGGTCACGCTGCCGTCGCTGTAGGCGACCGACAGATCGCGTTCGGAACCCCGCGTCGATGCCTCCTTGACCACTTTCGCAGCCCGTCGCGGGATGTCGCCGCGGTGAGCTCGCGTGGCAGGCTCAAGCTACACTCGCGACGGCGCGCGAGCATCGGGGAGGTCCCTCATTTCCGGTCGCCGGGTGCGGAGGAACAGGTTAAGAGAAGAGTGGGGGATTCTCCCTACTCCGCGCACCCGTCGCGTTAGACCCAGATCGGCGGGGCCTCCGACCGATCACGCCAGCCCGTGGCGGACGGCGAAGGCGGTAGCCGCCGCGCGATTGTCCGCGCCGATCTCGCCTTAGATGCTGCTGAGCTGGTTTTCGACGGTCTTCTCGCTGAGGACAAGCGAAGCAGCAATTGCCCGATTGCTCTGGCCCGCCGCGAGGAGACACAGCACCTCGACTTCGCGCTCGCTGGCGGGAGATGCGTGTGACCACGTCGCTTTTGTCCCTAAAGATATCCTGGAGCTGCCGGACCGCCGATTCCAGGTACTGCTCCGGCGTCAGTAAACAGGGACAACGGCCCCGAGGCCAAAGGGCGGAAAGGGAGAACAGAGCACACTCGATTTCAGAGCGTTTGTCTTTCCCTTCGTCGCTGGTTTTCGAGCCTCCGCCCGGTCCGATCGCGGGGGTTTGAAGAAGGTCAGACGCTGCCGACCAGCTCGGCCAGGGTACAGGCGGTTTCGTCCTCGACAATCGCAAGCACGTCCGGACGGAGGAAGGCGATCAAATCGAAGACGTGCTCCACATCGGCGCGACGATCTTCACTGCGCGAGGACTGAATCAGGTGGCGGACGGCGCGACGCAAGCGCTGTTCGCGCTCGCGCGTCAGCACCCTCGTCCCAGGCTCACTTGGGGAGCTAACCCACCGAGGTCCGTACCACATTGCGCCCTCCTCCAAGGCGAGCCCCGTCGAGCTCGCACTTAATCCCGGATGCGCTCTTCCCGCTCCCCGACGCGGACCACGTGGCCGACGGACGGGCAGCGGTCTTGCTCACCGAACCATGCGTTGTCAGCGAACAGCGATCCGTCCCGTGCACCAGGTCCGGGGCGTTATGGCTTACCCTCGATCAACCCGCTTACATCAGCTCCCGGACAAGCTTCCGAGCCAGCTCGGGGTCTACCCCAAGCGGACGGCGCGCCAACGCCCCTCCCTCGGCGAGCACCGGCTCGAGCTGATCCAGGCTCGGCAGATCCTCCCGCTTCCAGAAGAGCCCGATCGGAATCTCCTCGCCCCACTCGTATCCGCGATCCATGGCGGCGTGGAAGTCGGTCGGATCGTGCCCGCGCTCCTCCAGCTTGTAGGTCCGCTGTTTGAAGAAGTCGTGCGTATTGTCGTGATTGAACGTCACGCACGGGCTGAAAGCATCGATCAAGGCGAAGCCCTTGTGGGTGATGCCGCCCTTGATTAGCTCGACGAGGTGCTTGACCTGCCCGGTGTAGCCACGGGCAACGTAGGTAGCGCCGGCGGCGATGGCGAGCGGGATCGGGTTGATCGCGTTCTCCACGCTGCCCATGGGCGTGCTCTTGGTCTTCATGCCCTTGATGCTGGTCGGCGAGGTCTGCCCGGTCGTCAGGCCGTAGATCTGGTTGTCCATCACGATGTAGGTCAGGTCGACGTTTCGCCGCATGGCGTGGAGAAAGTGATTTCCCCCGATTCCGTAGCCGTCGCCGTCGCCGCCGGTGACAACGACCTTCATCTCGTGGTTGGCCAGCGCCGCGCCGGTTGCCACCGCGACCGCGCGGCCGTGCAACGTGTGCATACCGTAGGTATTGATGTAGCCGGGGAGGTTCGACGAGCAACCGATACCGCTGATCGTCATGACCTCGTGCGGCCGCAGGCCGAGCTCCGCGATCGCCTGCTTCAGCGCACTCAGCACCCCGAAATCACCGCATCCGGGGCACCAGTCGGGATCGGCCTTCCCCTTAAGGTCCTTGACGGTCACCGTCGGGCGAGCCGCCAACTTCTCCGAGGCGTCCGGGACCTCGGCGCCGGGAACGACGACGCTCATTTGCACCCCTCCCTATACTATGACCTCGTGGACTGGCACGTACGGCTTGACCGCCCCGGCCAGAATCGCCTTCACGCCATCCGCGATGTGGTGCGGCATGAACGGCTCGCCGTCGTACTTGCGAATGTGGCCGTTCGCCACGATGCTCGTCTCCGAGCGCAGGTAGCGGGCAAACTGCCCGCTGTAGTTGTTCTCGACGATGATTGTCCGCTTCGCCCGGGCGACGATCCCCTCGATCACCTCGGCGTGAAGGGGAACCAGCCAGGTGATCTGAAGGTTGTTTGCCGAGATGCCCTCGGCGGCGAGCTGCTCGATCGCCTCGCGGATCACCCCCCGCGTCGAGCCCCAGCCGATCAGCGTGACCTCCGCATCCTCGGGGCCAAACAGAGTGGGCGCCGCGAGGTGCTCAAGCACGCCCTCCATCTTGCGCATGCGCTTCTCGTGCATCGCCTGGCGCTTGTGCGGATTGGTGAATTCGTCGGAGATCAGCACGCCGTCCTGGTCGTGTTCGTCGGTGGCGACCACGTGCACGTAGCCCTCGGTCCCGGGAATCGCCCGCGGCGAGATGCCGCTCGGCGTGATCTCGTAGCGGAGGTACGCGCCGGCTGGCGCGTGACCATTCGCCCCGTGGCCGTTCGACCCGACACCGTCCGTCGCCTCCAGGCCGATGATGTCGCCGCGGTTGATCGGCACGTTGAAGTCGAGCTCGGCCGGGTCGATGCTGAAGCGCCCCTCGGAGAGCAGCAGGTCGGACATGATGATGCCGGGGCACTGGAAACGCTCGACCAGGTTGAAAAGCTCCGGCACGATGTGGAAGCACTCCTCGACCGAGGTCGGAGCCGCGATCAGGCGCGGATAGTCGCCCTGGCCCGCTCCCAGCACCTGCCACAGGTCGCCCTGCTCGGTCTTGGTGGGGACGCCGGTCGCCGGACCGGCGCGCTGCACGTCGATGCAGACCACCGGAACTTCCATCATGGCCGCGCCACCCAGCGCCTCGGTCATGAGCGCGAAGCCACCGCCGGACGTCGCACACATCGCCCGCGCGCCGGCGTGCGCCGCGCCGACCGCCATGTTGATCACGCCCAGCTCGTCCTCGACCTGGCGGACCATGATTCCGAGCTGTCGACCGTGAGAGGCCATCCAGTGCAGCACGCCACTGGAGGGGCTCATTGGATAGGCGCAGTAGAAGCGCACCCCCGCTGCCGCACCGCCCATCGCCAGCGCCGTGTTCCCGTCCACGAAGGCGAGCCGTTTACCCAGGTCGGGCAGCGGTACCGGGAACGGTCGGAAGTGCTCGTCGGCGTAAGAATAGCCGGCGCGCGCCACCGCCACGTTCTCGGCGACGACCGCCTCGCCCTTCCGACGGAATTGCTCGGTCAGAATCTCCTCGAGCGCCCTGAACTCGACGCCCATCAAACGAAGGACCGCCCCGACCGCGAGGGTGTTCTGGACCAGGTCGCCCTTGACGCCCGGCGCCAGCCCTTTGACCGAGAATGGGCAGAGCTGCACGCCCTCGGCCGGCTCGCCGGGCCGGATGCGGTCGGCGTTGTAGAGCACCGCCGAGCCCGCGCCCATCAGCTTCAGGTGTCGGTCCATGGTGTCCTGATTGAGTGCGATCAGCACGTCCAGCTTGTCGCCGTGGCTCAGCACCGGCTGATCGCTGGTTCGCAGCGTCAGAAAGATGTGCCCGCCGCGGATAATCGACTGGTAGGCGTCGTACACGTTCACGTGTAGCCCGCGCCGCACCAGGATGCGCGCAAGGATATTGCCGGGGGTGGCGATACCCTGGCCCGCCGCACCCCCGATCGCGGTTGCCAGATCGATGGTTC
>JAJPKB010000285.1 GCA_021323915.1 Chloroflexota bacterium | reverse complement strand
CGCCGGCCGCGAGGCGCGACGCCGCTTCCTGGGCGATGGCCGTTCCCGAGGCCATCGCCTCGAGGCACCCGTGATTACCGCAGCTGCACCGGGGTCCGTTGAGATCGATCGTCATGTGGCCAATTTCCGAGGCTCCTCCCCACGCCCCCAGGAGTAGCTTCCCGTCGTTAACGACCCCTCCGCCTACGCCGGTGCTGACCGTCACGTACACCAGGTGGCTCAATCCCTGTCCGGCGCCGAATCGACACTCGGCAAGAGCCGCCAGGTTCGCATCGTTGCCCAGAACCGTCGGAACGGTCAGCTCAGCCTCCAGGATGGATTGGAGCGCAACGTCCCCCCAGCCCGATAAGTTCGGAGGGCGAAAGACCATACCGGTAAAGGGATCGACCGGTCCCGGCACCACGACCGCGACGCGGGCGAGGTCGCTCAAAGGAGCCGGCTCCAGAATCGTCCGAATTTCGGCGACCACCCGTCCGATCACCGCGTTGCGGCCCTCGTTCGCGAGCGTCGGCACGACACGACGGCGCACGACCGTGCCATCGCGATCGGCCAGCGCGACGCGCAAGCGTGTCCCACCAAGATCGACTCCGACGGCGTACCTGCCGACTTTCTCGGCCACCTCGCCCTCCTCGTCGCGCGGCCAAATCGCCGAATCAATCCTCGGCGACGACCGGATTCTTCATGCGACCGATTCCCTCGATCTCCATCTCCATCACGTCGCCCGGCTTGATGATCCTGAGCTCCTGCGAAACGAACATCGGGACGCCGGTGTACACCAGATCGCCCGGCAACAGGGTCATCACCTGGGAAATCTCGCTCAGGATTCGCGGCACGTCCCAGATCATGTCGCTGGTCCGCTCGTCCACCGCGAGCTGCCCGTTGACCCAGAGCCGAATCGCCAGGTCACGCGTATCCAGATCCGTCACCAGCACCGGCCCGGCCGGCGACCAGGTGTCGAAGGACTTGGATCGCGCGAGATGGTTGTCTCTACCCTGGACGTTGTCGCAAGTGACGTCGTTGCCGATAGTGTACCCCAGGATGTAGTCGGCCGCGGCGGTGACTGGAACCCGTCGCGCGGTTCGCTTGACGACGAAACAAAGCTCCGGCTCGTGCCACACGCGCGTACAAACTCGTGGGTAGATTACCGCATCATCCGGACCTGCGAGACAGGTCGGCGACTTCAAGAAGAGCATGGGCTCGAAGTCGGTCAGGTCCGGAAGCGGTCGGGCTCCGCCGCGGGTCATCAGCCGTTTGTAGTTTCCGGCGTAGCCAACGATCTTGGTCGGTTCGGCCGGGGCCAGGAGCTTCAGGTCGCCGAGAGGGGCGATCCGCGTTCCGGGATGGGGATCTTCGTACACTGACCCTTCGACGCGGTAAACCACGCCAGCGTCGACGACGCCCCAGGCAGCGCCTCCGGGACCGAGATAGCGGACCAGGATCATACAGGTTCCTCCTTCGATTCGGGGCCATTCTACGATACGCCTCGGGTGACCGACAATCGTCGCCGTTCGCGAATTCGACCAGATGGCACGCCCATGGATTAGACCTCCGTATGGAGACTGGCCCGGTTCTTTCGATCAACGTAGAATGTTGTCGACGTGCCGATTCGGATACGGCGGTTTTTTCGCCCCGACGGCTCGCCTCGACGATTCGAGTGAGCGAGCGATTCAACGTGACGGTCAATTCCCGGCCCGGCGACCGGCGGTTCCGCTGGGACATCCGCGAGCGCGCACCGGCGGAGCACTTGAAGAGCTTCCCGGGCGTTCACCCGTTGATCGTTCAGCTTCTTTGGAATCGCGGCGTCGTCGACGCGGAGTCCATCCAGGGCTTCCTGGACGCCGGCGACCGAGCGCTAGCCCCACCGAGCTCGCTGAAAGGAATACCCGAGGCGATCAGCCGACTGCTCGTGGCCCGGGCTAATGGCGAGGAAGTCGTCGTCTACGGCGATTACGACGTCGACGGGGTCAGCAGCACCGTTCTTCTCACCGAAGCCCTCCGTGCCGCCGACATTCGAGCGAGCTCATTCGTTCCGCGGCGTAACGTCGAGGGCTACGGCCTGAACAGCGAAGCGCTCGAGCGCATCCAAAAGGAGGGCACGAGCCTCGTCGTCGCGGTCGATTGCGGTATCTCCGGCGCCCGCGAAATCGATCGGGCAAGAGACATCGGCGTGGACGTGATCGTCGTCGACCACCATCACGCGCCCCCGATCTTGCCCCGGGCCGCCGCGGTGATCAATCCGAAACAACCGGGCTGTCCGTACCCGTTTAAGGACTTGTGCGCGGCGGGTCTCGCCTACCGACTCGTCCAGGCGCTGTTCGAGCGCCTGCGAGGGGAACCGGCGGTCGCCGACCGCTGGCTCGACCTGGTGGCGCTGGCGACCGTGGCCGACGTGGTGCCACTCCTCTCGGAGAATCGCACGCTCGTCCTCCGTGGCCTGCCCCTCCTGAATCCGCCCCGGCGCGTAGGTCTCCGGGCGCTGGCGGCTCGTGCCGGGCTCGGCGTTGGAGCGATTACCTCTCGGACGCTGGCCTTTATCCTGGCGCCGCGGCTGAACGCCGCTGGACGTTTGACGGACGCACGGACGAGCGTCGAGCTGCTGTCGAGCGAATCCGCTGAAGAATCGGCAAGGTTGGCCGAGGAGCTCGAAAAGACGAACCAGGAGCGACAGCGGCTGACCGACCTGGCGCTCGAACAGGCGCGGGAGGTCGTTAGGTCGTGGCCATCCATGCCCAAGCTCCTGCTGGTCGCGGATCAATCCTTCTCCCCCGGCGTCGTCGGTCTGGTCGCGGCGCGTCTCGTCGAACAGTTCTCCCGACCAGCGCTGGTCGCGGAGGTCGGAGACGGGCTCGCGCGGGGCTCCGCGCGAAGCATCGACGGCTTTCACATCGCCGAGGCCCTCTCTCGCTGCTCTGACCTGCTGACCCGACACGGCGGACACGCGCGCGCCGCCGGGTTTACCCTCGAGTCTGCCCGCATCGACGAGCTTCGCTCCCGCCTCGAGACGATCGCGAGCGAAGAGATCTCTGAGCGCGCGATCGAGCTGTCGCTCGACATCGACGCCGAAGTTCGGCTCAGCCGCCTGGATGCGCGCCCCGATCACCTGCTTGGCCGGCTCGAGCCCCACGGCTTCGGAAACCCGGTGCCGCTCTTCGTCAGCCGTAACCTTGAGGTTCTCAGCGCGCGTCGGGTTGGTCGCGAATCGCCGGGACACCTCAAGCTCAGGGTTCGGGACGGGGCGACGACCTGGGACGCGATCGGCTTCGGGATGGGGGACTTGTTGCCGACGCTCAGCGGCCGCTTCGATCTCGTCTATTCGATTGGCCGCCACGAATGGGAAGGAACCGAAGGCACTCAGCTCCGGATCCGCGACTTATGCCCTTCGACCACCTGAATCTTGACAATGATATTAGCAACCCTTATACTGTCTTCAGTACCCGAAAGCTGAGGGCGAATACAGTGGATTCACCGAACTTCGACGAGCCGTGCTACATCATCAGTGTCGCGGCGCGCCTGGTGGACATGCATCCACAGACCCTGCGGTACTACGAGCGTCTCGGCTTGATTGAGCCGTCGCGCTCGAACGGCAAAATTCGTCTCTATTCAGCGCGAGACGTGGAGAGGCTCCGTCAGATTCACAACTACGTCAACGACCTGGGGGTAAATCTGGCGGGAGTCGAGATCATCATGAATTTGACAGAAAAGATGGCCGAGATGGAGGCCGAAATCCAACGGCTGCGGTCAGCCCTGGAAGACCGCGACGCCGAGAATCGACGCCAGGGCCAGGAAGGGGTGGACGATGGGATTTGAACGCTTCACCGAGCGCGCGCAGGAAGCCCTGCAGCACGCTCAGCAGCTTCTCGTCGAGCTGCGGCACAACCAGCTCGACGTCGAGCACCTGCTGGTCGCGCTCTTGGACCAGCAAGAGGGACTCGCGGTTGAGATTCTCGAGCGCCTTGGCGTCGACGTTCAGGCGTTCCGTCGTCGCATCTGGGAGGCCCTGGAGAACAGCCCCCGCGTCTATCAGGCCGGTGGTGTCGGCCAGGTTTACATGACCCCGCGCCTGAAGTTCGTCTTCGACCGAGCGATCGAGGAGGCGAATCGACTACGCGACGAATACGTTAGCACCGAGCACCTGCTGATCGCGGTCGTCGCCGAGCGCGAGGGTATCTCCGCCCGCCTGTTCCGCGGACTGGGCATCGACACCGAAAAGGTCTATCGAGCCCTGGCCGATATTCGGGGAACTCAGCGGGTTACCGACCAGCGACCCGAGAGCAAGTATCAGGTTCTGCAGCGATACAGCCGCGACCTGACCGAGCTCGCTCGAGCCGGAAAGCTCGATCCGGTTATCGGTCGGAACGAGGAGATCCTGCGCGTGCTGCAGGTCCTGTCCCGACGTACCAAGAACAACCCGGTCCTGATCGGAGAGCCGGGCGTCGGGAAGACGGCGATCGTCGAGGGGCTCGCTCAGCGGATCGTCAGTGGCGACGTTCCGGAGCCACTGCGCCAGAAGCGCGTCATCGCGCTCGATATGGGCGCGCTGGTCGCCGGATCAAAGTTCCGCGGGGAGTTCGAAGAACGTCTGAAGGCCGTGATGGACGAGATTCGTCGGGCCCAGGGTGAGATCATCCTGTTCATCGACGAGCTGCACACGGTCGTCGGGGCGGGTGCCGCCGAGGGCGCGATCGACGCGTCGAACATGATGAAGCCGGCCCTGGCCCGTGGCGAGCTCCAGTGCGTCGGCGCGACGACCCTGGACGAGTACCGCCAGCACATCGAGAAGGACGCGGCGCTCGAGCGACGCTTCCAGCCGGTGTTCGTGGGCGAGCCGAGCGTTGCCGATACGATCGAGATGCTTCGCGGATTGCGCGACAAGTACGAAGCACACCACAAGATCAAGATCACCGACGATGCGCTGGTCGCGGCGGCGGAATTGTCCGACCGCTACATCAGCGATCGGCACCTGCCGGACAAGGCGATCGACCTGATCGACGAGGCGGCGGCGAAGGTTCGGCTGCAGTTGTTCAACCTGCCGCCGGAGCTGCGTCAGATCGAGGACCGGTTGAACCGCCTGAACTCGGAAGAGGAAGCCGCGAGCCAGGCGCGCGAATACGAACGCGCCGCCCGTCTGAAGCAAGAGGCGCTCCAGGTCCAGGCCGAATACGATCAGAAGCGGAATCAGTGGAGGCTGGAACGCGACATCGACGAGGTCGTCGACACCGACGACGTCGCCGAGCAGATCGCGAAGTGGACCGGCATTCCGGTGAGCCGCATGCTCGAGACCGAGGTTGAAAAGCTCGTCAACATGGAGGAGCGCCTGCACCAGCGGGTGATCGGCCAGGACGAGGCGATCGAGGCGGTCTCCGACGCGATCCGTCGCGCTCGCTCGGGATTGAAGGATCCGCGACGACCGATTGGCTCGTTCCTGTTCCTTGGCCCAACTGGCGTTGGCAAGACCGAGCTGGCCCGGGCGCTCGCCGAGTTCCTGTTCGACAGCGAGGACGCGATGACCCGAGTAGACATGTCGGAGTACATGGAGCGGCACGCGGTCTCGCGGATGATCGGCTCGCCTCCGGGGTACGTCGGGTATGACGAAGGCGGTCAGCTCACCGAGGCGGTGCGGCGACGCCCGTACCAGGTGGTGCTGTTCGACGAAATCGAAAAGGCGCACCCGGATGCCTTCAACGTGCTGCTTCAGGTTCTGGACGATGGCCGGCTGACCGATGGCCACGGTCGCACGGTGGACTTCAAAAACACCGTGGTGATCATGACCTCGAACGTCGGTACCCAGCACGTGCGCCGAAACGCGCCGATCGGGTTCCGAACGTCGGAAACCGGCGAGCGCGAGCGTGTGCGCGATCTGATGCTGGCCGACCTGCGCCAGAGCTTTCGGCCGGAGTTCTTGAACCGAATCGACGAGGTGATCATCTTCGAGGGTCTGACCCGCGAGCAGATTCACCAGATCGTGAATTTGCTGGTGGTGGACCTGCAGAAGCGTCTCGCCGATCACAAGCTGACGTTGGAGCTGACCGACGCTGCCCGCGAATGGCTGGCGCGCGAAGGCTTCGACGCGAACTACGGAGCACGGCCGTTGCGGCGCACGATTCAGCGGCGCGTCGAGAATGTGCTGGCGAAGCGCCTCTTGACCGGTGACTTCAAGGATGGCGACACGATCGTCATCGATGGCAATGAGGAAGGCCTGACCTTCGTGGCCCGTCGAGACGAGGCGGTTTCCAGCGATAAGTCCTGATCCCAACAAAAAAGGCGCCCCCACGCGGGGGCGCCTTTTTTGTGCTGAAGAAGTTGACAGAATACTCCCCTCCATCTATCCTCTGCCCACGGATTGCGCCACGCGGAGGTAACGACTCGTGAGCAAAGGCAATCGCTTCTCTCGTCGCGTCCTGTCCTTTTCCCTTCTTGGCGTCATCACGAGCGGGTGCGGGGCCATCCCGTTCCTCTCGTCCACGGCCACCAAGAATCTCGATCCTCGTCAAACCCTCGAAGCCTACTTCGATTCCCTGGCGACCCAACGCTTTGACATCGCCGAAAATCTCATGACGGCATCGTATCGTGCTCGGCTGGGTAAGCAAGGAGTATCGAGCCTTCTTCATTCGACTCAGTCGATTCAGGTGACCGACGTCGTCGACGCGATCGCCTGGGCAGACCAGCTTGGCGCGCATCTTCCATCGGCACCCGCGGATCGGCGAGAATTCCTGGTCACATTCCAGGTCGACCCATCGGCCACCGGGCGCGACGACTGGAGCGTCGGAACCAATCGGCGGTTCGTCGATCTCCTGCGCCAGAATGGCCAATGGCGAATCGACGCGATCGGCGTCAGCCCGGGGGTGCTAATTACGGGCAAGCCCAGCCCCGCCAGCAATCAGACCCTCGCGGTGGTGCCAATCGAGCCGCTTCGGTTAGGCCCGGCGCCGATCGATCGGGCGATCTACACCGCCCGTCAGAGCGCGGTCGATCATGGCGCCATACCCTGGGCGCGTGATCCGCTCCAGGTCGTTCACCACGACGGTCCGTCGTTCGGCCTGAATCCCGACGATCCCGCGACGATCGTTGGCCAGGACGTGGATCCCTCGTCACTCGTGCCGCGGACGCGGGTTGCCGTCCGCCAGGGCGCCGACTCCTACGTGGTGACTTTGATTCAACCGATTCGCACCGGAACGAGCGGAATTTGGGCGATCTCCGGCGTCCAGACAGCCCAGGCGATCGGCGGATGATCGGTAGCCCTGCCTCCCGCATCCAGCCAGGTTTGAACAACGATCATTGGGCGCGTACAATCGTGGTGAAGGCACGTCTAACGTTACAACGAGGGAAGAACCACGATGGCCACCGGTGGATCCAGTTTGGGCGCGGAGTTCGAGCGCCGCTTCTATCCGTTTGCCGACATCGTCATTCGATTGGCGCACGCGCAACCCGACGAGCGCGCTCGCGCGCTCCAGGAGATCTACGGACGCCACCTGGGTTACGTGTTGTCGCTCCTGGCGGGAATGGCCGAAGAAGGGGATTTCGCCGGCTGGTCCGAGGAAAAGACGAGCAACAACCTGGAGCAGCAGATTCTCAACCGCGCAAAGCAGCACCTTTCGGAAAAGCAGGCGAAGCAGATCTATCGCTAGCGGCCGCACCGAGCAATCGCTCGCGGCCGCACCTTCACCAGAGGCCGAGCATCGCCTTCACTTCGTCCGAAGCCATCGTCCGTGGATCCCAGGGCGGACTGAAGGTCAAATCGACGTCGACGCTCTCGACCTCCGGAAGCGACGACAGGACCGACTCGACCTGATTGGTGATCATCGGGCCAGCGGGGCAAAAGGGTGTCGTCAACGTCATCGTCACTTTGATCGAGTGGTCCACGATCTCGGTGTCGTATACGAGCCCCAGGTCGATGATGCTGAGACCGATCTCCGGATCCTCGACCGTCTTTAGTGCCTCGCGGACCTCTTCTTCGGTGGGCATCAGGCCCTCTCCTTTTCAACCTCGTGCGCCAGGAGAATCGCCTCGGCGATCTCTCGCATCGACTTTCGCGTGTTCATCGAAAGCTTCTGAATCTTGCGAAACGCCTCGGCTTCCTTCAATTCCTGGGTATCCATCAGAATCCCCTTGGCGCGCTCCACGAGCTTCCGGGTTTCGAGCGTATCTCGCAGGTTTTGGGCCTCCTTCTCGAGCACCCGGAACTCTTTGAACCGTGATAGCGCGATCTCAATCGCCGGCACGAGCTCCGACTCGCGGAACGGCTTGACGATGTAGCCGACGACGCCGGCCTCCTTCGCGCCATCAACCAGCTCGGTCTGGCTAAACGCGGTGAGGAGCAAGACCGGCGCGATCCTCTCTTCGGTCAGAATCTTGGCGGCCGCGATCCCGTCGAGGTCGGGCATCTTGATGTCCATGATGACCAGATCCGGCTTGAGCTCACGCCCCAGATTCACCGCGCTCAACCCATCGCCGGCTTCTCCCACCACCAGGTAGCCGAGGCCGGTCAGCATCTCCTTGAGATCCATGCGGATGATCGACTCGTCGTCAGCTATCACCACCCGCGTCTGCCCCATGATTGTCGTTCCTCCCGCTCCAATACAGTCCACATCCCAATTCCAGGGCAACGGTGCCTTCCCAGCCAGGTGCCACGCGCTCATTATGAGGCTTGGACCGCCAGTCGTCTATTCCACGCTCGGGAAAGAGACCACCGCCCGCACGCCGGATCCGTCTCCGTTCACCAGAGCGAACGTCCCTTTCAAATCCTCTTGCACGAGGGTCCGCACGATGTGAAGTCCGAGGCTGTTACTTTGCCGAGGATCGAACCCGGGCGGCAGCGGCTCACCATCGTCGCACACCTCGAGCGCGACGCAGTCCCCGTTTCGCCCGAGACTGACCTGAACGCAGCCATCAGACACCGAGGCAAACCCGTGCTCGACCGCGTTGTGCAGCAGCTCGTTGATGACCAGCGCGCAAGACGTGGCCTGTTGGGTCGGCAAGAGAACGTCGGTCGGTCCGGTCGAATCCAACACGAATCGAATACGCTTTTCGGGATCGACAATGCCTCGGCTCACTTCGGAGATGATTCGTTGCGAAACCTCGTGCATGTCGATGTTGCTCGCGTCCTGATGCGCCAGGAACTCATGGATGACTGCGATGCTCAGGATGCGGTTGATCGTCTCTTGAAGCATCGTCCCGATTTCGGGCGATCCAGTTCGACGGGCCTGCAAACGCAACAGGGACGCGATCGTTTGCAGATTGTTCTTCACCCGATGGTGAATTTCCTTGATCATCGCCGATTTGATCTTGAGCTCGCGCTCTTTCTGGGATTCCTCGGTCACGTCGTGGATGGTCACGATGATCTGGTCGCGAGGCTCGACCCGGCGCATCACCCGGCGCCAGATCTTCTCCCCACCCTGACCGAGCAACGGAATCGCGCGCTTCAGCCAGGTGTACGGTCCCTCCTGCCCCAACTGCTCAACGCAGGCGCCGGACTCCATCGCCTTGAAAAACACGCTCTCGTCGGTGCGCAGACTCCCGATGTCGTGGTGTAAGAGGCTGTGCGTATAGCCAATCTTGCGGTAAAGCTGCTCGGCTAGTGAGCTGATGTAGACGATGCGTCCGTCACCGCTGACGACCATCGGACCGTCGTGCTCGCTCAGGCGGCTCAGATTCTCCGCGCCTTCGAGCTGGCCCGCGATCACGAGGTTTCGAAAGCGATCGATGGCGCGTCGGTAGACGATGCTCTTTCGCTTCTGTCTCTCGCTCTCGACCAGACCAACTTCTATCGCCACCGCTCCGATTACCTGCGAGCCCAGCCGAACCGGATACACGTCCTGAACGGTCGGGTGCCCCTGAACCAGCAGCCGATGGCTCCGACTCGAGCCCATTCCACGGCTCAGCGCGCGAATGACTGACGGCTCTTCGGACTGCCTGACCAAACGCCCGGTTAGCGGCTCGGTGTAAATCGAGGGGACAGTGCATGGCTTGGCTTCGGCCATGACAATCGCCGACAATGGGTCGTCAGTCGGCCTGAAAAGAAAAACGTCTCCCCGTGCCAGATCCGCGAGAATCGGCAAGCCGCGCCTGATCTGTGCCAGGGCTGCCTCTTCCTCTTCGGTCGGCTGGGCGGCAGTTTGCAGGTTTGAGCCCACCAATATTTTCGTTGCTTAGTCCTCATCGACTAGCGACTCGGTCAGACCTTGCCATTGACCGAGCACGCGTCTACCCATCTTTGCTGGTTGCCCGCCCATTTTCCAACATGAACAATACCATGTTCCTTTCCGCGATTATACCCAACGGTGTTCAGATTGACAACTCGCGTGATTCTACGAAATCTATTGTAGAATCTTACGCGATGTCGTCCCGGCAGATACAGGAGGCCCTTCGGTGTCCACGTCGAGCACGCGCCCACGCCTCGCCATCGTCGGCGGGGGGGGCGCGATGGGCCGCTTGTTCGCGAGGATTCTCTGCCGCGGCGCGCGCGAGATTTATCTGTTCGACTTTTTCGATTCGCCCACCAACCCGTCCAGCGCGGCCAAAGTATTCGACGACCTGCGGTTCGCCGGCTCCGCCGGTCGCCTTCAACCCTCCTACTTCGCTCTCGAAGCCGGGGCCTCCGGAGCGTGGCTCCCATCTCCTGTCCCTGGCGTCGTCGGTCCCGGACGCTGGCTGATGCTCCTCCGGCCAGACGACGGCCGGAAGCCGCGAAAACCGCTGGACTCCTCGGAAGGACGTTTGTCTGAGCTGGTCGACCGCCTCGGGTCGGACGATCCGGACGGCTGCACCGTGCTCGCGGCCGTGCCGGACGACGCCAAGGAGCTTCTGCCGCGCGCCGACCTGACCGTTCTCGCGATTGGGTTGGAAGGGCGCTCGTCGTTTGCCGAGGCGGTCACGTACTATGCCAACTGGTTTCGGCCGGGAAGCCTGGTCGTGGACTTGTGCTCGAACAAGGCCGAGCCTATGGAGTTCCTGTGCCGGGCGATCGATCCAACCGTTGGGGTCCTCGGCGCCCATCCGCTTTTCGGACCGGCGGTTTCGGACGTTACCGGGTTGATCGTCGCGGTCGTGGACCCGAGCGATGGGCGGCCCGTGTCGCCCTGGCGCGAGTGGTTCCTGTCGCGCCTTGCCGAGCAGCGCCTGATCGTGACCCCGACGACGGCGTTGGAGCACGACGTCGCGATGTCGTTCGTTCAGGCGTTGACCCACTTCACCCTGCTTTCCTTCGCCTACACCTTCGTCAGGTTGGATCAGGATCCTGCCCAGCTGCTCGCGTTTCGGACGCCGGTCTTTGAGCCGTTGCTCTACCTCGCGGCGCGAGTTGCTCACCTGGCGAAGTCGAATCCGGATACGTACGGGTCCATTCAGATTCATACCACCCGCCCGGACGTGCGCACCGCATTCCTCGAAGCAGGCAAAGAAATACTGAACGCCATCGAGAGCGGCCGTTCATCGGGTGCCGACGCCGTGTTGTCGGCGTCGCCGGATCGCCTGGCCGAGCTCTTTGCCCATTACGGCTCTCCGTGGTCGCCTGACCGTCGCGACCGCCGCGAGCGTCAGCGCCGCGAACACTTTCTCGAGATGGGCGCGCGTCTGGTCGACGGCCTGAATCGGCTTCGTGAGGACGTGGTCTCATCCGCCGGACGGGTACGCGCGGTCGAGGAGAAGCGAAGCGGCCAGCCATCTCGGATAGTCGTCGGAATCGTCGATCTGGATTTGTTGGACCCCGGAAGGCAGGACATCGCGTCGCGAATCCGGCTCCGCCCGGTCAATCTGTTGCTGGGAAGCCCGCGACGCGGAGACGACGGAGAGCCAGACGGCACCCGCGATATCGTCATACCTCTGGCGCGGGCCAGGGTCCTCGACGACGCCGAGCTCTTTGACTGGCTTCTCGAGAATGGTGATCTCGTAGAATCCCGCTCCTGCGAGATGTTCGTACCTCAGTGGTTCGACGGCGAGATCCTTCGTCGGCTGCTAAAAGGGTTTCCGAACGACGCGTCCCGTGACGCGAGCAAAGTCTGGGACGTCCGGCTGGATCCAATCGCGAAGGGCCCGGAAACTCCGCCGGTGCCAACCGGTCAGCAGCTCGCGCGAGTCGCCTTCTCGATCGTGCTTCATCCCGCCGAGCTCGTGGCAATGCGCCACGAGGCACAGCAAAACGGCGCGGCAGACTACGACGATCGGCTACGCGAGCTTGACGACGCCATTCAAGCGATCTATCGCACGACGGCGGACGGATCGGAAAAATCTCGTCTGGCGAGCACCAAAGACGATCTGAAACGGCAGCGGAAGAAGTTGATCGACCAGAGAACCACGACGGTGGACCGCGAGGTACGGAGGCTGACTCGCGTTCGCGTTCACCAGATCTACCAGGACGCCGTCAATTGGCTGTATCGGCGTGGGTGCTCGGCGGCGCGTTCAGGGGATCCGGGCTCTCTTGGGGCGGCGCCGAACCCAACATTTGGTTGACCCGGAAAACCAGCTCGTCGATCTCAAACGGTTTGGTAAGGATCTCCAGACGTCCGGGAGATTGTTGAATCGCGAGTGGCTCGAGCGTCGCCGCGGCTTCGCCCGCCGAGACCACGAGAACGGGTAGCTGAATAAAGGACGGATCCTCTCGCAGCGCCTGGAGAAGCTCCCAGCCACTCGGGGCCGGCATATTCAGATCGAGGAAGAGGAGAGCTGGCTTGATCTCATGGATTCGCCGCAGTCCGTCGCGGGAATCCGTACAACCCTCGATCACGTAGCCGTCGCGCAGCAGCACTTTTATCAGGTCAACGAAATCGGGGTCGTCGTCGATCACGAGAATCGTTCTGGTCATAGGCCCTCGCCTTTGCGTCGCCATCCGAAGGATTGTAGTCCACGCTTCGAGCCAGATGCAACGCCGCGTCGAGCGCCGCACGAATCACCAGTTGAGCATTCTCAACTAGTTTATCAGACGGATGCTTGGTTTGTTGAGTGAAAATTGGCGCTTTGCTAGTGGTATGATCGCGGAGGCGATTCCACGTCCGACCGGTGTGGATTCGCCTGCGTTTGGCCAGGATCGAATTTGAAACGGAGCACGTCGGTATCGTGAGCTCGAACACCTTAGAAAGCCCACCCCGCGGGCGTGGCGACGACGCGGCGACGCCGCTACGACGGCAATACCTTGAGCTCAAGCGTCGGTTCCCCGATTGCATCCTGCTCTTTCGCCTGGGGGACTTTTACGAGGCGTTCGACGACGACGCTCGCCTCCTCTCATCTGAGCTCGACATCGTCCTGACCGGCCGCGACGTTGCGCGCGGGCAACGCATTCCGATGGCTGGCATCCCTTACCAGTCCCTGGATACCCACCTGTCCAAGCTCATCAAAAAGGGTTATCGCGTCGCGGTCTGCGAGCAGCTGAGCGATCCGCGAACCAGTAAAGGGCTGGTCGAGCGCGACGTCACGAGGGTGGTCACACCCGGGACGGTCGTCGAGCCAACGATGCTTGACGATAAGCATAACAATTACATCGCGGCGGTGGTCTTCGACGGCCGCGACGTCGGGCTTAGCTTCGCCGACGTCAGCACCGGCGAGTTCGCCGCGACCCAGTTTCCCCACGACGATAGCGCTACACTTCGACGCGAGATCGAACGGTTGGGGCCAGTCGAGATTCTCGTACCGGTCGACGATACCCGAACGCAGGATCTGGTCTCGGATTTGGGGACAGGCGCGGCGCGGATCACGTCGATCGATGGCTGGAAGGCGGACCTGGCGACCGCACGTGAGTACCTGTGCCGCCACTTCGAAGTGACATCGCTGGAAGGCTTCGGCCTGGACGGTCGATCTTCGGCGATTCGAGCGGCGGGCGCGCTCCTTCAATACGTTGCCGACACCCAGAAATCTGCCCTGTCGCAAGTGACCGAGTTACGCACTTACCAGACCTCGGAATACATGTTGTTAGACCCGGCGACCCGTCGAAATCTCGAGCTCGTCGAAACGGCTCGAGGTGGCGCCGCGAGGGGCTCACTCACCTGGGTGCTCGACCGTACCCGTACCCCCGGCGGAGCGCGCTTGCTCCGCGCCTGGCTTGGACAGCCTCTTCTCGACGTGAAGCGGCTCGTCGACCGCCTCGACACGGTGGAAGAGCTCGTAGCCGACGCGGCGTGCCGAGCCCGGCTAGGCGAGCGCCTGACCGACGTTCGAGATCTCGAGCGACTGATCAACCGGGTCGGTCAGAACCTGGCCACGCCGCGCGATCTGCTGTCCCTCAAGGCCAGTCTGGAGGCGATCCCGGCGATCCGAGAGATTCTGGCGCCCTCGCAGTTGGGGGCTGAAGTGATCCCCAAGCGACGCGCTATCGCCTCTCTTCTCGACGAATGCGCGCCGATCGTCCAGCTGATCGGCCAGGCGATCGAACGAGATCCACCGGCCAGCCTGTCCGACGGCGGCGTGATCGCGCGCGGGTTTTCGAGCGAGCTGGACGACCTCCGCGATTCGACCGAGCACGCGCGGAGCTGGATCGCGAGTCTCGAGGCGACCGAGCGGGAGCGCACCGGCATTCGGAGTCTGAAAGTCGGCTACAATCGCGTCTTCGGCTACTTCCTAGAAGTGAGCAACGCTCACCGCGACGCGGTGCCCGCCAATTACATCCGCAAACAGACGCTCGTCGGCGCGGAGCGCTTCGTGACCCCGGAGCTGAAGGACTACGAAGCGATCGTGCTCAACGCGAAAGAACGAATCCTCGAGCTGGAGCAGGCGCTCTTTCATCAGACCTGCGGCCAGATCGCGTCGGAGCGCGGACGAGTTCTCCGAACCGCGCGGGCACTTTCCCTTGCGGACGTCTTCGCCGGTCTCGCCGAGGTCGCGGTCCAGAATCGCTTTACCCGCCCGTTACTGGACGATGGAACCATTATCGAGATCGTCGGCGGCCGTCACCCGGTCGTCGAGCAGGCCAGGCCGGACGAGCCATTCACCCCGAACGACGTGCGCCTGTCGTGCGACGACGCGCAGATTGTCGTGCTGACCGGCCCCAACATGGCGGGAAAATCCACCTACCTGCGCCAGGTCGCGCTGGTCGTGCTGCTCGCCCAGATTGGCAGCTACGTGCCGGCCGAGTCGGCCCGAATCGGGTTAGTCGATCGCATCTTCACCCGCGTGGGCGCCCAGGACGATCTGAGCGCCGGCCAGAGCACTTTCCTGGTGGAGATGCTCGAGACGGCGCAGCTTCTTACCCAGAGCAGCCGGCGAAGCCTGCTCGTCCTGGACGAGGTTGGGCGAGGCACCAGCACCTACGACGGTCTCGCAATCGCCCAGGCGATCGTCGAGTACATCCACAATCACCCGAGGCTTGGCGCTCGCACGCTCTTCGCCACCCACTATCACGAGTTGATCGAGCTGGCGGGCGTTCTCCCGCGAGTTCGCAATTTTCGGATGGACGTGCGTGAGGAGGGCCACGACGTCCACTTTCTTCACCGGGTGGTGCCGGGCGGAGCCGACCGAAGCTACGGCATCCACGTCGCGCGCCTGGCCGGCATTCCGCGCGCCGTGACACGCCGTGCCGAAGAGATCCTCCGCGAGCTGGAACGGAACGACCGCCGCCGGGGACGGCGCCGCGAGCCCGACGTCGAAGTCATTCAGCTTTCCATGCTCGGCGAACCCAACCCGGCGCTCGATGAATTGAAGAGCCTAGACGTCCTGTCGCTGACCCCGATCGAGGCGATTGGCAAGCTGTTCGAGCTACAACAGAAGGCGCGCGACACGTCGTAGCGGCGCCCGGCGCGAGTTCGACGAGAGCTCGCCCGGTCTCCTACGCCGACCGGCGAAAGCTCTCTCCGGCCACCGGTGCTCGCTCCGTCACGGAAACGGACGCTGCCAGAAACGCTCGGCGTAGATTGGCCCGCCGATGCTCTTCGCATAGCGCCTGACAACGCCCCGGAACTCGCCGTGGTGACGGAAAATGGTCGCGAGCTGACTGGCGTAACACTCGATCGCCGCCAGGCGACGGTCGATCGTGCTCGACACGTCCACGGCGACCGTCGCCTGGGATAATCCAACTTCTTCCGCGCGCCGCTCGACCGCTCCACTTTCCGCGGCGTAGGGAAAGTCCTCGTAGTAGAAGACCACGCGTTCAGTGCTGGCGATCTTCGACGACAGGCTGAAGCAGATCTGG
>JAJPKB010000349.1 GCA_021323915.1 Chloroflexota bacterium | reverse complement strand
GCGACCTGAACCCGGTGGCGGTGCTGATCAACAAGGCGATGATCGAGATCCCGCCAAAATTCGCCGGAATGCCGCCGGTGAACCCCGAGGCGCGGCGCGAGAAGACCTTGCTCGCGCGTGAGTGGAAAGGCGCGCAGGGATTGGCGGAGGACGTACGCTACTACGGCAAGTGGATGCGCGACGAGGCCGAGAAGCGAATCGGCTACCTTTACCCGAAGGTTGGGGTCACGGCCGAGATGGCGAAGGATCGGCCGGACCTGAAGCCGTACGTTGGTCGGAAGCTCACCGTGATCGCCTGGCTCTGGGCGCGCACGGTCAAAAGCCCGAATCCAGCCTTCGCCCAGGTGGACGTGCCGCTCGCCTCGACCTTCATGCTCTCGACCAAACCCGGCAAAGAGGCCTACGTCGAGCCGGTGATCGAGCAGAGTAGTTACCGCTTCACGGTGAAAGTGGGCAAGCCGAAGGAGCCCGAGGCGGCGAAGAACGGGACGAAGCTCGCGCGCGGGGCAAACTTCCGGTGCCTGATGTCAGGCTCGCCAATCACCGGCAGCTACATCAAGGCCGAGGGCAAGGCCGGGCGGATGGGCACGCGCATGATGGCGATCGTCGCCGAGGGCGATGACGGGCGGCTCTACCTCCCGCCCACCGAGGAGATGGAGGCTGTTGCGCGCCGGGCGAAGCCGGAGTGGAGACCGGAGATGCCGCTGCCCGACGACCCTCGCAACTTCTGGACGGTGCAATACGGTCTGACGACATACGGCGACCTCTTCACCTCCCGTCAACTTGTGGCGCTGACGACGTTTTCGGATCTGGTGCAGGAGGCGCGCGAGCGGGTCAGGTGTGATGCGGTTGCCGCCGGACTGACCGATGATGGCAAGGGCCTCGCGGACGGTGGCAATGATACGACGGCCTACGCCGATGCGTTGTCGGTGTATTTGGCATTCGCTGTTTCGAAGGTCGCGAACATAGGCTCATCAATCGCATCCTGGATGAGTGACCGAGGCGCGTTCCGCGAAACCTTTGCGCGGCAGGCAATCCCGATGGTCTGGGATTTCGCAGAGGCGAATCCGTTTGCGGATGCTGGAGGAAGTTTACTTACGGTCCTCGATAAGAGCGCGATGGCAATCGACGCATTCCCAGCAAACACACCAGCGAGTACTACACAGGCGGACGCCTCGTCTCAAGCGACAACCGCAGGCAAGGTCGTCTCGGCTGACCCGCCTTACTATGACAATATCGGGTACGCCGACCTCTCGGACTTCTTCTACGTGTGGCTTCGCTGCTCGCTGAAACCCGTCTTCCCCGACCTATTCGCCACGCTCGCCGTGCCAAAGGCTGAGGAGCTAGTGGCTACGTCCTATCGGCAGGGTGGAAAGGAGAAGGCGGAAGCCTTCTTCCTCAACGGTATGACACGAGCGGTGAATCGCCTCGCCGAGCAGGCGCACCCAGCTTTCCCGGTCACCATTTACTATGCATTCAAGCAGGCGGAGGGGGAAAGCGACGCTGGTACTGCTAGCACCGGCTGGCAGACCTTCCTCGCAGCGCTGATCCGTGCCGGCTTTGCCGTTACTGGCACGTGGCCGATGCGGACGGAAGGTTCCGGCCGGATCGTCGCGATGGGCACCAATGCCCTCGCCTCCAGCATCGTCCTGGTCTGCCGCCCGCGTCTGGCCGACGCGCCCACCGCATCGCGCCGCGAGTTCGTTGCCGCGCTCCGGGCCGAGCTTCCCGTCGCGCTCGCGCACCTGCAGCGTGGCAACATCGCGCCGGTGGACCTGGCTCAGGCGGCCATCGGTCCGGGCATGGCGGTCTTCACCCGGTACGGCCAAGTCCTCGACGCCGGGGGCAAGCCGCTTTCGGTTCGCGAGGCACTCGCGCTGATCAACCAGACCCTCGACGAGGTGCTGGCCGAGCAGGAGGGCGACTTCGACGCCGATAGCCGCTGGGCGCTGGCATGGTTCGAACAGTTCGGCTTCGCTGAAGGGGAGTACGGCGTCGCCGAGACGCTTTCCAAGGCCAAGAACACGAGCGTCGGCGGCATGGTCGAGGCGGGGATCGTCGCGTCGCGGGGCGGCAAGGTGCGACTGCTGAAACCCGCCGAATCGCCAGCAAAGTGGGATCCTTCGAGAGATCCACGGCTGACAGCGTGGAAAATCGTCCACCAGCTGATCCGCGCGCTGGAGGCTGGTGGCGAGGAATCCGCGGCCGCTCTTGTCGCCAAGCTCGGCGGCAAGGCCGAGATCGCGCGGGAGCTGGCGTATCGCTTATACACCATCTGCGAGCGGAAAAAGCGCGCGGCCGAGGCGTTGTCTTACAACGCCCTGGTCCAGAGCTGGCCGGAGATCACGCGGCTGGCGCGGGAGGGGAAGCGAGAGGAGCAGGGAGCACTTTTCTAGAGGGTTGGGAGAAGAGACGACTCCGAGCCACTGTAAGCGTTTCATCCGGCTCATTGGTCATTCCACCCAATCAAAGTCATCGGAGCGCCAGGGGAGCGCGCACCCCCTAAAGTAAAGCCACGGTGAAATCTACATGGTCGGTTGGCTGCTGAAGCGTCGGGTTGGCCGCGAGGAGGGCATCGGCGTGCGCTTGCAAGAGTGTGCGACAGCGCTGCTTGGCCTCCTCCGTGCGCTCCCCCAGGCGATGGAAGAAGGCGCCCACCTTCTCCCGCACGTTGGCTTTGGTCCCCAGGCACGTGTTCGCGGTGACTTCTTCCCGAAGCCAGGCCCAGATCGCTTCATCGGCGTTGTCATCCGGGCTGTAGCCCGGCAACGCGACCACACGCAGACGCAGGTCGGGCGTGGCCAGATAGGGGCGCAAGGCATCGCCCCGATGGGCAGGGCCCTTGTCCCAGATCACGATCAGCGGTTCGGGGTGGTTGGCGCGCAGTTGGCGCAGGAACGCCGCCGACGTCTCGGCGGTGCAGGTCTCGGTGACCTCCATCTCCTCGACCTCCCCGGTTTCCAAGCAGACGGCCGAATAGTAGGTGACTTTCTCCCCCAGCCGGGGGCTCGTCGAGTCGACCAGTGCTGGTTCGCCCTTGAGGACCCAGAGGCCGCGCAGATCAGCGTCAGCACGAAAGTGCGCGTCGTCCACGAAGAAGATCTTGACCCCGAGCCGCTCGGCCTCCTGGCACACGGCGACGTAGAGTTCCCCGAACGCCGCCCGCTGGGCCGCATCGGCTTTGAGCAGCCGTTTCTTGGGGCGCTTGAGCACGAAGCCCAACCGATGGAGGTACTTCAAGCACGTGCTGCGCGCCAGCGTCTCCTGGAAGCGCTGCTCAATGAACTCCCGCACGACCTGCCAATTCCAGTTCGCCAAATCGCTCCCTGCTTGGCTCGGCGGCGCCTCCACCGCCGCCTTCAACTGCGCTTGGGCGGCTGGATCGAGGGCGGGGGGGACCGCCCGTCTGCTCGCAACTCATCCCGCTCGGTCCCGCGTCCCCAAAGGTTGCGAGCCCTTCGCCAATCGGATGCGGATCGCGTTCCAGGGCCTCACCCACGCGCGCCTCCGACCAGCCCCGACTCAGTCGCCAAAGGGCGTGCCACCGTTCGCGCTCGCGGGGCGTCGGCGCACGATACATCCGCTCGCGGAGCCCGCGCTGGTCCAATTCCCAGAGCGTCAGGAGTGTGTCGATGTCATACATCTTCGCTTCCAATGCACAACCGATTCGTCCTCCAGACTATCACATCGCCTCCGCGGGTTTCATCGTGGCTTTACTTTAGTGTGAGTGCGGCGGAAGAGCAACGGCGGCTCGCCCCAGTCCTCGACGACCTGGCGGGCCTCCACATTCCCCTGGCAATCGACAGTTTCTTGCCAGAGACCCAACGCTTTGCACTGGCCCGCGGCGTGAGTTCCTTGAACGATATTCACGGATTTCCGCATCCCGAGCTCTATCCCGAACTCGCGGCCGCAGATTGTCAGCTCGTCGTGATGCACGCGATCCAAGGCCAGGGCAAGGCAACCCGCGTGCTCACCGATCCCGCTACCATTTGGAAACGGATCGATACGTTCTTCGCGGACCGTCTGGCTGTACTTCAGGCGGCGGGCATAGCCGCCGAGCGGATCATCCTCGATCCTGGGCTAGGGTT
>JAJPKB010000217.1 GCA_021323915.1 Chloroflexota bacterium | reverse complement strand
GCACTCGCGGCAGGTAGCGCGCGAACTGCTCCAGACTTGGTCGCTCGGTTTCTCCCACCACGTCCTCCTGGATCATCGAAGACCGACCTGATAAAGGGTGTCCTCCGCGCAACCACTGTGCCACGAGTAATCAGAATCGTGGGGCGGCTGCCGCGAGGATTCGATAACGGGCGATTGGATCGTTGGTGCCGCCCGGCGACAGTCCAAGCAGGTCGCACACCTCGAGATCGTGGCGCGCCTGGAGACTGAGAATCTCACGGTCGGTCAGACCTGAGCGACGCGCCTCGGCTTCGCGAATCATCCGCCGACGCACTTCCCGAATGGCGAACGTATCGCGGAGCATCTGGGGACTGATCGGACCACGCTTTCGAAGACCCGCCCGCTGACCGGTCGTTTCCACGATGGCGTTTACCGCCCGGACCGAGATAGGAAAGACCCGGTCTGTCGCGCCGGTCTCGATCTGCTGGCGAAGCTCCCCGGACAAGCGGGCCGTAAGGGCGAGGGTCCTGGCCCGGATTCGACGTGCCTCGTTGGCCGCCCGAACGGTCAGGTAGCTCTGATCCGGGCGCTCGGGGTCGAGGTAAACGTCGGCCGGGTGGAGTGCGAGCACCTCGTCGCGCTTCAACCCGGTGTCGATGAGGGTAACGATCAGGGCACGCCACATCGGCCGCTCGACCGCGGCGAGCAGCCTGGCCTCCTCGGCCGGCTCCAGGAACTCCGGCAGATGCGGCTCGGCGCTCGGGTAGATCAGGCGCTCAGCGGGGTCGTCGCTCCGGACGCCCTGGGCCCGGAGATAGGCGAAGAATGCCTTTACCGAGGCGACCTTGCGGCGGCGCGAGCGCGAGTCGTTTCGCCGCTCCTCGCGCAGCCAATTCGCGTAGCGACGCAGATCGTCGAGATCCACGCTGCCGACCGGCCGGTCGCCAAGAAAACGGATCAACAGGTCGAGATCGACTCGAACGGTGTGGATCGTGTGCGGCGATCGGTCGATCGCCGCGGCGAACTCGAGGTAGCGTGGAACGAGATCGGACAATCGCTGCCTCGGAGGATCCGTCGATGAAACGTCGTCGTGCACGGCCGGAGGCTCGCCCTCGGGCGGCTCCGTCGGCGGTGGTTTGTCAGCCGGCTGGACCGGCTCTCCGGTCGGAGGGTGGACCGGCGGTGATTCAGTTGCCCGGGGCGAGGGACCGTCCTCGCCCCACAACGGAAGCACAAGTTGCTCCGACAGATCACCCGGCGATGGTCCTCGGCCCGACCGTCGACTCACCCGTTCATCTCCAGAGCGACTCGGTGCGTCGTGAAACGGGTTGTGGCTTAAAGGACAGCTCTTCGACGACGTCCATTCGAATGTCGGTGCCCAGACCGGGTATCGTCGGCAGGAGGAAGTGGCCGTCCTGAATCACCGGCGGATCGGTGCAGATGCGCGCTCGCGCCGCCTGCTCGTTCTCCATCTGTTCCAGGATCAGAAAATTTGGAATCGATGCCGCGAGGTGAATCGCGGCGAGCGTCTCGATTGGACCGCCGGAGTTGTGGGGCGCGACCGACACGTAGTATGTATCGGCCAGCGCGGCGATGCGCCGGCACTCGGCAATCCCGGCCGCGTGCATCAAGTCTGGCTGGATGATTCGGCACCCCTGTTCCTCCAGCAGCTCGCGGAACTCCCAGCGAGAAACGAGTCGCTCGCCGGTGGCGATCGGAACCGGCAGCTCGCGCTGCAGGCGCGCCATCGCTCGGGCATTCTCGAAGGGAATCGGCTCTTCGAACCAGAAGGGGCGAAAAGGCTCCAGGGCACGGGCCGCGAGGATGGCAGTGCGCGGCGACAGCCGTTCCGAGCATTCGATCATGATCTCGACGTCAGGGCCGGCGCCGGAGCGCGCCGCCGCCATCAGATCAGCCGCACGGCGCATCGCCGAGGCTTCGTTGTCGCGCAGGTGCTCGGCGTTGAACGGCGACCATTTGAACGCGCCGAACCCACGTCGGACCGCTTCCTTCGCGCCTTCCTCGGCCTGGTCGGGCGTTTGAACCCCTCCCAGCCAGTGGCTCGCGTAGCAGGCAATACGCGGCCGGAACGGGCCCCCGAGGAGTCGGTAAACCGGCACGCCGAGCCGTTTCCCTTCGATGTCCCAGAGCGCCAGGTCGAGGGCTGCCATCGCCGTCATTAGCACCGCGCCTCCTCGCCAGCGCCAGGCGTGGTACATGCCCTGCCAGTGGCGCTCGACCCCGGCGGGATCCTGTCCGATCAGATAGTCGGAAAGCTCGTGTATGGCGGTCTCGACGGCCTGGATCGACCCGTGGAGGGAGCCTTCTCCCCAGCCGTAGACGCCTTCGTCGGTGTCTACCCGGACCAGCAACCAGTTGCACCAGTCGACCCAGAATTTGAACGTGCGGATGCCGGTGATCTTCATGAATCCACGTCCCAGGTTGACGAGTTTGACAGAAGCGGCGTCCGTCACCGCGTGTCATCGGCCATCATCGGCCTTTCGACCGGCCCTGTCAACGCCGCTCTTAACCCGATTCCAAGGAAGGATGACTCGTTCCAACGGTAGAATGAGATTCAGACGCGTGGCATCACCCGCAAGGCTGGGGGATCGGGGGAGCGGTTCGTGGACGAATCGGCGATGGAGGGACTCAGTCGGGGCGAGTGCCGGCCGGACGGCTATCTCACGACGGAGCACCTGGCTGCCCTGTGGACCGAGCGATGCCGAGAAGCCAGTCGTTACCGCGAAGAGCGCCCGGACGACCTGAAGGGAATCGACCTACGTCAGCGCCAGGCATTGACCGTGCTGCAAGCCTACCGTCTGCTTTCCGGGCTGGAGCAGGAGCTTGGCGTCCAGCTCGCGCTGCCGATTCTTAGCCGGAGCCGAAGCCAGAACCCCGTTCCGTGATCGGGGCAGCTCACTCATTCGTTGCCCTGAACCGGCGCACCCTCGGCGGATTTTTCCCGGGGAACGATGCTGAGCGAGCCGTCGACCTCCAGGACCGCCAACCTGACCTCGGAAAGGTCGATGAGACCGTAGGATCGCAGCGCCGCGGCGAGCTCCTCGTCGGTGATCCCTTCACGGCGCATGTTCTCGCGCACCGGCCTCCCATGATCGACGATGACCGTCGGCGTCCCTACCAGCCGAGCCTCCCAGCTCGGTCGCCCGGAAAACAAGCTACCGATCAGCCGCTC
>JAJPKB010000398.1 GCA_021323915.1 Chloroflexota bacterium | reverse complement strand
GGACCGGGTTCGCGGAACGGGCGCCGGCTTGGTACAATCTGTCTGAATGCCAACGGCAGAAACGCGACGAGCTTCGCGCCGTACCGTTTGGGCGCCATGCTAACCGTGGAAACGATGATACCAGATGAACCAATGACCGCCTACTCGCCCACGTGGAAGACGGTCCGCACCAATCCCCGCCTGGCCGCGCCGCGTCTCGTCCGCGAGCGGGTGATCGATGCGATTCGCTCCTTCTTCAAGGACCGGGGTTATCACGAAGTCGAGACGCCGCTGCTGGTCCGCCACCCCGGCATGGAGCCGTACCTGGACGCGTTCCAGACGAGCTGGACGACGGCCCGGGGAGAGCGGTTCGCCGGCTACCTGACCACATCCCCCGAATACGCGATGAAGAAGCTGCTCGCCGCGGGCCTCGGTCCGATCTTTCAGATTTGCAAGAGCTTTCGGAACGGCGAGGAGGTCAGCGCGCTCCACAACCCCGAGTTCACGATCCTCGAATGGTACCGACCTCACGCCGATTATACCGACCTGATGCGGGAGTGCGAGGATCTGGTGCGGCAGGTCGCACGGGCCGTTCATCCGGAGGCCGGCGGGGTGCTGAACTACCAGGGCAAGCGCATCGACCTCGAATCGCCGTGGGAGCGGCTTACCGTGCGCGAGGCCTTCCGGCGGTATGCCGACGTCGACCTCGTCCGCGACGCGGACCGCCTGGGAGACGTCGCGCGCGCGAAAGGATACGCCATCGAGCCGGCGACGACCTGGGAGCAAGCATTTCACCAGATCTTTCTGAACGAGATCGAGCCGCGCCTCGGTCGCCAGCGGCCGACGCTCCTCCACGACTACCCGATTTCGATGGCCGCCCTGGCTCGGCCCAGCCCAGCGGATCCGTCCTTGGCCGAGCGGTTCGAGCTCTACGTCGCGGGCATCGAGCTCGCCAACGCCTTCGGCGAGCTGACCGACGCCGACGAGCAGCGTCGACGGCTCCAGGAGGAGCGCGAGGAGCGTCGGCGTCTCGGCAAGGCGCCGTACGATCTCGACGAAGACTTCCTGGCGGCGCTGGCCACCGGGATCCCGCCTTCGTCGGGGATCGCCCTCGGCGTCGACCGGCTGGCGATGCTCTTCGCCGACGTCCGGTCGATCCGCGAGGTGCTCTGGTTTCCCGCGGACGAGCTTTTCCGGCGGGCGCAGGGCGCCAACGGACCGGTCACGCGTGGTGGACAGGGCCGGGACCCTCCGATCGCGGCCGGCTCAACCACCGTCGACCACGCGGAACCGTGAAACGAAGGAGACACCATGCAGATCACCACGTCGGACTTTCGGAAGGGGGTGTACATCCTCTTTCGCGACGAGCCCTACCAGATCACCGACCTCGAGTTCGTGAACCCGGGCAAGGGCTCGGCGTTCTTTCGCACCAAGCTCAAGTCGTTGAAGACCGGTCGGATGATCGACTACACCTTCAAGTCGGGCGAGTCGGTCGAGGAATACCCGATCATCACCCGCGAGCTTCAGTATCTCTATCGCGACGGCGATCACCTGATCTTCATGGATCCCGAGACGTTCAACCAGCACACCGCCGAGGCCGAAGTGCTGGGCGACATCGTCGACTTCCTGCGCGAAAACGATACCTATGCGGTGATGCTTCACGACGACGAGATCGTCGGGATCCGCGCGCCGAAGCGCGTCGTCCTCACCGTGGCGCAGGCCGAGCCCAGCGTCAAGGGAAATACCGCGTCCGGTCTCACCAAACCGGTCATTCTGGACAACGGCGTCACGATCACCGCGCCGGCGTTCATCGAACCGGGCGATACCATCGCGGTAAATCCGGACACCCGAGAATACATCGAGCGGGTTGCCTCCTGATACGATCGGAGCACTCGGGAGCCCGACGATGAAAGCAGCCGGCGACGAATCCGGTTCGATCGCGCGCGCGCTCCGCTCGAGCGTTCGCGACACGGCAGGCTTGCGCAGGTACCTGCGGGGCCGGGGAATCGACCCCGCGGACGCGGGTCTCGACGGAATCGCCGATCCGGCGGTGCTGCCGGTTCGGATTCCGCGCTACTACCTCGACCTGATCGACTGGAGCGATCCGGACGATCCGCTCCGTCGTCAGGTTCTGCCGTCCGCCGCCGAACAGGACGTGCTGCCCGACGACCTGCGCGATCCGATCGGCGACGACAGCCACAGTCCGGTCCCCGGCATCGTCCACCGTTATCCGGACCGCGTGCTCCTGATGCTGACCGCGACCTGCGCGGTCCACTGCCGCTTCTGCTTTCGCCGCGAGTTCATCGGCCGACCGACCCGGACCCTCCGACCGGATCAGTTCGGGATCGCGCTCGGTTACGTCGCCGAGCACCAGGAGATCTGGGAAGTGATCCTGAGCGGCGGCGACCCGCTCGTCTTTCCGGACCGCTACCTCGAATCGGTCTTCGGGCAGCTTCGGGCGATTCCCCACGTCAAGATCATCCGGATTCACAGCCGGGTGCCGGCGATCTTCCCGGGCCGCCTCACCGGAGCCTTCGCCGGCCTGGCACGACGGTACGAACCGGTCT
>JAJPKB010000646.1 GCA_021323915.1 Chloroflexota bacterium | reverse complement strand
GAAGCCGTGGTTGTCGACCACGACGATCGTGAAGCGGATGCCCTCCTGCACGGCGGTGACGATCTCGGAGTTCATCAGCAAATAGCTGCCATCGCCGATCATCACGAAGACGCGCCGGCTCGGATCCGCCAGCTTGATGCCGATACCGGCCGGAATCTCGTAGCCCATGCAGGAGAAGCCGTACTCCAGGTGATAGGCCTTCGGATCCGCGGTGCGCCAGAGCTTGAGCAGATCGCCGGGCATCGTGCCGGCCGCGTTGACGACGACGCCGTTCGGACCGGCCGCGTCGTTCACCATGCCGATGATCTCCGACTGGGCAAGACAGGCCGGATTCTTGACCGCTCGAAGGTCGTCCACCACGGCGTCCCACTCCGCCTTCAGGCCGGCGATCTCGGTCCGGTAGCCGTCCGGGGTGCGGTAGCCGTCGGCGGACAACGCCGCCGCCAGCTGGGCCAGGGCGCGGCGGGCATCGGCCACCACCGGCAGCGCGTTCAGCTTGGCCGCGTCGAGCGACGCGAGGTTGATCGTGACGATCCGTGGGCTGGGATGGTGGAACGCCGACTTCGACGCGGTCGCGAAATCGCCGAGGCGAGTTCCGACGGCGATCACCAGGTCCGCCTCGCGGGCGAGCCGATTGGCGGCGAGGCTGCCGTTTGCCCCGATCGGTCCGACGTTCATCGGGTGATCCCAGGGCAGGGCGCCCTTTCCAGCCTGGGTTTCCGAGACCGGGATGCCGGTCGACTCCGCCAGCGCGCGGAGCTCGGCGGTCGCATCGGCGTAGATCGTCCCTCCCCCGGTGATGATCAGGGGACGGCGCGAGTCGCGAATCAGGTGAACCGCGTCGGCCAGGGCATCGGGATCGGCCGGGGGCCGCCGGATCTTCCAGACGCGTTTCTCGAAGAAGTCCCTCGGAAAGTCGTGCGCCTCGGTCTGAACGTCTTCGGGAAGGGCCAACGTCACCGCGCCGGTCTCGACCGGATCGGCGAGCACCCGAAAAGCCTCGGGCAGGCTGCTCACCAGCTGGTCCGGCCGATAGATTCGGTCGAAATATCGGGAGACCGACCGGAACGCGTCGTTGGCGCTCACGTCTCGCTCGATCGGGTGCTCGACCTGCTGCAGCACCGGATCGGGAACCCGATTCGCGAAGTAGTCACTGGGAAAAAGCAGCACCGGCAGGCGGTTCACCGTCGCGCCGGCCGCCGCGGTCAGCATGTTCGTCGCGCCCGGCCCGATTGAGCTCGTGCAGGCGAACGTGGAGAGCCGGTTCGTCATCTTCGCATAGGCCGCCGCGGCGTGGACCATCGCCTGCTCGTTCTGGGGCCGGTAGTACGGCAGGCCGACCGCATCTCCCAGCTCCTCAAGCGCCTGACCGAGCCCGGCCACGTTTCCATGACCGAAGATTCCCCAAACTCCGGGGATCAGCCGCCGCTCGACGCCGTCTCGCTCGACGTATTGCCGTGCCACGAAGCGAACGATCGCCTGGGCAGTCGTCATCCGGATCGTTTCCATCGCGCCCTCCTGGATTCCCAGCGTGGCCCTAGAATAGCGTCCGACGCCGCGAGGGTCAATGCGCCAGAATGTTGGAGATCGATCTCAAGAGGAGAAACGGAGCGGAGGTGAATCAGTTACGAAAGCCGATTTCGTCGACGACGCCACTTTCGACGTCGATTGTCCCGACGAGAAGGAAGCGAGTCAATTCGAGGGGGCGGTCACGCCTCGGCTCGTCGCATCGTCATCCGGATGCCGCTTGATGGCCGGAGGGTGATCAACGGTTGCGGGCGAACCGAGCAGCCGGGAGCCAGGTCGAGCCGCACCCGCTGCGCCACCGTCGCCAGGACGAGTCGGGCCTCCTGCACCGCGAAGCCGCTGCCGATGCAGAGGCGCGGTCCTCCGCCGAAGGGAAAATAGGCGTAACGCGGGCGCCCTGCCGACCGCGCTGGCGCGAAGCGCTCCGGGTCGAAACCCTCCGGATTCTCCCAGAAGGCCGAGTGACGGTGGGTGAGATACGGGCAGAGCATCACCATCTTGTCGGCGGGTATCCAGTAGCCGCCCACCACGTCGTCGGCGATCGGCGAGCGCGAGAGAATCCAGGCCGGCGGATAAAGCCGCATCGCTTCCTCGACGACCATCTCGGTGTACGGCAATCGGGGCAGGTCTTCGACCCGTGGCGGCCGGCCGCCGAGGACGTCCGAAAGCTCGGCGCGCAGCCGCGCCGCGACCGCCGGGTGGCGCGAGAGCAGGTACCACGTCCAGGACAGCGCGACGGCGGTGGTCTCATGCCCGGCCAGCATGATCGTCATCACCTCGTCGCGCAGCTGATGGTCGGCCATCTTCTCACCGGTGGCCTCGTCGCGCGCGTCCACCAGGAGCGACAGCAAGTCGTCGGACCGCTGCCCGGCGCGTCGACGGTCGCCGATCAGTCGATAGACCACCTCGTCGAGCGCCCGGATCTCGCGCCGGAAACGCCGGTTTCCCGGCAGCGGCAGGCTCAGGGGAAGCTCGAAATAGCTCTGCATGCGACGGTTGGTGTGGAGCGAGGCGAAGCTGACCGCCTGGCCGACCCGGTCGGCGTCCTCGCTCAAGCTGGTTCCGAAGAGGGTTTTCGACGCGATCTCGAGCGCGAGCCTCGTCATCTCCGCGAATACGTCGAAGGTCTGCCCGTCGCCGTACCTGGCTTCCCAGCGGTCCAGCATGGCGAGCGTGCTCTCGACCATCAGCGATCCGAAGCTGGCGATCCGCTGGCGGTGAAAGGCAGGCTGGATCAGCCGTCGCTGACGAAGCCAGAGGTCGCCCTCGCTGGTCAGCAGGCCCTCGCCAACCGTCGGCTTGAGTCGATCGTAGGTGAGCCTGTCTTTCCGATAGTTGCGATGATTTTCCTGGAGGACCTGCGCGACGTGATCGGGATGGACGAGGAGATAGGCCTGGATCGTGCCCCCGAGGCGAAACCGGACGACGTCCCCGTGCCGTTGCCAGGCGTCGAACAGCGCGCCGAGAATGTCGCGCCGAAAGTCGGGAAGGCTGCCGAAAACGACGTGACCCCGCGGCCCGGGCGCCAGCCGCCCCCGCGGGAGACGATCGGACGCCGTGCCGACGGCAGATTGGCTAATCTCGGCATCCGACATCGCTTCTTCCTCGAGGACGCGCCCGATCGCCAAATCATCCGGGCGGGCCGCGAAGCGCGTCCGGGTAGCGTCCTGGTACATTGTAGCAGCTTCGTGTGCGACGACATGGCACCCCCCGGTTCAATGTGAGCGACAATGGGTATAACGCAAAATCGTAGGGATCTTGCACTGCTCCCCTCTCCATCCCCGATGGTTCACGTGCGGACAGTTTTGCCGCGTGGATTCCGTAGGGCAGGGCGGGGTGTGGCCGGGGGAGGGGGAGCTTGTCTCCTGCTCGTCCCCGGGGCACGCGGCGGCAGACAGGCTGCCCCACCCCTCCCCGCGCCACCCCCCGCCCTACGTTTGGCGCACAAAACGTCCGCCTCTGAAATCTCCGTTGGACAGGGGCCCAGGGGTGAGACCGCGGACGCGCCTACGATTCCGCGTTATACCCGGCGACACTGTCTCGATTGACTCTCGACGCGAACCGTGTATCCTAACCTCGTGTCCGTTTGCCGGGCGATCCGGCGAACGCGCCGCAGCGTGGGGGCCCGAGGAGAGCGCCGTGGAAGTAATCAAAAAGAAAGTACAGAACGCCAAGGAGAAGGCGGCCAACCTGGCAGGTCGGGCGACCGGCCGGCACGACAAGGTCGAAAAGAAGCTCGCTAAGGGCAGCACCGAAGAGACGCTTTCCCTGCTCGACTCCTACTATCTCCAGGAAAATCCGGAGCTCCTCGAGCACATGGTCCAGCAGTACCCGGAGCAGGGCATCACCGACACGATCAAAAAAGGGGGGCTGGGCGCGCTGAAGAAGCAGGTTCCGTCGGAGGTTGCGTCGCAGGGCGCGCAGCACATCGCGGATCAGGTCGGGGCACACACGCCGGTCGTCGGCAAAGTTGCCAGCTCACTGGTCAACACCGCGACCAGCGCCGCCGAGATCGCGCGCACCGTCAAGGCGAGCCACGATCTCAACAAATTCGGGGCGCGCCCGGAAGAGGAAGTACGGTTGACCAGCTCGGAGGCCCAGGTCGAGGACCGAGACGAAGCGCACGCGGCGGTCCAGCCCTTCGTCGATGCCATGAATCTCAAGGCCCGGCAACAGGCGGTGAACACCGGGGCTTCTTTGCTCACGAACGTGGGATCCGCCGTCGCCGAGACCCACGGACTTCCATCTCAGGTCGGATCGTTGCTGAGCAAGGGAGTCGGCCTGGGGGTAAACGCGGCCCAGAACCAGCTCAACAAGGAGCAGATCAACCAGATCACCGACGCGGCGCGGAGCGTGATCGAAGAGGGCGACCAGACCCAGGCGGTGGCCCAGGGTTTCAGCGCGATCACCGGCGATTCCGAGCTGGGCGAGCTGCTTTCGGGCGAGGCGCGCCTCGGCTCGAGGGTCGTTCGAGAGGCCGCCAAGGGAAAGGATCCGACCGCGAAGCTGGCCACCGCGGCGCGCACCGAGAAGCGGATTCAGGACAAGCTGTACGGCGGCCACTAGTAGCGGCCGAGGGGTCCTCATTCCGATGCGTCGACGGCAGATTCAGTCACGGATGCCTCCAGGGCGCGCGCGATGAGTAGCGCGCGCGCGATCGCGGTCGTCACCGCCGCGTTCGCCGGTGTCCTGTCTTCGGTGGCGAGCGCAGCGTGGCCGGGAACGCCGGTCCACGTCGGACGCCCGGAGCGGCGGCGCGACACCGAGCGCGACGCCCCCGGGATCAATCTCTTCCTTTACCAGGCCAGCGTCGATCCGACCCTCCGCAATCTTGACTTGCCGACGCGCCGTCCGGACGGCACGCTGATCCAGCGCCCGCTCCTCGGCCTGGACTTGCATTATCTGATTACCTTCCACGGCCCGGGTTACGTTCCCGATCTGCTGCTGGGCCAGACGATCACGACGCTCCACGCCCGACCGATCCTCAGCTACGACCTGATCGTGGAAGCCCTGGCGAACAAGGGCGGTGTGCCCGGCGATACCGACCTCGAAGCGGCGGACATCGATCCGGTCCACGGGATTCACCTGTCGCCGATGCACTTCACCCTGGAGGAGCTGTCGCGTCTCTGGTCGGTGTTCTTCCAGATTCCCTATATCCTCTCGTTCGCCTACGAGGCGACGGTGATCGTGCTGCGAAGCGACGATCTGGCTCAACCGGCGTTGCCGGTGACCGCCGCGCGGTCGGCGCTGGCTCCGGCAAGCGTGCCCCGGATCGAGCAGGTCATTCCACGGTCCGTCGAAGCCGGAACCGACCGTCAGATCGTGCTGCGAGGCCAGAACGTGGCCCGCGGCGGGCTGGGGGCACGGTTCAATGAGGGAAGTGATCTGACGCGGACGACGCCTTCCGAAGAGGGCCTCATCGTTCCCCTGCCCGCGGATCTGCCCGCCGGGGTCGCGACGGTATCGCTCGTCGATCAAGCCGCCGGATTGACCTCGAGCGCTTCCTCGTTCATCGTCCGGCCCCGAATCGTGGGATCGCCCGCCATCACGGGGAACGGCTCGGCGGGACGACTTCGGATCCAGATCGCGCCACCGCTTGGCGCCGGCCAGCAGGTGGCCGTCCTGTTGAATCAGGTCGCCGAGGATGGCGCGGCGCCGGCGTCTTACACGATCGAGCGTTCAGCGTCCGACGCGGCCGCCGAGTTCGTCGAGGTGCCGCTTCAAGGGGTTCGACCGGGCCGTTACCTGGTGCGGATCGAGGTCGATCAGGCGTCGAGCCGGTTGTACGCGCCGGAAACGGGTCAGCCGTTCGACCGACCGACGGTGAATATCCCGTGACGGCGTCGTCGGAGTCGGCCTGGCAGCGCGAAAATTACCGATATCTGATCGCGTCGCTGAGACGTCTGCGGCAGATCCTGGCTCACCAGGCTAATCTGTCCGAGGAATCGGACGGGCGGGCCGAGGACGGCATCGCGCCGGAGGAGATCGCTGCGCGGATGTCGGCACCGCCGTCGGTACGGACGCTGGTCGATCTGTTCGGTCTCACCCCATTCGAGCGTGACGTGATCCTCCTCTGCGCCGGCTGCGAGCTGGACGCCGGATTTGCTCAGATCTGCGGCGCGGCGCAGGGTGAGGATTCCCCGTCGTTCCCGACCTTTCGGCTCGCCCTGGCGGTCCTGCCGCGTTCCCACTGGTCGGCGCTTGCGCCGGCCGGGCCGCTCCGAACCTGGCACTTGATTCGACTCGACGGAGACGATGCGCTGACCCGTCAGTCGCTCCGCATCGACGAGCGGATCCTCCACCACTTGATCGGGATCAGCCACCTCGACGGCGCGCTCGTCGCGCGCGCTCGATCTCTGTCGGCATCGGACCGGCTGGTCGCCAGCCACGCCGCGATCGCGCGGGAGATCGGCGGGGCGCTGCTGCGCGCCTCGCGGGAGGGCTCGCTCCCGGCGGTCCAGCTCGTCGGAGGTGAGATCGGCGCGAAGCGCGACGTCGCCGCCGCGGCGTGCGCGAATCTCGGTCTGAAGCTGTATCTCATGCCCGCCTCGGCGCTGCCATCGGAGGCGTACGCGCGGGAAGAGCTGTTGCGGCGGTGGGAGCGAGAGTACTTGCTGGGCGACGTCGCGCTCTTCCTCGACGCCGACGACGACGCGAAGCCGGACGAGCTGCCGGGCGTGATCGCGCGACTGGTCGACGTGGACACGCTCGTGCCCCGCTTCATTTCAAGCCGAGAGCGGCGCGGTCCATGGCAGCGGCCGGTGCTCACGTTCGAGATCGAAAAGCCCTCGGCCGCCGAGCAGCGGACGAGGTGGCTGGGCCTGCTGGGAGACGACGGAGAACGTCTGGAGGGAACGGTGGACCAGCTGGTCAGCCAGTTCAACCTGAGCGCGCCGTTGATCGACGCGGTGTATCGCGGCGCGCTGGGCCGCCTCGGCGCCGTCTCCGACGACGAAGGCGCCCGCGCGGAGCAGCTGGGAGACGCGCTCTGGGACGTGTGTCGGCGCGAGGCGCGGCCGCGGCTGGACAGTCTGGCGCAGCGGGTCGAATCCGAGGTGGCCTGGGAGGATTTGATCCTTCCGCCGGCCCAGATCGAGTCCCTGCGTCAGATCGCTGCCCAGGTTCGGCAGCGGCACCAGGTATACGAGACCTGGGGATTCCGAAGCAAGGGCAACCGGGGGCTGGGCATCAGTGCGCTGTTCAGCGGGCCGAGCGGGACTGGAAAGACGCTGGCCGCCGAGGTCCTGGCCAACGAGCTTCGGCTCGATCTTTACCGGATCGACCTCAGTCAGGTGATCAACAAGTACGTCGGCGAAACCGAGAAGAACCTCGGTCGGATCTTCGACGCCGCCGAGGCGGGAGGCGCGATCCTCCTTTTTGACGAGGCCGACGCGCTGTTCGGTCACCGCGCCGACGTGAAGGACAGTCTCGACCGCTTCGCGAACGTCGAGGTGAGCTACCTGCTGCAAAAGATGGAAGCCTACCGTGGCCTGGCCATTCTGACGACGAACCTGAAAGACTCCCTGGATACGGCGTTCGCGCGCCGACTTCGGTTCGTCGTCGAGTTTCCCTTCCCCTCGGCCGCCGAGCGCGCGCGCATCTGGCAGCGAGTATTCCCACCGCGCTTGCCGACCGAGGGACTGAATTTCGCCAAGCTCGCGCGATTGGACCTGGCCGGCGGCGCCATCCGCAACATCGCGCTCAACGCCGCCTTTCTCGCCGCCGACGAGCGACAACCGGTGCGGATGGGCCACCTGCTCCGAGCGGCCCGACGCGAGTACGTCAAGCTCGAGCGGCCTCTCAACGGCGCCGACGTGCGCGACTGGATCGACGCGGGCGAGCCGGCCATCCGGTGACGCGGGCGCCCGGGACGCATGGAAAGTGGAGCTCTTCTCCTCGACCAGATCCGTGGTAAAGTAATACTATCTAGATAGTCTAGATGGAGACGCGAAGATGCCCTGGCAGTTGCAGGAAGCCAAGCAAAAGTTCAGCCAGCTCGTCAAGCGGGCGCTTGACGAGGGGCCGCAGGTAGTGACCCGCCATGGCGAAACCGTTGTCGTCGTCGTATCCGCCGCGGAATACGGTCGACTGACCGGCGCCAGGGTAGACTTCGCGGAGTTCCTTCTGTCCGGTCCTGACTTAAGCCGGCTTGATCTGGAGCGCCAAAAGGATCTACCCCGCGAGATCGATTGGTGAGCTACCTCCTCGACACCAACGTCATCTCGGAGGCGCGGAGGCCAAACGGCAACCCCGGAGTCCGTGCCTGGCTCACCACGGTCAAGGGAGTGGACCTGTACCTGAGCACTCTGGTGGTCGGCGAGATCCGGCAGGGAATCGAACGCTTACGCCGACGTGACCCCAGCCAGGCGAAAGTATTCGAAGCCTGGTTAACCCAGCTTCGGCGGGATTACGCGGACCGGATCCTTCCCGTCAACGCCGAGGTTGCCGAGGCGTGGGGACGGCTGAACGTTCCCGATCCGGTGCCGGTGATCGATGGCTTGCTCGCCGCGACGGCGAGTGTCTACGGCCTGACCCTGGTCACGCGAAACGTCGCCGATTTCGCGCGGACCGGCGTTCGCTTGTTGAACCCCTTCGATCTTTAGGGCAGTTCCGGGGTCCAGAGAATAGACGCTCGACAAACCGGTCGCGCGGGGGTTTGTCCTCGGTTCCGGGCAACGAGACGAGCGGGGACAAGATTCCGTGCTATAAGGCGTCAGGTCGCTCGGCAGCTCAATCGCAACCGGGCTGCTGTAGAGGCCACGACCGATCTGACAGGCGGCCGAATAGGTCTCCCCCATGGATGTTCATCAGCGGACAGTTTTGTGCCCGAGCCGTAGGGCGGGGGGCGGCGCGGGGAGGGGTGGGGCAGCTTGTCTGCCGCCGCGTGCCCCGGGGACGGGCAGGAGGCAAGCTCCCACCCCACTCCCTGGCCCCGCTCCCTGCCCTACGGCCTTGTCATTCGGATTCCGCCTGAATGCTCATCGGTCCGTCGTGGTTGCCATTCCGGGGCGGGCGAGGAATCTCTAGCCCGCCGCGGCAAAGGCCGGAGACCCCTCGCGACGGCTCGGGGTGACAATCCATCACCGTTCATCCGAAATCGGTGTCAGACACCCTCCGGAGGGAAACAGTGACCGAGCCGGCGGAAATCGCGCCCCGCCCGGCGTCATCAGAAGGAATCGGAGACCCCGGCCTCCTCGGCGGAGCAGAGACGGCCATCGCGCAGGTAGACGACCCGGTCGCAGCGACTGGCGATGCGCGCGTCGTGGGTGACCAG
>JAJPKB010000064.1 GCA_021323915.1 Chloroflexota bacterium | reverse complement strand
CAGAGCGGTCATGACGATGAGCCCCAACGACGAGACCCAGAGCAGGCTCACATCCTGGCGCTTCCCGTAAACGACGTGGAGAGACGCGCCGAGTCCCGCTCCGATTCCACTCAGTCCGATCACGGTGACCGCCCACCAGTAGGCTCCCAGAGAAATTGCCACTCCGGCCATCACCAGCGCGACGACGGCAGCCACTGCCCCGCCCACCAGCTCCACCCATCGGGCCACTGGTACGCCTCCCTTTTCCACGCGGCGACTAAATCCGGTAAAACCTCTTGGCGTTGTCGGACCAGAGCTTGTGTTGCGCGGTGGCGGAGAGGCCGGCCGTCAGCTTATCCAGGGTTTCGACCCAGCGCCGATAGGTCGACGCCTGGGTCGCGACCGGCCAGTCGCCGCCGAAGACGACCCGATCCTCGCCAAACGCCTCCAGGACGTGATCGACGTAGGGAGCGAGGTCCTCGGGTGTCCAACGCTGGTGGTCAGCCTCCGTGACCATGCCGCTGACCTTGCAGATCACGTTCGGCAACGAGGCGAGCTCTCTGATCTGGCTTCGCCACGGATCGAGGACGTGCTCCCGGATGTTCGGCTTGCCGATGTGGTCGAGGATGAAGCTCGTGCTCGGGCACTGGCGAACCAGCTCGATGGCGCTCGAAAGCTGGGGATGGTAGATGCAGATGTCGCAGGTCAGGCCGAATTCGGGGAGCATCCGAGCCGCCTGGATGACCCGCGGGCGCTCCAGAAACCTGACGTCGGGCTCGCCCTGACTCACTCGACGAACCCCCTTGACCAGCGGACCGGTCTTGACGAGCTCGGTCAAATAGGCGCGCGCCTGCTCACCGAATTCGAGCGGCGCCCAGGCGACGATCGCCCGCAGGCGCGGCTCTTCCTTCGCGAGGTCGGCGACCCAGCGCGGCTCCAGGAGCCCGTAAGGCGGATCTACCTCGACCTGAAGGTAGACCATCGCGGCGACGTCGATACCCTCGGTGTGCTGGCGGTATTCTGTCAGTCCGTACGGCCGATCGAGCAGGGTATTTCCGTCCAGCCAGGACATGCGAAAGTGGGTCGGATCCCACAGGTGGACGTGAGCATCGACGATCGGAAAGCTGGGCATCGGTGATTCTCCTTCCTGCGTCCGGTCTCGAGATCCATCCGATTTGGATCAGGGCGTGGGCGTCGGTCCGACGAAGCGGAGCCAGAAAGGCGCGGGCGACGGGGTCGGGGTCGCCTGCAGGGCCAGCGACTCGCGGGCGACCGTGTCGATGCGCGCGGCGAGCGCAGCCGCGGCGTCGCTTGCCGACGACTCGCCGGCGACGACGCTCCGCTGACTTTGAGCGAGGAGGTCGGCCACCAGGACGGCGGCGACCGGCAGAGTCGGCGGCGAGGGGTAGCCCGGCTGGGCGAACTGGAAGCTTCGGGCCGGGTCGCCGCGCGCGTTGGCGGCGAAGATCGGATAATTGGCGTCTTCATCCCAGAATGGGCCTTTGGTCAGGTAAGCGTACGGTGGGATGACCGAACCCCGGCCAGCCCGGGTCAGCGCGGCGTACCGCTCCGGACGCAGCAAGCGCTCGACGATGGCCGCGGCACGGTCCGGGTTCCGACCCTGGCGGGGAACGATCAGGAACGTCGAAGGCGCGCTGGTGAACCACCCCTTCGGGCCGGTCGGCGGCGGCAGGGCGACGAGCGAGCCGAGCAGCGAGGGGGCTCGGGCGAGCGTTCGAGCGTAAACCCCACCATAATCGACGGTGAGCGAGATCTGACCGCCGGCGAGCGCTCCTGACGTCTGGTCGATGTCCCAATCGGCCGACCCGGCCGGAGCGAGCGGAGATCCATCGTCCGCTCGGTACAGGTTTGCCATGGCCTGGAGGCCAGCGGCGGTGGCGCTCGGGTCCAGCGCGCTTCGCAGACCAAGCGGGTCAAAGAGGTGGGCACCGTACGCGAGAAGCAGCGCCCGGACGAGACCATCTCCGGCTTCGCCGATTGGCAGGCTGCTTCCCCAGCCGAAGCTGCTGGTGCCGGCGTCCGCTAGCTTCACGGCGATAGCCCGGGCGTCGTCGAACGTCCTGGGCGCGGTCAAGCTCTGCTTCGCGAGGAGGTCCAGCCGGGCAAGCCACGCGCCGCCCACGGACAGGTATGGAATCGCCCAGGCCGGTGCGGGTTGATCGGTCGGCCGATCGACGAACGGCCCGCTCTCGGCAAGCGCTCTCAGCGGCGGGAAAAGCTCGCCGTTCAGGCCGACGACCCGGTCGAGTGTCCCGCGGACGTCGACGAGCATCCCGCGGGCGGCGTAGAGCGTGGAATCGCCGCTCCCGACGAGCGCGAGGTCCGGCGTCTGGCCGCCGGCGGTGGCGCTCGCCAGCCGCGATCGAAGGGCAGTGGGCGGGAGGAACTGGACGCGCAGCGTCACCCCGACTTCTTTCGCCGCCGCTGCCGATTGACTGCCGATGAGGTCATTGACCGCGGCGACGGGATGGGGCACGGCGAGCAGCATCGCCGACTTCGGGGGGCCACCGGTCGCCGCCGTGGGACGGCAGCCAACGGTGGCGAGCGCGCCGACCGCGAACGTCGCGGCGAGCATCCGACGCCTCGTCAGGCCTTCGCGGCTCGGTCGCCTCCACGTTGCCGGGAACGCGCGGGTCACCGGATCTCCTCATTGAACACTCGAACGAGTTGAGCGCCAGGCCGGTCAAACGGGAGACCGGTCAGCGCGGGCCGCGGGCAAATCCAACCGGAAGTCGCCCAGCCCGCGCCTGCGATGATACCACGCCCGGCGTCGTGGCTCCAACGTTTGCACGCTCGCTCGTGCGTCGTTCAGTCCAGCGCGTCCCGTGGTAGTGACTCAGGCGGCTGGCCGCTCTAGATACTCTAGATAATTGACACTCGATAGGCCTATCGCTACAATGAACGCGCATAAATACTGGATACACCTTGCGACTCGCCGCGGCGTTCGGCGGCGTCGCGGGGATGCAGCCAGGAGATGTGGGCCCAGGTCGCGCTCGCGCGGGACCGTGAAAACGGGGGGCGCGGCCCGCGAGCCCTTCTCGGAGTTTGGCCCGGCTCAATTTTTTCGGTGAGAGGGAAGTATGCTTTCCAGTTTTGGGTCCCAGAAAATCACGCGACGCGGCATGCTGCGCGCCGGCGCTCTCCTGGCGGGAATGAGCGCCATTCCATTGCTTCAGGCCTGTTCCGGCCAGCCCGCAGCGTCGACGCCGGCCGCGGCTCCGACGACGGCGGCGGCCAAGCCGACGACCGCGGCCGCGGCCCCGACAACCGCACCCACCGCTGCCCCGACGACGGCGCCGACGGCCGCTCCTACCACGGCCGCTGCTGGAACGACGCCGACCGCGGCTGCCGCGGCAGCCGCGACCCCGTCCGCGGCCGCGACCACCACGACGTCCGGGACGCTCGCTCCTCAGCCGACGCCCGGCAACGTGGCGGCGATCAGCCCGTCCAGCGTCAAAATTACCGGCAAGCTCTCGATTCTTCAGGAGCGCGACTACAACCCGATTCACAACCAGAACATCCACGACGAGATCACCGCGTTCGCGAAGCAGAACAACTGGGACCTCGATCTTTCCTATATGGAAGCGTTCGTCGGCGGCAGCGACTTCTACCAGAAGATGGCCGCCGCTGTGGCGTCGAACACCGCTCCAGATTTCATCTTCGGGACCAAGGACGCCTTCCTGCTGCACAACGGGAACATGGCGGACCCGGTCGATGACGTGGTGAACTGGGCGAAGAGCAACTACGGAGATCCGATCAAGGGCATTCAGCTCGCGAACGTTCTCGACGGCCACTGGTACGGAGTTCCGTTCTTTACCCGCACCGGCGGTGACTTCGCGCGCAAGAGCTGGTTCGCGCCGGCGAACTTCGACATCGAAGCCCCGCACAACCTGCAGGACTTCCTCGACGTGGCGGTGCAGCTCAGCGATCCGGCGAAGAAGCGCTGGATCTGGGGCCGCACGGTCAACCGGTCCGGCGACGGCGAGTCGGACGTCCACCAGGTGGTCTTCGGCGCGGGCGGTCGTTACACCGACGAGAGCGGCGAAAAGGTCGTCTTCAACTCGGACGAGACGATCGCCGCGTACCAGTGGCTGTATGACCTCTACGGACCCAACTCGAAGTACGCGAAGGCGTTGCCCCCGGGCGTCAACGGCTGGTCCGACACGTCGAACAACCAGGCGTGGATCGCCGGCACGATCGGTTTCACGAATAACGCCGGCACCTTGTTCGCGCAGGCGGTGAAGCAAACGCCGGACATCGCCAAGGACAGCTTCCTCGTCCCGACGCTCGCCGGTCCGGTTGGCCAAAAGCAGCGGCTTGCCAGCGCCGGCGGCGCGACGATGAACCTCATGCACGGCGCCAAGAACCCGGACGCGGCGAAGGCGACAATGGAATATCTGCTGAATCAGAAGATCCAGAAGCAGATCTGGTCGACGAGCTCCGGGTACGCCTGCCCGGCGTACGCGTGGGGCTGGGACGAGCCGGAGGTGACCGGAAGCACCAACAACGTCGACAAGATCTTCCAGCAGATCGCCTACGGCGAGCAGTTCTTCGACTGGATGCCGGGCCCGGCGCCGAAGCTCTGGGTCGACGCGATCGGCAACGCCGTGGTTCTGACCGAGACGATGGCGGAGATCCTCAAGGGGACCGACATCAAGACCGCCGTGGCCGACGGCCACAAGAAGATCCAGGCGCTCCACGACCAGTACCAGGGTAAGTAGCGCGCGGTCTCGCTCCCCGCGTCCCTCGCCGCCTACCCGTGGCGAGGGACGCCTGCCGAAGCGCTCGGTATCGCGACCGGGCGGGGATTGATCGGAAGAGAGGCGAAACCTTGGCTACCAAAGGATACGTTACCAGCGCGACGCTCGTCGAGCAGCCCCGGCCCGGCTTCTGGAAGCGCTCGGAAGCGGTGCTTGGCCGAGATTGGCGGTCCGCCTGGCTCTTTTTTGCTCCGACGCTCATCCTGCTCTTTCTGCTGGTCGGGTGGCCGTTCGTCACCGGCTTCTACATCAGCTTCACCCACACGGTCGGCACCGGCGTGGCGATCGGCCCGTTCGTGGGCCTGCAGAACTACATCGCGCTGCTCCATGACCCTGACTTCTGGTACTCGCTCTGGATCACCGTTCAGTTCACCTTCTGGGCGGAGCTATTCAAGCCGATTCTCGGGATCGTCGCCGCCTTGCTGCTCCACAACATCAAACGGTTTCGCGCCTTCCTCAGCGCGGCGATTCTACTGCCCTGGATCGTGCCGAGCGTCGTTCAGGCGCTGATCTGGCGCGCGCTCTACGATCCGATCTTCGGCGGGATCAACTACATCCTGACCTTCCTCCACCTGACGGATAACGGCTTCGACTGGCTCGGCGACGTACACATGGCGCTCTGGGCGGTGATCCTCGTCAACGTTTGGGCGGGTATCCCGTTCTTCACTGTCATCCAGCTCGCCGGGCTGAAGTCGATCGACCCGGAGCTCTACGCTGCCTCGTCGGTCGACGGCGCGAACGCCTGGCAGCGGTTCCGCTACATCACTCTTCCCGGCATCGCCTACACCCAGATCGTGGCCTCGCTCCTCTCCACGGTCTTTACGATGAACAACTTCGGCACGATCTACATCATGACGTCGGGCGGACCGGAGGACGCGACGCGGGTGATCGGCATCCTCACCTACGAGCGCGCCTTCAACTCGTTCAACTTCGGCTCGGGCGCGGCGATCTCGTTGATCCTGGTGCCGATCTTCGGGTTCGTGATCTGGGTCCTGGCGGCCTACATGCTCCAGGGTACGCGCGCCCAGTCCGCCGACGATCTGCCGGTGCAGATTCGGATCGTCACGCCGGTGGTTCGCCCGATCGGCAAGCTCTTCACCCTGCTCTTCGACGGCGGCGAGGCGCTGTTCGGGCTGTTCGGCAATGGGCTGCGCGCGGTGACTGGGCGCTCGCCGAGCGAGCCGGCCATGGGCGTGCGTACTGGGCGCACCATCCTGGGGATAATCGCCGGAGTTGTGCTCGCCGCGTTGCTGTTTTTCGAGCTGGCGCCGTTCTACTGGGTTCTGGTCTCGGCGTTCAAGTCCGACGAACAGATCTCGAAGGTAACGTCGATCTTCTGGCCACAGCCCTGGACGATGGTCCAGATCAACACCCTGCTGAGCCAGACCGACTTCCTTTCCTGGTACAAGAACACGGTGCAGGTCGCGGTGATCGCGACGGCGATCGGCGTGCTCGGGTCGGCCGCGGGCGCGTACGCGATCGCGCGGCTGCGCTGGCGCGGCTCGGGTGTGATGTCGAGCCTGATGCTGATCTCCTACATGATGCCCGGCGCGGTGATGCTGGTTCCGTTCTACCAGATCATGGTCGCGCTTCACCTGATCAATACCCTGCAGTCGCTCGAGGTCCTCTACCCGAGCTTCCTGCTTCCGTTCGCGACCTGGTTGCTGATGAGCTACTACCGGTCGATTCCCGAGGAGTTGGAAGACGCGGCGAGGATCGACGGCGCGAACCGCCTGCAGATCTTCTTCCGCCTGATCATCCCGCTCTCGAAGCCGGCGCTGTTCGCGGTGACGCTGTTCGCGGTGACTGGCGCCTGGAACGAGTTCTTCTTCGCCTACATTCTGATCCATAGCGGTAGCCTGTTCACCCTTTCCGTCGGCCTGGCGGAGATGGTGATCGGCGACATCTATCCGGTGGGCCAGATGATGGCGGCGTCGCTGCTGATGGCGATTCCGGTGATCGTCCTCTACAGCCTCGCCCAGAAGTACATGGTCGAGGGCCTGACAATCGGCAGCGTCAAAGGGTAGTGACGGCGCGAGGCGAGCCTACGCCGTGGGCTCGCCTCGTTATCTTTCCCGGTGGACGTCGCCCCTGACTCTCTTCTTCGAATTGGCTTCGTTCTTGCGGCTACGCCACGATAAATCGTCAGCGATGGCGTTCGTCGAGGTGTCGCCGTGGGGAATGAGACGGTTCGGGGCCTGCTCCGGCAATACGCCGATTACCTGACCCCGGAGGAGGTTGCCGACCTTCTCGGGGTCAGCGTCGGCTCGGTCTATCGGCGACTCCAGGCCGGCGACCTGGCCGGGTTTCAGCTTGGTCGCCAATGGCGAATCCCTCCGGAAGAGATCGAAAAGTTCCGTCGACGAACGTTGTCCTGAGCGGTGGCGCGGTCGGACGGATACGTCTCTGTCGCGAACGCTGGACTCGTTCGGCCGCCCGGCACCCGCCGGCGGCGAGATCGGCCCGAAGACTCGCTGGTGTTGGGCGAGGAAGTGGCCGCGCGCGGGCCGGGCAGCGTGCTGGAATATGCTCCCCGGCAAGCCCCTACCTACCTCCACGGGTTCCGGGCGCTGCGCCACCGAGACTTTCGGCTCTTCTACGCGGGCCAGCTCATCTCGCTGGTGGGGACCTGGATGCAGAGCCTTGCCCAGAGCTGGCTGGTGCTCGTCCTCACCAATTCGGCCTTTGCCCTCGGCCTCGTCGGCGCGCTTCAGTTCTTCCCGGTCCTCCTGTTCTCGGCGCTGGGCGGGACGATCGCCGATCGCACCCCCAAGCGCTGGGTCCTGGTGGCTACCCAGACGATGGAGATGGTCCTGGCGTTCGTCCTTGCCATCCTGACGCTGACGAAGGTCGTCACCTTCATCGACGTCCTGGCGCTGGCCTTCGCGCTCGGCGTGGCCAACTCGATCGACATGCCAACCCGGCAAGCGTTCGTCGTCGAGCTCGTCGGCCCGCGCGATCTGATGAATGCGATTGCCTTGAACTCGTCCATGTTCAACGCGGCGCGACTGATTGGCCCAGCCATCGCGGGCCTGTTGATCGGGATCGTCGGTCTGGCCGGCTGCTTTTTCCTGAACGGTTTGAGCTTTTTTGCGGTGATCATCGGTCTGTTGATCATGCACCCGCCCAGCATGCCGGCTCGCCGCCTTTCCGAGGTTGGGGCGGTGTGGGACGATCTGCGCGAAGGAGTACGGTACGTGCGCCACTCCCAGGTGATTCTCGGCGTGATCGTCGTCGTCGGCGCGGTGGGGACGTTCGGCGCGAACTTCAACGTCATACTACCGATCATGGCACGGAACGTCCTCGGGATCGGCGCGACCGGTCTCGGCTGGCTGATGGCCGCGATCGGGATGGGATCCCTGGTCGCTTCGCTGGCGATCGCGTACAGAGGAAGCCATCCGCGGCCACGAACGATCATCATCGCGGCGGTCGCGTTTTCGGTTCTGGAGATCGCGCTGGCGCCGGTCACGTCGTACGGGCTCGCGCTTGGGCTTCTTGCACCGATCGGCGCGGCCCTGGTGACGGTGACCGCGCTGGCGAACACCTACGTTCAGATCATGGTTCCGCATCGTCTCCGAGGACGGGTCATGAGCATCTACACAACTGTTTTCGCCGGCACCACGCCAGTCGGGAACACGCTCGCCGGGGCGCTGGCCGAGACCAGCGGCACTGTCGCGCCGCTCCTGCTGGGAGGGCTGGCGACGCTAGGCGTGACCCTGCTGATGGGGAGACGAATCTGGAACGCGCCGGTCACCCAGCCAATGCAAAGGCACGAACGGGCGAAAGAATGCGCGATGGCGTGCGAAACCGGTCGGGCAGCGGCCCGGACAACCGTGTCGAGGTAGACGAGGGAAGATCAGTGGCCCGGAACCGCCCCTCCGATAACCGGTTCACCGGTCGAGCCACATTTCCTTTCCCTTGCCCCGGACCAGCTCTCCGAGAAGGTTGACCGCCGCGTCAAGCGTCGCCCTCGCCGAGGCATCGTCGGGACCGTGCGCCACGAGATCGACCGGAAGGCTGGTCTCGGTGCGGAGCGCGACGTAAGGCTTGATGTAGGTTTGCGGGTAGGTCTGCATGACTTTCTGAACGTGGGGCGAGACTTCGGACTCGAACATCGTGACCCAGACCCGACTCGCGGCGGTCGTCGATCGAAATAATTCTTTCAAAATCGCGTTCAGATGTGTATCCCAGAGCGCTTGCATCTCCTTGGGAGGGCCGGGCATGATGTAAAAGGTTGCCGAACCGTTCGGAAGCTCGATCAGCGGCGCCCAGCCGGCCGGATTCTGATAGACGTTTGCGCCTACCGGCGTGGTCGCCATCTTTCGGAGGCTCGGCGTGAGGTGGCTGGCATCGGGAAGATTGCGACGCTGAACGAAGCTGTCGACGGTGGGTTGGTGGATTCGCTGCTCGATACCGAGAAGTCGGCAAATACAATCCAGCGTGCGGTCGTCGGGCGTTGGTCCGAGCCCGCCGGTGGTGATGAGAATCTCGGTTCCACGCTTGAGCGAATCGTCGAACGCGCGAATGACCTCATCGTCGTCATCGGGTAGACAAAGAATGCGCCTCGGCCAGGTGCCGAGCTTGGCGAGCTGCTCGGCGATCCAGAACGAGTTGGTATCGTAGATGCGCCCCATCACCAGCTCGGTGCCGATAGCGAATAACTCGACGTTTTTGGGGGCGTCCGACGGGCTCCGCTGCATCGCACATTCCTCTCTCGTCAAAAAAGGCGTTTCGCGATGCGCAGTATAGCGGGAAATCGAGGAGTCGGTCAAACGAGAGGGAAAGGGCGGCGAGAGAACGATCACCGCGAAGGCGCAAAGAGCGCGAAGGAAGAACCGAGAACGCGGAAGCGAGAATCTAGAATCCCGAAGGCGCGAGGCGTTCGCGGTCTTGCTTCTCGCTCCTGGATTCTATCTTCTCCATCCCAGACGCTGGGGCGGCTTTGCCCCTCTTGCTCCCCTTGCACGGGGGGAACCGGCACACGCCCGATCTGGTTTCTTCCTTTGCGCCCTTCGCGTCTTCGCGGTGTCGGTCTCAGGCTGCCTAAAGTTGGGGGCGGGCCACTTTCGTGGCCGAGCCAGCCGCTTTAGCGGCGGCCGTATCCACCGCGAGACGATCCGCCTCGCTCGATCTGGAAGCAGTCCGAGCAATAGACCGGCTTGCCACTCGTGGGCTGGAAGGGAACCATGGTGTCCTTTCCGCAACGCGAGCAAACGGCCGGGAACATCTCTCGCTGGCCACCCATACCACCGGACGAACGTCCGTAGCCATCGCCACGGGAGGCCTTGCGGGCCGCTCGGCACTCGGGGCATCGAGACGGCTCGTTCGTGAAACCCTTCTGAGCGTAAAAGTCCTGCTCGCTCTGGGTGAACACGAATTGCGACCCACAGTCGCGACAGGTCAGGGTCTTATCAGGCATTTGCGCGCTAACTCCTTGAAAAAATCAACTCGGGGCGGTTCGTCAGCGCGCTCGGAGAGTGACCGGTGTGACCCAGCCGCTTCACGTTCGGCGGAAAAATCTGCCCTCTCGCGGTAGTATACATCGAATCCGCGCGCAAAGCTAGCGTTTCCCCGACGAAGTTAAGAGCGATTCGCCCGGCATCGCCCGGGCGGCCGCTCGGTCCAAAGCCGGAGGAGCTTCATGTATAATGGCCGCCAGAGTTCCTGAAGCGAGGAGACTGATGGACGTCGTCAGGGCCACGAGCTACGATTCTCTGCTTTCCCGTCGAGCGAAGCTGCAGGCGCCCGCTGCCCGCGGGGCGCGGGGCGCTGGCGCGGCCAGCGCGCCACTCTACATGTTTGGTGGCGGTTTTCCGGATCCAGCATCCTTTCCGTACAACGAGCTCGTCGAAGCCACGCGCGAAGCGTTCGACGCCGAGGGGCCGGACGTCCTCGGGTATGGCCATCAGCTCGGCTACCTGGGGCTGCGGGAGCTCGTCTGCGAGAAAACCAAGTATTACGAAGGGTTTGAGATCTCGGTCGATAACGTTCTGGTCACGAACGGCTCGTCGCACGCGCTGGCGATGGCGTCCGATCTGCTCATCGATATCGGCGACACGATCATTACCGAAGCGCCAACGTTCTCCGGCACCCTCAACACCTTCCGTCGCTACGGTCCGCAGATGATCGGCGTGTCGACCGATCAGGAAGGGATTCGTACCGACGAGGTCGAAGAACGGCTGAAAGAGCTGGCGCGGCAGGGAAAGAAAGCCAAGCTGATCTACACGATCGTGAACTTCCAGAACCCGGCCGGCATGACTCAATCGCTACGTCGGCGCACCGAGCTGCTGGACCTGGCCGAGAAGTACGACACGATGATCCTGGAAGACGATGCGTACGGCGAGCTTCGTTACAGCGGCGAGCCGGTCAAGTCGCTGTTCGGCCTGGATCAGAATGGCCGGGTGCTTCGGAGCGGCACGCTGTCCAAGATCCTGGCGGCGGGCGTCCGACTTGGCTGGATCCTGGCGCCCAAGAATCTCCTGCCGACCATTGCCCAGTTCAAGACCGACGGCGGCACGAATCCGTACATGAGCCGGGTCGCGACCTACTACCTTCGCCGTCACATGCACGCTCACGTGGAGGAGCTGCGGGGAATCTACCGGACGAAGCGCGATACGATGCTCGAGTGTCTGCGCGTGGGCCTGGGCGACAGCGCCGAGATCAGCCGCCCGGACGGCGGCTTCTTCATCTGGATCCGTCTTCCCGAGGGAACCAACCCTCAGAAGCTGATGGAGCTGGCGACCGAGCGACGGGTTTCCTACGTTCCGGGTCCGAGCTTCTTCCCATACGGCGACAATGGATTCGACCACATCCGGCTCGCCTACAGCTGGGCCAACCTGGACGAGATTCGGACCGGCGTCGGGCTCCTCTGCGAGGCGATCAAGGCGGCACGTTAGGGACGTTACCCGACGATCAGGTACTGTTGTTTGCCCAGCGGCGTGACCTGGAACATCTGCCTTCCCGCGCGGTCAAACAGGGCAATCGCCTCTTCCGGGTGGAGGCGGTTGGGCCGCGAGTCGTCCGGATCGGGCGTCCACTCGACGACGGCGATTCGACCGCCGGGGCGGGTCACCCGGATCAACTCGCGAGCCATCGCCTCCCGGTCCGAGAGATCGTGCAGAACGAGACCGCACAAGGTGAGGTCAGCCCGAGCGTCGTCGAGCGGAATTCGGCCACCCTCAGCGCGAATCGTCTCGATTCCCGAAAGTCTTTTTTCGGCGGACCGCGAGCGGACTAGATCCAGCATCGCTGGCTCGACGTCGATGGCGTAGACGATTCCGCCCGGAGCGACCAGGCGCGCCAGCGGCAGGGTGAAGAAGCCCGGTCCGCAGCCGACGTCGGCGATGACCTGGCCCGCCGCGATGGGCAGGTGGGCGAGAACGTCCTCGGCTGGCGGTGAGCCACGGCGCTCGGGACGAAGCATGAAGTCGATCCAATCGGCGTCGAAACGCGGCATCGGCTTTGGTCTCCAGTTTACAGGGTGTTTCAGGAAGCATATCATGCAGTTGACTTCGGCTGGAGGAAGTATCGGGTGGTGTTTGGCACGGCAGTTGATCCTCGTGGTTCCAAGGCGTTCACCGGCCTGGTGATTGGCCTCGTCACCACGATTCCTAACCTCCCGCCGAGCAAAGAGTGAGGACATGAGCGCGGATAGGCCCCCTTCAACGCCTTCCAGTAACGACCAGCCAACCGGTCCGCTGATTCCATCATGGGTGTGGTGGGTGGTCTTCGCGGTACTGCTTGCTTGGAACGCGGTGACTTTCTTGGTGCCGCGAGGCCCGGCAACGATCTCTCTTTCGTACACCGACTTCCTCACTCAGATAGAGTCCGGAAACGTCGCCAAGGTTACCATTTCAGGGCAAAGCGTGAATGGCCAGCTGAAGAAGGCCATCCCGGTCCCGGGTGCCACTCCGGTTCCGGCCTCGACGCCCGGTCAGAAAACCGCACCGCCGGCATCGGACCAATTCAGCACGACGATCCCTGCTCTCAACGATCCGACACTCTTGCCACTCCTCGAGAAGCAGGGAGTGCAGATCACGGCCGTCGATACGTCGAACGGCTCCTGGGTGTTGGATCTTTTGTCGAATGCTCTGCCGATTCTCCTGCTCGTTGGGCTGATGCTGTACATCGGACGCCAGATGCAGCGGGGCCAGCAGAGCGCGCTCGGGTTCGGACGAAGCAAGGCGCGGCTCTACCAGGGAGAGCGATCACGAGTGACCTTCGTCGACGTGGCGGGTGAAGACGAGGCGAAGGCCGAGCTTACCGAAGTCGTGGCATTCTTGAAGAACCCCGGCCGATACCACCGGGTCGGGGCGCGGCTTCCGCGGGGCGTCCTCCTGGTCGGGCCGCCGGGCACCGGGAAAACGCTCCTGGCGCGTGCCGTGGCGGGCGAGGCGGGCGTTCCTTTCTTCTCGATCAGTGGATCGGAGTTCGTCGAGCTATTCGTCGGCGTCGGCGCCAGCCGAGTTCGCGACCTTTTCGACCAGGCCAAGCGGAATGCCCCCTGTATTGTCTTCGTTGACGAGATCGACGCGGTCGGACGCCAGCGCGGGGCCGGGCTCGGCGGCGGGAACGACGAACGAGAGCAGACGCTTAACCAGCTACTCGTCGCGATGGACGGCTTCGACGAACGACTCGAGGTGATCGTCCTGGCGGCGACGAACCGACCGGATGTGCTCGATCCAGCCCTTCTTCGGCCGGGTCGCTTCGATCGGCAGGTGACGCTGGGACTGCCGGATCGCGCTGGGCGCCTTCAAATCTTGCAGGTCCACGCGCGGGGAAAGCCGGTCGAGCCGGACGTCGATCTCGACGAGCT
>JAJPKB010000273.1 GCA_021323915.1 Chloroflexota bacterium | reverse complement strand
GCCTCGTACAACACCGCCTGGACGCGCAATGCCAGCCAGCGGAGTGTCTCCGCCGGCAGGTTGGCAAACGGCGACGAACGACCCAGGAAGTTCGCCGATGCCCGAAGCGCCATCTCTTCCTCGACCGCCAGGGCGAGACCGCGATGCTCCGCTACCGCCTGAAGAAAAGTCGCGCCGTCGACCGTGTAAACGACCACGGAAGTGGCAGCCCGCACCGTGGCCCGGCGCGGTCCGCCAAGCAGCAGCGCCATCTCGCCGAATCCATCGCCTTGCCCCAGACGGCTGAGCAAGGTGAAGCGCCGGGGATCGGGGCTCCAGGTCATCGCGCCGTCGGACGGGACGGAGAGTGCGCCATTCGGCTCCTTTGCCGCCCAGACATCGACCTCGCCCGACGCGATGATGAAGTAGCGATCCCCTTCATCGCCCTCGCGAACGATCACCGCGCCCTCGGGAAACTCCGCGCGCCTCGAGCGCGCGGCGAGCGCCCCGCGCGCCTCGGCCGGAAGACCCGCGAAGAAGGTGGATCGTTCGAGTAGGTCCGCCCCGGTTCGGGACGAGGGCGCGTCGTTCGCCGACATTCAGACTTCAGCCGTTTCTCTGGCCACGACCAGATCATCGGCTTCCGGGCCGGCGCTCGCCGTCGGCGCGGTCGTCAGTGCGTTATACGCGACCTGGAACGAGGCCAGCAGGCGATCGAGCTGCACCTGGGTGCGGCGTTCCTCCTCCCGTTGCGCCACTTCCCGCGCCACCGCCGCCAACTCCGGGTCGGCGGCGATTTGGCCGCAAAGGTGGCAGACGCCCACGTAGTCGTCGCGAAGCTTGTGGCCGAGACCGCGCCCCCGGATCGCTGAGACGACGTAACCCGGTCCGTGCTCATGGATGATACGCATCACCGGATCCTGGTGAAAGCGCTGCCGGAGCTCGGCCAGGCCTTGATCGCGAACGTTCCCCAGCCGGAGCAGGTCGCCTTCTCCACCCGGGTTGCAACAGGGCATCGCCACGCCGGCCGGATTGATGGTCAGGGCTGGTCCGGGGCAGGGGAGCATCGGGATTCCCGGCCGCAGGTACAGCTCGGATTCGGGAACTTTCTCGGACGCCCGCCCGAAGGGATAGACCGGGATCGTCTGCACGAGAGCATCGGCCCGAGCGGCCGCGTCGTCGAGGCCTGCCAGCAGGCGCGACAAGGGGAAGCTCCTGGTCACGACCGCTTTGATGTGAATTCTGAGCCCCAGCTCGGCCGCGGCTTCGAGGGTATTCCGGACCCGATCAACCGGGATGAAGCGCGCGTGAAACGGGCTTCGGCTAATCGACATGGCGCTGAGACCGCGAACACGAAGCGGTCGCAGCTTCTCGATCGCAATCTCGACGCTGCGCGCCCAGAACCCATTTGTCGTCACGCTGACGCGGAAACCTCGCTGGGACGCGAAATCGACGACGTCGAGGAGCAACGGGTAGTTCAGGAACGGCTCTCCGCCGGAGATCCCGAGATGCTGCCCCGACTTTGCCGCGGTCTCCGAGGCCTGGCTGATGCAGGAGAAGATCTCGTTCCGTGAGAGCTCGGTCCGGTCGCGGGGGCCAGAAGCCGGCGCGCAATGGTCACAGGTTGCATTACAACGATTTGTGACCAGGATGTTCAGATCCATAACGACTCCCCCTGACTGACGGCGAGGATTTGATTGTCGACCTTTTGGTGAAGCGCCGCAGGCGTAACCCAGAAATGTGGGCGAAATCCTCGCGGAGCGCGGGCGTCTCGCCCGCGCTCTCAGGCTGCTTGCCTTCTCGCGGCTCTGCGTCCTACCCAACGCCTCGGCCGGGCGCGAGCGCGTAATCGCCCGAGGAGAGGATTCGCTTCCTGGACAAATCCTCTCCCGTCCCGGTCATGCCGCTCGGGCGGCCGCCAATCGTAGATACTTATTTGTAGATGGTCACTTCGAATGTTATGAAGGTGGCGATCTTGGACGTACGATCCTCTAATGCCTCCAGGGCGTCGATATTGATCTCGGTCGACGCGAGTGCCTTTTGCTCGCCGTCGGTCAAGTCGTAGGATGCCAGGGCAGTGACCGGATCCGACTTGAGCTGATTGCGGAACTCATCATCCTGGATCGCTCGCGCTAGGACTGCTTTGACTGCGTCGAGACTCACGTTTGACCTCCTACGGAGAATTTCGCTGGCAAGACTATCCGGCTGGCCCAGCTGGCGCAGTGATCCGGGTCACGCGCCAGGTGATGGGCGTCACACGCGCCGCCCGACGAATCGGGCCACGACCCCCAGGTTCTGTCGGTCCTCGGACGTTGCCCCGGCTAGCCCTGGCTGGAAATCTACTCGAAGACGCCTTAACCGCCGTATAAATTTTGCTTAATTTCGCCGGTTATCGGATCGCGCTTTCCCACCCGATCGGCAGTGGCCGAGCACTTTCCCGGTCGCGTGGTCTGTGGCAGAATCGAGCCACGGAATCAGGAAGAGGCCATGAAGCAGATGCTCTGTCGATTGACCAAGGGATTTGTTCGGGCGCCGCCGCCGGTACGGTGGCGCATCACCATACCGGTCGCTTTGTCCATCATGGCTCCGGCGCTGCTGATGTCGGTCCTGGCGTTGCTGCCGCTCGTCCCGGTGCAGGCGCTTCAGCTCTACGCCGCCGACATGCTCTTCCTCTGGGACGGAGGCCCCGGGTTGGGACGCCAGCCGACTGATCCGAACATCATCCTGGTGCTCCAGGACAACAAGACGTACAACGAGATCGGCTCAGCCGGCTGGCCGCCGACGACAGACGAAGACCTCGCGGTGTACCGGACGCTCCTCGACGACGGCGCCCGATCGGTCGGCGATACCCGTCCGGTTTTTCTCGATCAAACCACGACGAGGCGCCTCCTCGACCGGCTCCTAACGCTCGATCCGAAGGATCGCATCGTTCGGGAGATCGCCTTTGCTGACAACATCGACTGGTTCGCCCGCGACCGGAACACCTATCTGCCCCACGTCGGCTCCGACCCGATCTTCTACGTCGCCGGTTACGACGTCGTCCAGCGAGTCCGATACTATCCGCTGCTTGCCTACAGCCCGGCCGAGGGATTCGACGAAACCCTCGCTCTGAAAATCGCTCGCGCGGCGCTTGGCCTTCCGCCGCCCGGCGACGTGCCCGGGCTCGCCCGGGCCACCGGCATCGCCGCTGCCTGGGTCAAATCGGCTGGCCTCGCGGCCACCAGCGTGCCGGCGTCGTTGCGCCAGGCGCCGACGCGCCCGTCGCCCTATCCCTTCGGACCGGGCCGCTCGCTGCCCTGGGTGATCGCGCCGCCGGCCGAGACTCCTCTCCTCACCTCGCCCGCCGCGCTCTGGATCAACTACCCGTCGCCGCTGGGAAGTTACCGGACGGTTTCCTACGTCGACGTTCTGAAGGGTAGGGTCTCGCCCGCCGAGTTCCGCGGCAGGATCGTCGTGATCGGGGCCCAGCCGATTGTCGCCGATACCTACGCTGTTCCGACCTCCCCGACGCGTCGCGCGGGTACCGGGGAGATCGTCGCCGCCGCGGTCCAAACGATCGTCGACGGCCGCTTTCTCCAATCCGAGCCGTTGCTCCAGGACGTCCTGGCGGTGCTGGTATGCGGTCTGGGCGGTACCGCGGTCGTCCGAAAAAGCCGTCCTGTCGGGGCGGTTCTGGCTCTGGCCGCGATGCTCGGGCTTTATCTGGCCTACGCGACCTGGCTTTACCGTCGGGGGGTATTTCCCGATCTCATCCTCGCTCCCGCTGCGTTGATCACAGCCGGTGTGGTCCAAGGGGGATCGCGATTCGTGCGTGAGGAGCGGGCGCGCCGTCAGGTCACCGACCTCTTCGGTCGCTACGTGCCCCGGTCGGTCGTCTCCGCTCTGGTGCAGCAGCCCGAGCGCGCGCTCGCCCTCGGAGGCGAGAAGCGGGAAGTGACGGTTCTCTTCGCGGACATCCGTGGCTTCACGTCGTTCTCGGAGCCGCTGCCTCCCGAGCAGGTTCTGAGCGCGCTGAATGCCCTGCTCCAGGCTGTCGTCGCTCGCATCATCCAGCACGAGGGCACGATCGATAAGTACAGCGGCG
>JAJPKB010000116.1 GCA_021323915.1 Chloroflexota bacterium | reverse complement strand
CCGGGCGGCCGTCAGGCACTCGGCGGCGAAGGCGCGCGCCGCCCCCAGGTCGCCCTGGCTCAGGGCCAGCTCGCACAAGTTGCCCGCGGCAAAGGCGATCCCGTCTTGGTCGCCGCGATCGCGGTAGATGGCGAGCCCTTCCAGGAACCGGGCCCGGGCCAGCTCGGGATCGCCCTGAGCGGCGTCCACCTGGCCCAGAAAGCCGAGAGTCGTGGCGATGCTGCTCCGATCCCCCAGGGCCCGGGCGATGGCCAGCTTCTCGTCACAGAGGACGCGGGCTCGCGCGCAATCACCCCCAGCCAGGACGGCTTGCTCGAGCACGTGCAGCGCGAAGTTGACCTCCCAGGTGTCGCCTATCTGCCGGGCCATGGCCAGGCGCTCCTCGCCAAGCGATTGAGCCAGCGCGAGGTTGCCCTGACTCACCTCCCGCACCACCTTCTCACCGAGTGCGGCGGCGATCGCCCAGGGCTCCCCGAGCTCCCGCGCCCGCGCCAGGGCCTCGTCGAGCCACTGACCGGCCCGCCGATCGTCCTGATTCACCGCCCACTTACCCAATCCGATCAAGGCGCGGATGATCGTCTCGCGGTCCCCGGCCCGGGCGGCGCAGGCGCGGCTCTCCTCGAAGCACGCGCGCACGACCCCAAAATCCCCCTGGCGGTCGGCAAGCCGACCCAGGCCCCAGAGGGCTTTCCCGCGCTCGGCCCAGGACTCCGCCACCTCGGGTCGGGCCAGCAACCGCTCGAGGTGCGCCCGTCCCTCGGCGTAGTACCCGCGGATCGCCCAGAAGACCGCCAGCACCCCGGCGAGACGCAGGGCCGTGTCCACCTGTCCCCGCCGCTCGAGCCAGGTCAGCCCGGCGCGCAGGTTGTCGTGGTCGGCCTCCAGCCTCCAGAGCCAGTCGACCTGGTCCCGGCCCCGCAAGCCCCGCTCGCCCTCCTCCGCCTGTGCCAGGTAATAGCGGGCGTGGCGCTCGCCTAGCGAGTCGGCCTCTCCCGCGGCTCGCAACTTCTCCCATCCGAACTGGCGCAGCGTCTCCAGCAGCCGATACCGCGCGACCCCCTTCTCGCTCACCTCAGCGACGACCAGCGACTTATCGATCAACCGCAAGAGCAGTCCGAGCACGTCGGCGGCGGCGAGCGGGACGCCGCCGCCGACCGTTTCCGCCGCCTCCAGCGTGAAGCCACCGGTAAAGACCGCGAGACGCGCGAAGAGCGTCCGCTCGGCGTCGTTGAGCAGGTCGAAGCTCCAGCTCACCGCTGCCACCAGGGTCTGCTGGCGGGGAAGCGCGGTGCGGCTGCCGGTGGTCAAGAGCTGAAAGCGCCGGTCGAGTCGCGCGGCGAGCTGCTCGGCCGAGAGGCCTTGCAGCCGCGGCGCCGCCAGCTCCAGGGCGAGGGGAATCCCATCCAGACGCCGGCAGATCTCGGCGACCGCCGCGGCATTCTGGCCGGTGAGGGCGAAGCCGGGCAAGGCCGCCTCTGCCCGATTGACAAACAGGCGCACCGCCTCGACCTGCCCGAGGTCCCCGAGGGGCGGGAGGTGATCGCCCGGCGGGACGTCCAGCGACGGCACGCGCCAGCTCGTCTCGCCGGCGATCCGCAGCGCCTCCCGACTCGTCGCGAGGATCCGGACGCCGGGGCAGCCACCCAGCAGCGCGTCGGCCAGCGCGGCACAGGCGTCGACAAGGTGCTCGCAGTTGTCCAGGATCAGGAGCAGCCGCCGCGTCCGGAGCGCGTCGACCAGGTGGGCGAGGATCGGCCGATCGGCCGGTCGTTGGACCCCGAGCACGTTCGCAACGGTTGGCGCGGCCAGGTCGGGGTCGGATAGCGGGGCGAGCTCCACGAGCCAGACGCCGTCGGCGTAGGCGTCGACGACGTCGGCGGCGACTTGAAGCGCCAGGCGCGTCTTGCCGCAGCCGCCGGACCCGGTCAGGGTCACGAGGGGATGGGCCGCCAGGAGTTCCCGCACCTCGGCGAGCGCGCGCTCGCGACCGACGAAAGTCGTGAGCTGCCGCGGCAAGTTGTTCGGCAGGCGGTCCAGCGAGCGAAGCGGGGGGAAGGCCTCGGGCAGGCCCGGCGCCACGAGCTGGAAAACGCGCTCGCCGGCGGCCAGGTCGCGGAGGTGATGCTCGCCCAGGTCGATGAAGCCGACCTCCTCGGGAGGCGCCCCACAAACGAGGGCGTGGGTCGCCTGCGACACCAGGACTTGCCCGCCATGGGCCAGGGCGCGCAACCGAGCGCCGCGATTGACCGCCGCCCCGTAGTAGTCGCCGTCGCGCAGCTCGGCCTCGCCAGTGGAGAGCGCGATCCTCACCCGCAAGGGGGTCGGCAACGGCCAGGGCGCCGTGTGCAGTGCTTGCTGGATCGCGGCCGCGGCAGCCACGGCATCGCTCGCCCGGGTGAAGACCGCAAAGCTGCTGTCGCCCTCGCCCCGCGGCCGGACGACGACTCCCTGGCGACGCGCGACCTGCTCCTCGACGATGGCAGCGTGGCGCGCCGTCGTCGCCGGCACCCCATCCGGGTGCCGCTCCCGCGGTCGGGTGCTTCCCTCGACGTCGGCGAAGAGGAAGGTGACCGTTCCGGTGGGTAGCTCGGCCATCGGTCGCGTCTGGGGCGGGGCCTCGACGTGCCCCTCGACGGGCGGGGGCGAGTCGTCTTCGGACGCGGCCGGGGTGGCGCGCGGCCGGACGCCCCGCGCGCGCACGATCGTCCGCTCAAGGTCGGCACGCTCCGCCGCGCTCAGCCCCAGGGCCGTCGCGAGCAGCCGCACGGTGTCCCGGTAGGGCGCCTGCCGAGTCCCGCGCTCGAGCGCGCTGATCCCTTCCGCGCTCATCTGCGCGCGCTCGGCGAGCGCCTCCTGCGAGAGGCCCGCGGCACGGCGATAGCGTCGGAGCACCTCCCCGAAGCTCGCCTTCTCCGGCCGGTCCATCGGCTCACCTCCCGGATGAGGACCGCTGGCCGACTCGCGCGGACGCGACGAGGCGGCGCGCTGCCCATCATAGCACAACGCCGGCCGAGTCACCGCCGCTTTGCCGCGACCGTGCGAGGAACTGTCCGTGCAAGTGTGCGGTCTGTCGGTGTCGGGGCGACGTCGCGCGCGTGAGAATGGGCCGGGTCAAGGAACCGCGGACCCGCTTAAGGAGTGCATCTTAAGGAGGTGCCCACCATGACCGCCCATCGCCTGGATCGCCGACTTGTCATCGTCCTGGCGGTGCTGCTGTTGGTCGGATGCTCGCCGGTCACGACCATCACGGCGCCCGCCCCGGCGCGGTCGACCTTCACGACCCGCCTGCGTCGCTTGAGCGCCCAGCCCGCGATCGTCCGCGCGGCTCAGTACCGCCTGCTTCTCGATCCGGACGATCCGGAATCGCTCGCAACGACCGCCGGGTCGTCGCCGGAGTCCCCGCAGGAGGTGCGAGCCGTCCTGGCGGGTGACGTCGATGGCGTCGTGATCGTCGCCTGGCTGGTGTCGTTCGGGGCGATGGGGGCCTGGACCGCCTACGATCCGCGCAATCCCGAGACCGTGGACATCCCGGTCTCCGAAATCCCGGATCTCGTCGCCAATTCGCCGGG
>JAJPKB010000456.1 GCA_021323915.1 Chloroflexota bacterium | reverse complement strand
GCGAACCCCATCCCGGTGTTGGTCGGCTGAATGGGCCGGGGGAGGTTATCCACTTATCCACAGGATCCACAAGAGAAGAAAGAAAGTAACAAAGAAAGAAGAGAACGACTACTCCTACGTCTGCCATCAGCGGGCAGACACACTGGTCTGGTCAAAGGGGTGCACCCCAACGGGCAGGAGACAAGCTCCCACCCCACTCCCCGGCCCCACTCCCTGCCCTACGCCCTTTTCAGACACCCTTAGGGCAAACGGACGGGTGATTCAACCGGCGGCCCGGCGTGCTCCTCCCTCTCCCTCTGGGAGAGGGTTGGAGTGAGGGTCCGATCATCGCGGCGGCCAACAGGCACAGACCCTCACCCTCGCCCTCTCCCAGAGGGAGAGGGGACCCCGCAGGAGCATCTCCCGTAAGACCCTTCCCCAGCGACTGAAGGTTCCCCCTGGCGAACGGACGGTTCTCCCTGGGAAAGGGAAGGTTCCCCCCAGGATAAGGGGGTCAGAGGGTAGAGGAGAGAGTTGGTGGTCAGGGGGTAGGCAGGAAGGGGTAGGGGGTGAGGGAGCCCGGCCCGGCCCCGACCAGTCCCCAGGGGCTTGTCCCCGCGCATCCGCTCCGCCTTCCGGTCGGATTGGTTGCCGCCAGCCAGCCCCAGTCCTACCCCATTTCCTCTCCCAATTGTCCCCCAACCGCGCCTTCTTGACGCGGTCGGCGCATGGTACGATAAATCCGCCCGTGTACCGGGCAAGGCTGGACCTACACCTCGCGCGATCGACTCAACCTGCGTTTGGGATTGGTCAGGAGATTTGACCCATGGGGGACGACCGGGTTTCCTCCTTTGGGCCGGAGCTGCGCTGCTTACGGCTCGCGGCCGGGCTGTCCCAGGAGGAGCTCGCCGCTCGCGCCGGGCTCACCGCCAAGGCGGTGAGCAAGCTGGAGCGCGGCGAGCGCCTGCGCCCCCATCCGCACACCATTCGTCTCCTTGCCGCGGCGCTCGGCCTGGAGGGTGCCGCCCACGACGCCTTCACGCTGGCCGCGCGGGGTGGGAAGGAGAACTCGAGCGGCACTCGACCGGTGGCGCGCGGCGAGGCAGCCTCCGCCGCGCCGGTGGGCGCCTTTCTCGGCGCGGCGCCTGACGGGCCATTGATCGGCCGGCATGAGGAGCTCGGCGAGGTGCTGCGCGTCGTCGAGGAGCCGCGCGGTGGGATCGGCCGCCTCGTCCTGCTGGCCGGCGAGCCGGGCGTCGGCAAGACTCGCCTGGCCCAGGAAGTGGCGCTCGATCTCGAGCGGCGCGGCTTTCTCGTCCTGACCGGACGCTGCTACGAGCCGGAACGCACCGTGCCGTTCTTCCCGTTTCTCGAGATCCTGGCGCAAGCGCAGCGGGCCGCGCCGGCGAGCCTTCGCGGCGACGTTCCCGAGCGCTGGCCCTACCTGGCCCGGCTGCTGCCCGACTCGCCGCTCGCCTCTCCGCTGTCCACGATGGGCGCCGAGGACCCTCTACACCTCATGCGATCGGTGAGCGGCTTTTTCGAGGCGCTCGGCGGAAGTCGGCCGCTGGCCGTCCTGCTCGACGACTTGCAATGGGCGGATGAGTCGAGCCTGCGGCTGTTGCGGCACCTGACGCGCTTCGTGCGCCATCCGCCGGCCGTCTTCGTCGGGACTTATCGCGACGACGAATACCGCCCCGACCACCTGCTCGCCCGGGCGCTCTTCGATCTTGACCGAGAGGGCCTGGTCGCGCGGATCCACCTGGCGGACCTGGACGAAGCCGACACGAGCCGCTTCATCGACGCGCTGATCGGTCAGACCGATCCGGCCTTCGGCCGCTGGGTTCAGGGGCACACCGAGGGCAACCCCTTTTTCACGCGCGAGCTCGTGCGAAGCCTGATCGATCGGGGTGCCCTGGTCCAGCACGATGGTCCGTGGGAGTGGCGCGATCCCGAGAGGATCGAAGTACCGGCCAGCGTGCGCTCGCTGATCGCCCAGCGGGTAGCGCGCTTGACCCCGCCGGCCCAGGAGATCTTGCGGCAGGCGAGCGTTCTCGGGCAGACGTTCGCGCTCGACCTGCTGGTGGCCCTGGGCGCCTGGAGCGAAGAGGCGGCGGAGACGGCACTCGACGAAGCCGCGGCGGCGCGGCTGGTGCGCGCGGTGGGAGACGAGGCGTACGCATTCGATCACGCCCTGACCCAGCAAGCCCTCTACGCCGACCTCGGAGAACGGCACCGGCGACGGCTGCACCGAGCGGCCGCGGAGGCGCTCGAGTCTCGGACGGAAAGCGATCGCGCCAGGATCGCGGCGGAGCTCGCCCGGCACTTCCTGGAAGGGTCCGTTCCCGAGCGCGCCTTTCATTGGTCGATGCTCGCCGGCGACCGGGCCGAGGCGGTCTTCGCCCATCCGGAGGCCGAGCAACACTTCCGCCAGGCCGTCGAGCTGGCATCCGGGCTCGGCGACGCGGCGCGAGAGGCCCGGGCGCGGGAGAAGCTCGGCGCCCTTCTCACCACCGTCGGCCGCTACGACGAAGCGCTGGCGATCCTGGAGCCGGCTATCCAGACCTACGCCGCGCTCGGCGACGCCGAACGGCTCGCCGCCACCCTCGCGCCAGCGCTCTGGGCGCACGGCTTCCGGGGGACCGCCGGCGAGGGGATCGCGCGGGCCGAGCCGTTGCTGCACGACCTGGACCGAGCCAGTCCCTCGTCAGCCCTGGCGCTCCTCTACGTGAAGCTCGCGACGATCTTCCATTTCGCATCCCGTTACGATGCCCAGCTCCAAGCCGGCGAGAAGGCCACCGATCTGGCGACCCGGGTCGGCGACGACCGGGTCCTGGCCGAGGCCGAAGACGTCCACGGTTACGCCCTCTGCTTGCTCGGGCGGATCGAGGACGGACTCTCGGTGCTCGAGCACGGACGCGCCCTCGCCGAGTCGACCGATCACCCGGTGGCCCGTTCGAACATCCTCGGCCACCTCGCCATCACTCACCTCCTGAACGGACGCTTCGCAGACGCCGGGCGGGAAGTCGATGGGGCAGTCGCCGCGGCGCAACGGCTCGGCGATCCGCAGCTGGCGATGACCTGGAAGGGGCTGGTCGGGATGCACCGGATTCTGGTCGGCGATTGGAGTGAAGCTCGCCGCCAGCTCGAGGAAACCCTGGCGTCCGACGACGCCAATCCCCTCCCCTACTCACTGTTCCTGCTTGGCTGGCTGGAAATGCTGGAAGGGACCTGGGAGCGAGCGGGGTCGCTGCTCGCGAGAAGCGCCGGGATCTCGGAGCGAATCGGGCACCTGCAAGCGCTGCGTTACGCGAGGCAATTCCAGGCCCGCCTCGACGTGGTGAGCGGTCATCCCGATCGGGCGATCGATCGCCTCAGCGCGTTGCTCGATCGGAGTGGCCTGGAGGAGCAGGATGTGACCACCTTCCTCCCGGTTCTGGCCTGGGCGCGCCTGGAGCAGGGCGATCTGGCCCCGGCGCTGGAGCTTGCCGCGAGCGTGGTCGAGCGCGCGCAACGGCAGCGCCATCTGCTCGCTCGGGTCGAGGCTTCATTGGTGCTGGGCATGGCTCTCACCCGAAGCGGACGGTGGGCGGAGGCCGAACCGGCGCTGTCGGAGTCGAGAAACCTGGCCCATTCGCTTCCTTATCCCCACGCCGAAGCGCTGGCGCTGCGCGAGCAGGGCATCCTCGACCTCGCGCGGGGCGAACCGGATCGGGCACAGGCGCGGCTCGCCGAGGGGCTGGCGATCTTCCAACGTCTGGGGGCTCGCCCGGACGCCGAACAAACCGCACGGCGGATGGATTGCGTCGCCGCGCGTTGATCCGCCGACGCTGCCGCCCCGGGGGGCGCCATCTGCTCCGGCGACCGGCCTACTCCGACTCGCAGGCATCCCCCGGCCAGGGATGCTTGTTCAGGACGATGAAGTCGTCGGGCGAGACCTCGATGCAAAACTTGCGGGCTGCGCTGAGGATCTTCTTCCTCGCCTCTTCCTGCGCCTGGCAGCTATCGAATTCGGTCAGGGGCCACCGCGAGATCGCGTCGCGAACGTGCGACGGGTTCTCGATCGGCAGGTGCCGCTCGCCGTTTCGATCGATCCAGGCGAAATCGGAGTCCGGGAGCGCTTTGCGCTCGCCGCTGGTCAATCTGGACATTGCTCGCCTCCTGGTAAAGCCCAACGGCGCCGCAAGAACCAGGCCGGCTCGTTGGCAGGCATCCAGGCGTAGGACTAATTGGTGTAGGGCTGATAGGTCTTTCGGTGGATTCTGCCGCGCCGCGCGCGCCGCATGATGGATTCGATCACGTTGCCGACCGAGCGGACGTGCGAGCCGGCCGGTCCACCGGTGCGACGACGTGGCGGCAGTCTGCTGGAGGGGTACGGTTCGATGCCGGTCGCGAAGGTTCGAGGCGAGCTGCACTGTTATAACTGCGGATACGTTGCCGCGAAGTTCGAAGGCGAACGATCGGATGGGAACCTTCTAGCCCGCCTGATCACACCGTCCAACGGCCCCGGCGTTCGACTGCGCCGCGGTGCTCCGCCGCGCTGCGGACGTTGCGGCGGCCGCCTCTTCATCGAAGACGTCGAGGTCGTGCGACCGTCGAACCTATCGACCGAAGCGCCGATCGTGCCGCTCGGAAGCCTCTTTTTCGGAACCGGCGACGGCGCGCCGACGTGAGCGGGTCAGGGCAGGACGTCGAGCAGCCGCGTCAGCGACATCTCGGCCAGCGAGTCGAGGCGGAGGTCGGCCCGCTCGAGGGGAAGCTGACGGGTCAGCTCATTCGGCACGGCAACGCAGCGCAGACCGGCCCGCTTCGCCGCCAGGATGCCGTTCGGCGAGTCTTCCAGGGCGACCGCGCGCTCGGGCAGGACGCCGAGAGCGTCGAGCGCGGCGAGGTATAGCTCCGGCTCGGGCTTGACCCGACGGACGTCGTCGGCGCTCTTCACGCAGTCGAACCTCGGGGTCAGGCCAAGCCGATCGAGGTGGCCGGCGACCCAGTGACGCGGCGAGCTGGATGCCACCCCGAGCTTCATGCCGAGCTGCCGGGCATCCAGCAGGTAGGTTTCGACCCCGGGGCGAATCGGCTCGCGCTCGATCAGCTCGCCGGTCCGGCGTCGTCGCTCCTCCCGAACCGCCTCGCGATCGATCGGCCGTCCAAGCTGCCGCTCCAGCTCGGCATACGGATCGAACGCGTTCAGGGTTCCGATCGCGACGGCGTAGGTCGACAGACTGAGCTCCGCGCCGTGGGCGCGGTAGATCTCCTGCCAGGTCCGAAACTCCGGTCCCTCGGTGTCGAGGATGAGCCCGTCGAAATCGAAGATCAACGCCTGGATCGAACGTGAGGGGTCGGACCGAGGTGACCGCACCGGCTCTCCAATCCGCTTTGGCATAGCTCTGCCTACAAGTATAGAGGATACCCTCCGCGTCAGCCAGCCGCGCGTCACTTTAACCATCCGGAAACTCGAAGACTCGATCGTATGTACGATTGACAGGGCTGGTATACTAGCAGGCACTTAGGTTGCCGCGCCATGCGGTGACCTCCGGTCAGGGCAATCTCCTAACGATCGTTCCATCCTCGTGTCACCTTCACCATCCCTGGCCCGTCGCACCCGCGCCGATATTTAACATAATATATGCCGCTGTGCGGAGAGGAGATTGCCGTGTCACACTGGCTGGTCGTACGGTCGATCGTTCATTCCCATGACGGTGCTGGTTCGTTCGCCCGAAGCGCGTCGACCGGTCCGTCGCGGAGCCGGACGCGCCGCCTGGTCTCCGGTCCGCGGTTGGCGTGGCGCGCCGCGATTGGCCCGCTCGTGGGGATCTTGCTCGCCCTCGCGGCGCCCCTGACCGCCTCGGCGGCCAACGACCTCGCGCCGGCTTCGACGCTTTACGACGTCTCCTTTCCGGAGTGCGATGGCACCTACACACCGCCTTCCGGCGCGCTGATCGTCGGGGTAAACGGTGGTCGCGCCTACACCCAGAATCGCTGCTTCGACCGCCAGCTCCAATGGGCGCTCGACCGCGGGGTGACGCCGGATCTCTATATGAACATCAACTATCCGAAGGGGCCATCGGTGGTCTGGGCGACGAACGGCCCGCGTGGCGCGTGCGCGTCGGCCGACGAGATGTGCCGCGCCTACAACTACGGGTACAACGCCGCCGGCTACGCCGATCGGGTCGCGAGCCCGCGTCTGGCCAATCCCCGCGCCTGGTGGCTGGACGTCGAGACGGCCAACTACTGGTCTCCGAACCAGGCGGCCAACGCCCAGGTGATCCAGGGGGCAATCGACTACTGGAACCAGCACAACAAGCCGGTGGGAATCTACTCGGTCAACTTCATGTGGCAGAAGATCGCCGGGAGCTACGCCCCCGGTCTTCCGAACTGGGTTGCCCAGGTCAACGCCGCGATCCCGGCGATGAGCTACTGCTCGTCGGGATTCGCGTTCGGCGGTGGCACCGTGGCGATGGTCCAGAGCTGGGATGGCCACCACGACATCGACTACTCCTGCGGCGGCGCGCCCGCCGCCCCGCCGAGCCAACCGGCCTCGCCACCCAACAACAGTCCGAACGGGACGCTCGTCGGCAGCACCGGCGGCTCGTCGGCCTTCTACACGTTCGATTACTGGGGTGGGAACCGCAACGAGACGGTGACGGTGGACTTTTCGCCGCGCGGCCCGGATACGACCAACGGCTTCTTCGTCATTCTCTGGCAGCACGGCGTCCAGCTGGCGAAGATCCGCGCCAGCGACTTTCGGACGCCCGGCCAGATCAGCATGAACTTCTCGTCGGCCACCTCCGGACCGATGACCGTCCAGCTCGTTAACTACAACGACCCGAAGGCCACCCCGCCGATCACCTAGTCGATTAGCCGGCAGGAGAATTGAGCCGCGTCTCCCTGGCGCGCGGCTCGGTCACGGTATATCATGAGTATCCACGTGCCGAAATCCAAAACCGCGGCCAAAGGAGACATTCGTGAAGCTGGGATTCTTTCCGACCGGAGCCCTGGGAAAGATCGACTTCGAGGAGTTCGCGCGCTGGGGCGCCGAACAGGGCTTCGGCGCCATGGACGTGCCGCCCGATCGTCCGGGCACCCGCGCGATTTGCGACCGCTACGGCCTGAGCGTGGCCTGCACCTCCGGCATTTACGCGGAT
>JAJPKB010000473.1 GCA_021323915.1 Chloroflexota bacterium | reverse complement strand
TCGAGGCCAGCCATCAAAAGCGCGGCCATCGTCAGATACGGGTTGCACGTCGCATCCGGGCATCGGAACTCGATGCGCTTCGCCTTCGGGCTGTCTGAATACATCGGAATGCGAACGGCCGCCGATCGGTTGCGCTGCGAGTAGATCAGGTTGACCGGCGCCTCGTAACCCGGAACCAGCCGGCGGTACGAGTTGGTGGTCGGCGCGGCGAACGCGAGCAGCGACGGAGCGTGCTTGAGCAAGCCGCCGATGTAATGGCGCGCGGTGTCGCTCAACAACGCGTAGCCGTTCCGATCGAAGAACAGGTTAGCGTCGTCTCTCCAGAGGCTCTGGTGGACGTGCATGCCGGACCCGTTGTCCTGGAACAGCGGCTTGGGCATGAACGTCGCGGTCATCCCGTGCTCGATCGCGACGTTCTTGATGATGTACTTGTACAGCAGCAGCTGGTCACCCATCTTGGTCAGCGTCTGGAAGCGCATGTCGATCTCGGCCTGGCCCGCCGACGCTACCTCGTGATGGTGCACTTCGACGTCGATGCCCGCCTCGATCATCTTCAACACCATCTCGGAGCGAAGGTCCTGAAGCCGGTCGATCGGCGGAACCGGGAAGTAACCTTCCTTATACCGGGGGCGGTAACCAAGGTTCGGCTTACCGTTCGCCGAGCCGCTGTTCCAGATGCCCTCGTCGGCGTCGATAAAGTAAAAGCCGCTGTGGGTGGTCTGGTCGAAGCGGATGTCGTTGAAGATGAAGAACTCGGCCTCGGGTCCCCAGAAGCTCGTCGTGGCGACGCCAGACGAGATCAGGTATCGCTCGGCTTTCTGGGCGACGTGCCGAGGATCCCGGGAGTACGCCTCGCCGGTGATCGGGTCCTTCACGTTGCAGACGATGCTCAGGGTCGGAATCTTGCACACCGGATCGATGATCGCCGTCGTCGGATCCGGCATCAGCAACATGTCGCTCTCGTGAATCTTCTGGAAGCCACGGATGCTGGAGCCGTCGAAGCCGAGGCCCTTTTCGAACGCATCCTCGTCCAGCTGCGAAATCGGAGCCGAAAAGTGTTGCCAGGTTCCGGGCAGGTCGACGAACTTGTAATCGACGAACTTGACCCCTTGCTCCCGAGCGAAAGCAATGACCTCCTGGGGACTGGTCAGTGTCTTCGCGCCGGTCACGTCAATCGCCATGACTTGAACATCCTCCTCTGCTTGTTCGAGACCCTCTAACTTCGAACCGACGGCCCCGCGCTACCGTTCGCGGTGGATCCTATCGCGGCCCACGACCGCGGTTCCACGCGGCAGCCTCTTCCTGAAAACAACTTTAATGGAATTCTGACGGTGGGTCTACGTGAGGTAAGAACGGAATTTCTGCCGTCCGTTTGTGCGTGATGCACAAAGATCAATCGGACGCCGCGGGCGTCGGGTCCGAGCTCGAGCCTCGAACGCAGACAATCTTAACCCGTGGCTTGCCCAGCTTCAAGCCCATGCGTCCGATGCTGTCGCGCAACACCTGGTCGATCTCCTGCGCCTTGGACGGAACGTCCACGTCCGCGTCAACGCGCACCTCCAGGAAGACGTCGACCACGCCCCCGCGGGCGACGATACGTGGCGCCGCCTGCCGGACCTGGGGCAACGCCTCGACGTCCGCCTTGACACGCTCGGCCACCGACTCGGTCGCCAGCTCGGCCGACTTTCGTCCACCGCCCGCGATTTGCACGGCACGGGCGCGTGGTCGTCTCCATTCGAAGTTCAACAACAGAACCGAGAGCGCGATGAGGAAGCAGCAGGCGATCACGACAATCAGGTGGTCGATCGAGATCGGATTAACCTGCACCTGGCTGAGCTGGAGAGAAAAAAAAGCAGCCACACCGTCCGGCGTAACCGCGGTCGGAATCAAGATGACGATAAGTAAGATCAGTAGGATCGAGACGATGATCCGATTTATGACGTTGATCATGTTTGAATACAATAAGGTTCGGCGTTTCGGCCTGTCAAGTATCGTTGCGTTCGAGTTTCTAACATGCGATACTATCGAGAGAGGAGCGCGTTGAGACTTGGGATCATAAAAGAAGCGGAAGCAGTACGACGGCGAGGGCGCCCACCGCACGGTGGGCGCTCTCTCGTTTGTATCGAGAACCGGGGAAGCGAGGTCTGATCGATGCCGAAGTACATCTTCGTGACCGGAGGCGTGGTGTCATCCGTTGGTAAGGGGGTGACCGTTGCATCGATCGGACGCCTGCTTAAGAGCCGGGGAGTCAGCGTCGCGGCGATGAAGCTGGATCCGTATCTCAACGTCGACCCGGGAACGATGAACCCCTACCAGCACGGGGAGTGCTTCGTCACCGACGACGGCGCGGAAGCCGATCTCGACCTCGGCCATTACGAGCGCTTCATCGATACGAATCTCACCCGCGACTCGAACGTCACGACCGGCCAGATCTACTCGTCGATCATCTCGAACGAGCGCCGCGGCGACTACCTGGGCGGCACGATCCAGGTGATTCCCCACGTCACCAACGAGATCAAGGCTCGAATTCGTAAGATGGCGGAGGCCACTGGCGCCGAAACGATCATTTGCGAGGTGGGAGGGGTCGTCGGCGACATTGAAGGACAGCCCTTTCTCGAGGCGATCCGTCAGCTACACCGCGAGATAGGCTCGGAAAACGCGGTGTACATCCACGTGACGTTGCTTCCTTACATCAACGCGACCCGCGAGCTCAAGACCAAGCCAACCCAGCACAGCGTTCGCGATCTTCGAAGCATCGGCATCCATCCGGATGTCGTGGTCTGTCGCTCCGACTATCCGGTCAGCGACGACCTGAAGGAGAAGATCGCCCTCTTTTGCGACGTCGAGCGTCGGGCCGTGATTCCACTGTTGACGGTCGACACGATTTACGAGGTGCCGCTCATCCTCGAGGCCGCCGGGCTGGGAGACTACATCGCCGAGCGACTGGATCTCCCGTCCGGCAGCCCGAGCTGGGGAGAATGGGAGGATCTTGTCAAGCGCATCCGACGAGCAAAGAATCCGATCAACATCGGAGTGGTGGGAAAGTACGTCGAGCTGCACGACGCCTACCTATCGGTGAAGGAGGCGCTGACCCACGCCGCGCTCTTCGAGGAGCGAGAGCTTAACCTCGAATGGATCGCTTCGGAACGCCTGACCCCCGAGAACGCCGAGGCGGAGCTATCCCACCTGAATGGCATCCTCGTGCCGGGCGGCTTCGGCACGCGGGGAGTCGAGGGCATGATGCTGGCGGCACGTTTCGCGCGTGAGCGTCAGATCCCGTACCTGGGGCTGTGCCTCGGCCTTCAGGTGATGGCGATCGAATTCGCGCGCGACGTGCTGGGCCTCCGGCGCGCGAACAGCACCGAGTTCGACGAGGCAACACCCGATCCGGTGATCGATCTGATGGCCAGTCAGCGCGACGTGACCGCCAAGGGCGGCACGATGCGGCTCGGCTCGTACCCGTGCAAGATCGTTTCGGGCACCCTGGCGGCACGCGCGTACGAAGAGGCGTTCATTCAGGAGCGGCACCGGCATCGCTGGGAGTTCAACAATCAGTACCGCACGGCCCTGGAGGCGGCTGGTCTCCGAGTCAGCGGCGAGTCGCCGGATGGACGACTGGTAGAAATCGCGGAAATCGTCGGCCATCCCTGGATGCTGGGCTGTCAGTTTCACCCGGAGCTGCGCTCGCGACCGACGCGCCCGCATCCGCTGTTTCGCGCCTTCATCGCAGCCGCCGCTCGCGCCCTGCGCGAAGGCGATCAGCCAGCCCTTCCGATCGAGCAATCGATTCTGGTCGGCGCGCGGGGCGAAGCCGCCGCCGCGTCTTGACGCGGCGCGGGGCCTGTGCTAGAATCAGCGTGGACAGATAGATAAATCTGTATTCGGGCTGTATCGACAAACACTCTTGAACTTCTCCCCTGTTAGCGCGGTATGCGTGTCATCGCGTCTCCGATTGGCTGTGGATGAGCAAGCTACTCCGTCGTGTTGGAATGAGTGAGTAGCCCATCAAGGGCCCCGGCCTACGCTTTACACCGCGCTGGCCCCGGTGCCCAGGGCCCTGTCATTAGTCTTCCTTCCCATTTCCTCAAGAGTTGGAGCGCCAGGTGAACATTGCGGAGCTAGAGGCAAAAACCCGTGACGACCTGCAGGACATCGCCAAGGAACTCGGCGTCACCGGTTACAGCGCTCTAAAGAAACAAGATCTGATTTTTCGAATCCTTCAAGCTCAGACCGAGCAACAAGGTTTTCTCTTCGGCGGCGGCATTCTCGAAATCGTCGAGGATGGCTATGGCTTCTTGCGCAAAGACGGCTTTCTTCCGGGCCCGGCGGACGTCTACGTCTCCCAGACCCAGATCCGCCGATTCGGCCTGCGCACCGGCGACATGGTCACCGGCCAGGTCCGCCCACCTAAGGACAACGAAAAATACTATGGCCTGTTACGGGTCGAGGCGGTCAACGGTCTGGATCCGGAGGTCGCCAAGCGGCGTCCCCACTTCGAGCAGCTCACGCCGATCTTTCCCCGTGAGATGTACAACCTCGAGACCGTCCAGTCGAACCTGACCCAGCGCGTCATCAACCTCGTCGCGCCGATCGGTCGCGGGCAACGCGGATTGATTGTGTCGCCGCCGAAGGCGGGCAAGACGACGATCCTCAAACACATCGCCAACGGCATCACCACGAACTATAACGACGTTCACTTGATGGTGCTGATGATCGGCGAGCGCCCCGAAGAGGTCACCGACATGAAGCGGTCGGTCAAGGGCGAAATCATCAGCTCGACGTTCGACGAGCCGGTCGAAGATCACCGGATCGTGGCCGAGATGGCGCTTGAGCGAGCAAAGCGCCTCGTCGAGGGCGGGCGCGACGTGGTGATCCTGCTGGACAGCATCACCCGCTTGACCCGAGCCTACAACTTGATCGTGCCGCCAAGCGGTCGGACGCTGTCGGGAGGCGTCGACCCCGCCGCGCTTTACCCGCCGAAGCGATTCTTCGGGGCCGCCCGCAAGCAAGAGGAGGGCGGCAGCCTGACGATCATCGCGACCTGTCTGGTCGACACCGGTAGCCGCATGGACGACGTCATTTACGAGGAGTTCAAAGGCACCGGCAACATGGAGATTATGCTCGACCGGAAACTCGGCGAGAAGCGCATCTTCCCGGCGATCGACATTCCACGTTCGAGCACCCGACGCGAGGAGTTGCTGCTCGATGCGGAGACCCTCAAGGACGTCGTCACCCTGCGTCGAATGATCTCGGCCATCGGCGGCACCGAGGGCATCGAAGCTGTGCTCACTCGCCTTAGCCGCACGCCGAGTAACCGGGAATTCCTCAGCACGCTGCGGAAGGACATTCTTTAGCGGGCCGACCGGGCCTGGCCGATCGCTCGCGGCTGGTCGAGCTGATCGCCAATCCCCGCTGTTCTTTTCACGCGTGGGTCAAGAGACCCGCGGCTGGAGGACCATCACCTCGGTGGCCTCGGGCAGACTGGATCGAGTGAT
>JAJPKB010000267.1 GCA_021323915.1 Chloroflexota bacterium | reverse complement strand
TTGAGTCGTACCCGGCACGCTGAGGATAAGCGACTTGAGAGCGTCCGGCATTGACGAGGGCAGTACCTCAGGCGTCGCTGCAACCGAGTCAACCGAAAGGTCATCAATTCCGACGTCCCAGTCGCGGACGAAGCGAATGATCTCGGCACGCCGCTCGGCGTCCCCGAACGCGGTGATCGTGACTCCCATCACGGCCTGGTCTGAGAGTCCGGAAACGACGTTGACCCCATGAAACCATTTTCCGACTCGTGAGGAAATCTCCCCGTTAAACTGAGCAATCACTGACAAGAACAGCGCGTTTGGCCGCGTCCGGCCCTCGAGGCCTCGGCCCTCCGGGAACTGGCCCGACAGCTTGAAGTGATCCAGATCACGGCGGAAGAGCGGAGTCTCCTTGGTCCGAGGCCGATGATACAGCCATTCCGACGTCACACGCGTCGTTGTCGCCTCGAATCCGTAGCGGTACTGCCGTCCCTCGGCGATAAACACGATCTCGAATCTGGATGGAAGATTGGTCGTCTCCGGATCAAGGCGGAATGGCTCGACCGCGATCGGTTCCAGGGCCTGAGTGTCCTTGGACGAACCGAGGACGAACTCCTTCATGAACCGCAGCGCGCGAATCAGATTACTCTTTCCGCTCGCGTTGGCGCCGTAGATCGCGGCGCTCGCCAGCAAGCGCAGCCGTTCGTCGACGGTCAGGACGTTGTTCTCGTCCAGGCGCTTGTCCTTGGCGACGATCGGACCCGCCACCATGCTCAGCGTGACCTCATCCTTGAACGAGCGATAGTTGGCGACGGAGAATTCGATCAGCATATTTAGCCTTCACTTGACGAAAAGGGCCCGAATGCGTGATTTTTTCACAAGAACGAGTATGGTCGCTCTATCTCTGGTTGTCAATTCTGGATTATTGACCACGTATCTGGCCGATCCGTCGGGCCTCCTCGTCGAACGCGGACGTTGCGCACCGCACGTTCCTGCCGGCCCCGGGGCGGGCGAGACGCCCGTGCCCTCGATCGGGTGCTTTCGCGCGATCGCGCGTGGCGCCCGCTGGACGGGGAACATTCGGCTGGACAGGGCGCCGTCTCGGCTCATGAGGCATGGTATCATCAACAGGACGCGCGGGCCGAGCTTCGCCCGGCATAAGTGGCGACAGCAGGCCGGCGGACGTTGGCCATGACGCTTCGCGAATGGCCGAATACTCCTCGCGAAAGGACCTGCCCGATGTGTGGCATCTCATCGATCGACGCGACTTCGCGCTTCACTTGCTCGAATCGATCGACCACGAGGGGTTGCCATGCTTCAGGTTCGGGGCCTTCGCAAGACTTTTGGGATCGACCTCGTTCTCTCCGACGTCGACTTCGTCCTTAACGACGGCGAGCGGGTCGGGCTAATCGGCCCGAACGGCGCCGGCAAGTCCACCCTCCTGCGCTGTATCGCCGGCTACGACGCGCCCGACGCGGGCACCGTCGTCCTCGCGCCGCCTGACCAAACGATCGGCTACCTTCCCCAGTCGCTCGACGACCTCGTCGGCCGCACCGTCGGCGAGGCCATCGCCGCGGCCCGGGCCGATCTCGCCCTGGCCGCGGAGGATCTTCGCCGGGCCGCCGAGATTCTTCGGGATTCGCCCGAATCGCCGTCCACGCTGACTGCCTACGGCGCGGCGCTCGCCCGTTTCGAGAGCCTGGGCGGTTACGACCGCGAGCACCGGGCCGACGAGATCCTCGATCGTCTCGGCCTCGCCGCCGTCGAGCCCGACTTTCCGGTGGCCGCGCTCAGCGGCGGCCAGAAGACCCGGCTGGGCCTCGCCACCCTGCTGCTTCGGTCGCCCGACCTGCTCCTCCTCGACGAGCCGACGAACCACCTCGACCTGGACGCGCTGGAATGGCTGGAGGGGTTCGTCCGCGGATACCGGGGCAGCGTCCTGGTCGCCTCCCACGACCGCGAGTTCCTCGACCGCACGGTGACGCGCGTCCTCTTCCTCGATCTGACGACTCGCGCCATCCGAAGCTACGAGGGAAACTATCGCGCCTTCGCGGCTGCCCGCGAGGGCGAGCGGCAACGCCAGCTCGAGGCCTGGAAGCAGCAGGAGGAGTACGTCGAGCGGGTCAGGCGCGACGTGGCGCGCTTGAAGGGCGAGGCGCTTGCGATCGAACGCTCGACGACCTCACGCCAGCCAAACGTCCGCCGCCTGGCGCGGAAGAAGGCGCGCCTGGCGAAGTCGCGCGAGCGCAAGCTAGAGCGCTTCGTCGAGTCGGACGAGCGGGTGGACCGGCCAACGTCGGGGTGGGGATTGAAGCTCGACTTCGGACCGACCGGGTCCGGCTCGCGATCGATTTTGCGCTTTGAGAACGTCGCGTACCGCTATCCGGGTCGGCCGCCGATCCTGACCGGCCTGACCTTCGACGTCCAGCACGGCCAGCGGTTGGCCATCGTCGGTCCGAACGGCGCCGGCAAGACCACTCTGCTCCGGCTGATCGCCGGCGAACTGACCCCGTCCAGCGGACGCGTCTTCCTCGCGCCAACCGTTCGGACCGGCGTTTTGGCCCAGCAGCAGGAGACGCTCGATCCGGCCAGGACGGTGCTCGAGACCGCGCTCGCCGAGCACCCGATGAGCGCGACCGAGGCGCGGAGCTTTCTCCACTTCTTCCTGTTCGCCGGCGACGCGGTGTTTCGCACCGTCGGCGCCTGCTCGCTCGGCGAGCGCAGCCGGCTCCAGCTCGCCCGGCTGGTGCTGCGGGGCTGCGACCTGCTCCTGCTCGACGAGCCGCTCAACCACCTCGACGTCGAGGGCCGCGAGCACTTCGAGGCGGCGCTGGACGCCTTCCCGGGCACCGTGGTCGCGATCAGCCACGACCGGGCGTTCCTCCGCCGCTTCAGCCAGCGGACAATCGAGCTCCGCGACGGCCGGGCCCGGGTGGCCGACGCGTCTGGCTGACGCCGGCATCCGCGGCCGGTCAAAGCCGGGACCGTGGCGCGGCGCGTCCGCGAACGCGACAGGCCTGGCACTGACGGCATTCACCTTTTCGTCGGGAGAGCGTGTCGGAACGCGGACGAGGTGCCCGCGTTCCCGCTCGGCCCGCGATCCCAAATTCGCGCGTTGAACCCGAGCGCTAATCAGGCCTCGCCCTGGTGCGTTCCGCGGTCCGGTGCTAGACTCGCTGGCGGCTCGTCGCCAGGCGCGCCCGATTCCGCCGGAGAGAGGAGAACGATCGGTGATCGAGATTCATCCGCGTCCCGCGGCCGGGGAAGAGGTAGTCGTGGAGCGGGCGGCGCCCGGCCGGCCGCACCAGGGAAAGGTTTTCGCCGCGATCCAGCCGCACGCCGACGACATCCCGATCTACTGCGGAGGCACCGTCGCCAAGCTGATCGAAGAAGGCTACACCGGCTATTTGATCCAGACGACCAACGACGAGAATTGCGGGCCGACGCCGAGCGTCGGCGAGACGATCTTGAGCAACGAGCGCGAGGTCGCGGCGCTCGCCGAGGTCCTCGGCTTCGCGCGGGTCTTCAACCTGGGGTACCGCAACCACCGCATGGACGGGGACTCGGCGCTCGAGCTGCGCTGCCGGCTGATCTTCCTGTTCCGACTTCTCAAGGTCGATACGATCCTGACCTTCAACCCGTGGGGCCACTGGGAGGAGAATCCGGATCACTGGGTCACCGCCATGGCGGTCGAAGCGGCGCGCTGGATGTCCGGCATGGACAAGGACTACCCGGAGCAATTCGCGGCCGGCCTCGCGCCCCACGCCGTCACCGAGCGCTACTACTGGGTCGCGCGCCGCGGCCAGCCCTACAACCGGGTGGTCGACGTCGGCCCGACGATCGAGAAGAAAGTCGCCGGCCTCAGCGTGAACAAGTCGCAGGGACCGGCCGGCTCGACCGGCTCGCGCCTGAAGCGCGCCCTCGCCGCCCGCGGCCTGCGCCTGCCCGAGCTCGACGGCGACGACGAGACGGCGGACCGTCAGTACATCCGCCGCTTCGTCCTGCGGCCCGATCGGGAGGTCGGCGCGCAATACGGTCTCGAGTACGCCGAGCCCTTCTACTACTTCGGACCCGACGAGACCTCCGAGGTCGATGAGTACGTCAGGCGCCACGCCGTGCGGCTTTAGAGCAGTTCCGGGCCTCGAAGAGTAGACGTTCGATCAACCGGTAGCGCGGGGGATTGTCCCCGCCCGTCCCGTTGCTCGGAGCGGGGAACAAGCCCCCGCGCTACGAGGTACTCGCCAGTTAGGTCGGTCAACGGCAGCCGGAACCGCTCTAGCGCTCGGTCACTCGATCTTCGAGGGGTTACCAACCCTCCAACCCCGCCCCGGAAAAAGAATTCGTGGAGGACATCCTCAAGCCCCCGCCTTGACCGAGCACGAGCCGGCCTCGCTCACCGCCCCGGGCTTTCGATCGCCGCCACGAACTCCCGCGCTTCTCTGGCCAGCGCTGGCCAGTCCTGGTCGGACGTCGGATCCAGCCAGGCCCACTCTTTCATCAATCGGCCGTCGCGGCGCGGATCGTAGCGGTCCGCGTCCCCCGATTGGACGAGCGCCTCGACCCGCGCCCGGGGCAGCCGAACCACCAGCCGTCCCTGGGATAGCATCGCGAAGATTCGGCCGTTGACCTTCAGTCCGGTCGACCCGAACCGCCGCCCGTTCGACGGCGGCGTGACGGTCGGGTCGTCGAGAAACTCGTCGACGAGCGCCGCAAAACGCTCTGCCGTGGTCTTCGGTGTGTACGCCATCGATAACGTGCCCCCTCCTGCCAATTCGGCTTCACCGCGCCGCTTAGGTCCGGGGGACCCGGGGATGCGGCGAGGCGGAGACACGGGGACCGGTCGACGCAACTCCGCTGACCGTTCTCCACCGTTTCGGTGTCTCGGCGGCGCGTCGCCAATCGCCCCGCCACTGCTCCGAGTCCTCCGCGCTCGCGCCGCGTCCCCGGTCGCCTCTTACATCGGCTCCATGAGACCGACGAGGTGACCCTCCGGATCGCTGAACATGGCGAAGGTGACCTGATCGGGAATGACCGTTCGGGGAACGATCGTCTTGCCGCCGAGCTTCTCGGCCTGCTCGAGCGACGCGTTGATGTCGGGCACTTCGACGTAGACGGTGACGTAGCTCTCCCCGGTCCCGTGCAGGCTGCCGATGCCGCCGCCGATGCCGCCCGAACCGGCGTGGATCATCCCGTAATCCATCCCAGGCGCCTCCTCGAACTGCCAGTCGAAGAGGTGGCCGTAGAATTCGCGAAGCTTCGGCCCGTCTTTGCCGATGATCTCAAACCACGAAACGGTGTGGGCCATGACCAGTACCTCCAAATCCCAATCTTCGGTGTCGGCCGGCGTTGGCCGCGATTCCACACTAACATCCGAACACATGTTTGGCAATTAAAGCAGCATTAAAACATTTGTTTGGCAAGATCGGCCGACCTGGCGATCGTCAGCCCGCCGAACGTCACCTAGCGCCGCCTCTCCAGGAACGCCCGGACGTTCGCCCGCGCCTCCGGCTTGCCCCAGCATTCCTCGAACGCCCGGGCTGCGGCCTCGTCCCACTCCGGCGCCCGCAGCGGCGACATACGGTTGATCAGCGCCTTCGTCTGGCGCAGCCCTTCCGGCGGCATCGCGGCCAGGCGAGCGGCGAGCGCCTCGACCCGCGCCGCCAGCTGATCCTCCTCGACCACGTCGTTCAGCAGTCCGATCGCCCGTGCCTCGGCGGCGGATAGCCGCTCACCGCTCATCGACAGCCAGCGCGCGCTTGCTCCGCCGACCAGGTCCACCAGGCGCCCCATCGCCCAGGGCGGCGTCCAGCCCAGCTCGACTTCCGGCATCCCGAAGGTCGCCCCGGCGGAGGCGATCCGAAAGTCGTGGTACAGCGCCAAGCCCAGCCCGCCGCCCAGGACGTAGCCGTGGAGCATCGCGATCGTCGGCCACGGCAGGGCGTCGAGCAGGGCGAAGGCCGCGCCGTGCTCGCGCTCGGCGTCCGCCGCCTCGGCCGGCGACAGCGGCGCCAGGTCCCGCAGGTCGCTGCCCGCGCAGAAGGCCCGCCCGGTCCCCCGGGTGACCACGACCCGCACGTCCTCTCGCCCGCTCAGCTCGCGAATCCTCGCCGCGAGCTCGCGCACGCTCTCCCGGTCGAGCGCGTTCAGCACCGCCGGCCGATTCAGCGTCAGCCAGACGACGCCAGCCGTGACTTCCAGATCTACGCGTGCCACGCAATCACACCTCCGGCGAACCGGCAATCATGCCGCCAATCTCATGCTCTCTCCCTCGGGAGAGGGTTGGGGTGAGGGTCTGGAGCACTCCGCCGCTTCTCCGCCACTCCGAAAACAGGGAACTCGTCAACCCGGACGGCGATGGGACCGCCTGCTGACGACGATGACCGGCGTGAACCCAGCGTCCGTAAGCAGCTTGGCTTTCCTGGATAACTCATCCCCGACC
>JAJPKB010000619.1 GCA_021323915.1 Chloroflexota bacterium | reverse complement strand
GCCGAGGGCACCCTCGACCTGGCGCGGCTCAGCTACGCCGCGCCGGACCTGGCGCTGCGGGCGGCGCGCACCCTCCTCGTCGACGCGGCCGGTCCGAGCGTCCCCTGCGTGTTCCAGGGCGGCGAGCCGAACATGGTGGCGCGCGACGGCCGCGTCTGCGGTACCTCGCCGGCCTGGTGCCTGCCGTTTCATAACCTCTGGCTCCTCTACTGCCGAACCCTCGACCGCGGCTGGCTGGCCGACGTCTACCCCTGTCTGGAAGCCTATCTCGACTTCTGGCTGCGCGAGCGGACCGACGAGGAGGGCTGGGTCGTTTACGCCTGCACCTGGGAGGCCGGCGAGGACTGCACCCCGCGCCTGGACCCCGCCGGATCGGGCGATCAGGTCGTCTCGCGCTTCGTCCGGCCGGTCGAGCTCCAGGCGACCCTCAGCCACTCGGCGGCGATCCTCGCGCGGCTCGCCGGCGAGCTCGGCGATCCGAAGCGCGCCGCTCGCTGGTCCGCGGTGGCCGACGAATACGCCCGGCGCACCCAATCCTTCTGGGATCCGGGCGCCGGTCGCTACCGCGACTGGGACAAGCGCGCCGGCCGATTCCTCGAGGCGCCCGGCGATCCGATCTACTGGAAGACGGATCCGGTCCGGTTCTCGGCGCTCAGCCTGACGCCGATCGTCGCCGGGATCGCGTCCGCCGAGCAGCGCGCGCGCCTGCGCGAGGAGATCGGCTTCTACGACGCGCCGCCCTGGTGTCTCTGGCCGTCCTGGAGCTACGTCGTGGCCGAGGCGGCGACGGCCGCCGGCTGGCACGACGTCGCCGGCGCCTTCGCCGGGCGGATCGTCGAGCGGGTCTACCGCCTGAACGACCGGCGCGCGCTCGACGCGGTGGCCCGTCCGACGCCGGGAACCGCCCCGGAGTTCTGGCCGCTCGATCCGGCCGACTTCAACGGCTCGGACGGCTACGGCTGGGGCGCCACGACGACCTCGCTGTGGGTTCGGCAGGTCTTCGGCTTCCTCGACGGCGCCGAGCCGGAGCGCTTCTCCTTCACCCTCGTCCCCAACCTGCCGGCCGACTTCCTCGCGCCGGGCCGCCGCTTCGGCTTCGTCGGCCTTCCCTACCGCGGCCTCCGCTTCGACGTGGCGTACGAGGTGGCGCGAGAGAATCCAGAATCCAGGAGTCAGGATTCAGAAGCAGAGACGCGCGGGAGCGCGAAAAGCCTCGTGGCCGTCGTGCGCGCCGATCGGCCGGTGTCGATCCGCGTCTTCGACGCGACCGGCGCCGAGCGGCAGGTCGAGGTCGATCCGACCGGTGGCGAGTCGCGCTTCGAGGTCAACATCGGGCAAGCATACGAGGTGATGGTTCTACCCGATCCGGGCGTGTAGCTGGCCGCAGGCGCCGCTGATCTCGTCGCCGCGCTCGCTCCGCACGGTGCAGGAGATGCCGTGCTCCTGGATTGCTCGCTGAAACGCGCGGATGCGCGGCCAGGGCGTCGGCTCGAACGGACTTCCGTCCACGTGGTTCAGCGGAATCAGGTTGACGTGAGCGAGCAGGCCATCCAGCAGACCGGCGACCTGGTGGGCCTGCGCCAGGCTGTCGTTCACGTCGCGCATCATCGCGTACTCGAAGGAAACCCTCCGGTGAGTCTTCGCGACGTACTCTCGACACGCGTCGACGAGCTCGGCGAGCTTGTACTTGCGGTTGACCGGGACCAGTCGATCGCGCAGGTCGTCGGTTGGCGCGTGCAGCGAGACGGCCAGTCCGACCTGGAGCGGCCGGGCCGCGAGCTCGCGGATGCGCGGCGCGAGTCCGGACGTGGAGATCGTCACCCGGCGCGCCCCGAGGCCGACCGCGTCCGCGGCGTTCAGAATCTCCACCGCCTGCCAGACGTTGCGAAAGTTCGCCAGCGGCTCGCCCTCGCCCATCAGGACAACGTTGGTCACCCGGGCGTCCTCGCCCTCGACCTCGGCCAGCCGTCGCGAGAAATAGAGAACCTGCCCGACAATCTCGCCCGCGGTGAGGTTGCGCTTCAGCCCGAGCATGCCGGTCGCGCAGAACGGGCAGCCGACGGCGCAGCCCACCTGCGAGGAGACGCAGACGGTTCGGCGCGCTCGCGATCGATCGCTCGCCGGGTAGCGCATCAGCACGCTCTCGATCTGGCCGGCGTCGGGGAGGCGAAAGAGCGCCTTGTGGGTCAGGCCACCGTCGGTCGCGCGCTCGGTCACCGGCTCGAGGGGACGTACGTCCGTCTCGGCGGCCAGGCGCTCGCGCAGTCGAAGCGGCAAATCGCGCATCTCCCCCGGCTCGAAGACGAACCGCTGGTAGAGCCACCGAGCGATCTGATCGGCACGGTACCCGGGCTCGCCCCACGACTCGACGAGGGCCCGCAGGTCGACGGTCGTCAGTCCGACGAGGGCCGGACGGCTCGCCACGGTCGAGCGCGCGGGAAGTTGGGACAAAGACAATACGTTCATCACGAGAATTGTACGGTGATCGGGGTGGAAATACCAATCGTTCCGGGGAACGAGGGGTTTGAAGGAAGGCCGCGCGGAGGGGGAATCCTTTCCATCCTCCGCGCGGCCGCCGCGACCGGCGAGCTTACCGAGCCCCGACCGGGGCCAGGGCGCGCCGGACCGCCCCCAGCACGCCGTTCCACGAGAACGGCTTTGCGAGATAGGCATCCGCGCCGATCCGGTCAGCGACCTCCTCGACGTCGCCGTTACCGCTCACCAGGATGATCGGCAACGACTCGCCATAGGTCGCTCGCAGCTCGCGCGCGACAATCTCGCCGCTGAGATAGGCGATGTTGAGGTCGAGCAGGACGAGCGACGGACGCCGGTAGAGGGCTCGCGCGAGCCCCTGGTATCCGTTCTCGGCCGTCTCGACCACGAGGCCCTCCCCCTCCAGAATGAACCGGAGGAGGTCCCGCACCCCCGCATCGTCGTCGACGATGAGAGCAGTCCGGTTACCGGCGCCGGAGCGCGGCTCGCGCTCCACGCCGGTGGGTCTGACGTCTAACGTCGTCACAGGCATAGTACCGTATGTCTCCTGATCTAGCGCCCGGCCGGCGAGGCCGGAGCGCATCGATTCCGATGACGTCGAATCGCCTCTGATTCGCCGTGAAGCACGGGCGCCCCACGCCCGACTTCACGGACTAACGTCAGCCAGGAGGAGTCGGAACGTCCTGAGGAATTCCCGCGGGGATTTTCAATAGCTGGCGCTGGAGGGTGCGCCAGTAGGTGAGAGCAAAGATGGAGCTTAACGCCAGCAGCGCACCCGGCGCGCTGCTCGATCCACCGCCGGCCGATCCCGAGCCAACCGAGGTCGTCGGCCCGGCTCCGGATGCCGTGGTCGTGGTAAATGGCGCTGGTACGCTGGTCTCGGCGACGTACGGCTCGGGCGCGCCTGTCAACCCCGTCGAAGCAGGCGCCCCCTCGGCGGAAAGCAGATCGTCGATCCCGATTCCCAGGATTGCCGCCACCGCCCGCGGCGAGGTGGCGCGCGGCGCCGTGCGTCGAGCTTGGGTCGGCCGTGGGCCAACCGCGCTCTCAACGCTCGCCCGCGCGGGCCGGCCCGCCCGCGTTCGAGCTCGTGGCGCGGACAGGGCCAGCCGACCGGCCGACGCCGCCGGCGTCACCTGCCCGAGCTTGCCAGGCAGGCTGTCCGCCGCCGCGGTGCCGCTCGAGGTGCCTTCCGGGGACGGGGCCGATCCCGACACGCTGGTCGCCGAGACGTGCCCACCTCCGCTTGGCACGACCGAGGTCACCGGCTGGGGTGCCGGTGGACGGATCGTCGGCGGAGCCGGTTGATGGGTAATTGGAGGCGGGGCCGGGCTGGGAGACGGAGCCGGCTCGCCGCCGGTCGGAGGCGGAACCGGCTGAGTGACGATCGGGGACGGATTCGGTTGGGTGACGATGTGAAATCGGGGCGGCTGATGAACGACCGGAGGTAGAACCGGTTGATGAACGACCGGAGACAGGATGGGCTCATGAACGACCGATCGAGCGGGAGCCGGCCGATGGATCCGCGGCGGCGGCTGGTCGGGCAGTCCGCCTTGATAGTGAGTCCGCCCGATCTGAACCACCGGGGGCCTGGTCGGCTGCGGGCGCGGCGGCGACGTTCGGAACGGTCGTCCGGTGGTCGACGTCGCGTGTTCCACAGTCACGTTTGACGCGACCGAGGCCGAACCGGGCGCCGGGTTATGCGTTGCCGGCGGAGCGGGTGGCGCGGCCGGGAACGACGGCGGAACCGGGCGGGGTGGCGTCCGATCCGCGGCTGGTGGCAGCGGCGGCTGGTAAGAAGCGGCCGCGCGGTCCGAAGGCGCGGCTGCGGAGTACTTCGACGCGGGCGAGTTGGTCGACGGGCCTCGCTCGGGCGGCCGCGGCAAATGGAGCGCTGGCGCGATCGTCGGGGCGCTCACCACGCCGCGCGGCAGGTCTCCGACGTCCCGCGCCGCCACGCCGAGCCCGACCCGCGCGGGAGCGGGCCCGGCAGCCGCGGCGCCACCGGTCAGCGCGAGCATCGCGACGAACGTCAGGCAGGTAGACAGCACTACCGCGCGTAGGGTCACCCGCACGCCCTCTCTCTGGGGATGACCGTGGCGGAAAGCAGCGTGGTCGCCGACTTCGTCAACAGGCGGTCGACCGAGACCGGCATCCATCGTTTACCAGCCAGGCGATTGATGTGGCGTCCACCACGACCCGAAGACGTTTTATCACGCGGGGAGAGCGGCGTCAATTAGCACCATTTGGCTACGTGCCCGACGGCCAGGCGAAGGGCGCTTCGCCCGGGCATTTGCTCGGCGCTCCCTGGCCTGTTAAACTGTGCGGTGCCATTGCCCGGCTGGCAGAGGGCGCCGGATCGAAGCGGAGTTGGGTGTATGCTCGCGAAAGTGCTGACCTGCGCGGTTGTCGGTTTGGATGGTGCGATCGTCGAAGTCGAGGCCGACATCGGCACCGGACTGCCGGCCTTCACCGTGGTCGGCCTGCCCGACGCGGCGGTCCAGGAGGCGCGCGAGCGCGTGCGCGCGGCGGTTCGGAACTCCGGGTGCGTCTTCCCGATGCGACGGGTGACCGTCAACCTCGCTCCGGCCGATCTCAAGAAAGAGGGCCCGGCCTACGACCTTCCGCTCGCCCTCGCCGTCGTGATGGCCTCCGAGCAGGTTCCCCCCTCGACGGACCGCGCGCTCTTTCTCGGCGAGCTGTCGCTCGACGGCGAAGTGCGTCACACCGCCGGCATCCTGCCGATGGTCAGCCTGGCCCGTGACAAGGGGATCACCACCGTCTTCGTACCGGCGGCCGATGCCCTCGAGGCGAGCCTGGTCGAGGGCGTCGAGGTGATTCCGGTCGCCAGCTTCGCCGCGCTCGTCGACCACCTGCGCGGCGACCGGCCGATCGCCCCGTTCGCACCGGATCGATCGATCCTCGCGCTGGAGCCCGAGTTCACCTCGGACTTCGCCAGCGTGCGCGGACAGGAGCACGCCAAGCGGGCGCTCGAAGTCGCGGCGACCGGTGGCCACAACGTGCTCCTGGCCGGTCCGCCGGGCGCGGGCAAGACCCTTCTCGCCCGCGCGGTCCCGTCGATCATGCCGCCGCTCAGTCCGGACGAGGCGCTCGAAGTGACCAAGATCTACAGCGTCGCCGGACTCCTCCCTCCGGAAACTCCGCTCACTCGGGCCCGCCCGTTTCGCGCTCCCCATCACACGATCAGCCACGCAGGCCTCGTCGGCGGCGGACGGTGGCCCCGCCCCGGCGAGATCAGCCTGGCCCACCGCGGCGTGCTCTTTCTGGACGAGATGCCCGAGTTCGGCCAGCACATCCTCGAAGTCTTACGCCAACCGCTCGAAGACGGCGTCGTGACGATCAGCCGCGCCCAGGGAACGGTGAGCTTTCCGGCCAAGATGGTTCTGATCGGCGCGATGAATCCATGCCCCTGCGGCTACTACGGCGACTCGCTCCGCCCCTGCACCTGCTCGGCCCAGGCGGTTCACCGCTACCAGAGCCGAATCTCCGGTCCACTGTTAGATCGTATAGATATATATCTAGACGTTCCCCGGGTGGATTACGAAAAACTGGCCGATACCCGCGTCGGGGAGAGGTCGGCCGCGGTCCGCGAGCGGGTCCAGGCGGCGCGCGAGCGGCAGCGCGCGCGGTTCCGCGGGCGCAAGCTGAACGCCAACGCCGAGATGGGCCCCGCCGAGGTGCGCGACTTCTGCCGCCCGGACGACACCGCGCAGGGGCTCCTGCGCATGGCGATGCAGCAGCTTCGTCTCTCGGCGCGCGCCTATCACCGGGTCCTCAAGCTCGCGCGAACGATCGCCGATCTGGCCGGCAGCGACGCCATCGGGGCGGCCCACGTCGCCGAGGCGATCCAGTATCGGCCACGCGAGCGCGTGTGAACGAAAGGATCACGGGAACCTCCGGACTAAAATGACCAAACTAACACGTACCCAGGCTCGCGTGCTGGGCGGAGCTGCCGATACAAACCTTCGCTTCGAGGATTTGCGGCAGCTTCTCTTCGGTCTCGGTTTCTCGGAGCGGGTACGCGGTGACCATCACATTTACACACGTCCGGGTCTGAGCGAGATCATTAACCTGCAACCGCGGGAGGGTGGATTGGCCAAGCCGTACCAGGTACGTCAAGTGCGAGGCCTCATCGTAAAATATAGGCTGCAAATCACGGAGGAAGGGTGATGGAACGGCCACTGAAGTACGAGGTCATCATCTACTGGAGTTCCGACGACAATGCCTTCATCGCCGAGATTCCGGAGCTCCCGGGATGCGCTGCCGACGGGGCAACTCCTCAAGAAGCGCTGGCCAACGTCGAGACCATAGCTTCCGAGTGGATCGAAACCGCCAACGCGCTGGGGCGGACAATTCCCCAGGCCAAGGGCAGGCTGCTCTTCGCATGATGACCCGCCCTGGATGGACTCTGGCCGACGTCAAAGAGAGTAGTAAAGCCACGCAGCAGCTTCGTCTCTCGGCGCGCGCCTATCACCGGGTCCTCAAGCTCGCGCGAACGATCGCCGATTTGGCCGGCAGCGACGCCATCGGGGCGGCCCACGTCGCCGAGGCGATCCAGTATCGGCCACGCGAGCGCGCTTAGCCTCGACGAAGGAGATCCGCGATGGCAACGGTCATCGGTCTGTTTAATACGCCGAGCCAGGCCGCCCTCTGCTTGGACAACCTCGCCGAGGCCGACTTCGGACCCGACACGACGTCGCTGGTGATGGATACCCCGGCCGCGGCCGAAGCAGTCGCACACGTCGCCGGCTCCCTCGCCGAGCTCCCGGTCGAGCAGCTCGCGAAGCGGTTGACCGACCTGGGAATCTCGCCGTCCGACGTCGCGGCCTACGTCGCCGGGATTCGCGCCGGCGGCGCGTTCCTCGCGGTCGACGTCGACGACGCCGACACCGCTCGGGCAGCCGCCGAGATGCTCCAGGATGCCCACGCCCGGCTGATCCAGACCGTTTTCGGGTAGAGTGGTTCTTTTTGAGGACGGGTTGGCTTTGCCAACCTGCCCTCAATACATCACTGTCCTACCGAAGTGCGTATCAGACTACGAATGGCCCGAAGAACGGGTGAACGAGGTACGTGAGGGGAAGATGATCCAAACCCGCCTTGTCGTCGCGATTGGCGTACTCCTGCTCGTCGCCAGCTCGGTCGCTGGGTGTCGCTCCCAGGCCGCGCCTTCCCAAAGTGCGCACCTCGGTCAGCGCACCAAGACGTCGGGCTGCCGGGCGCACGACGCGCTTCCCGACGGCGATTGCACGCCCGGCGCGATCATCACGACCGCGACCAAGGAGCAGATCTGCACCTCGGGCTACGCGAAAAACGTGCGCGACGTGCCTAACTCGGAAAAGGATCAGGTCTACGCGGAATACGGCATCAAGTCTCACCGCCCCGGCCAGTACGAGGTCGATCACCTGATCAGCCTGGAGCTCGGCGGATCGAACGATATCGCCAACCTCTGGCCGGAGCCGGCCGAGCCGCGACCCGGCTTCCACGAGAAGGACAAGGTCGAAAACTACCTGCACGATCAGGTTTGCTCCGGCGCCATGACCCTCGCCCAAGCGCAAGAGCAGATCGCGACCAACTGGCTGGCGGTGTATCCAAAACTGCCGAAAGGGTGACGATGTACCCGTCGGTGGCTCGATGAGCCTGACCGTTGTGTCGCCGGTCCCACCGGCCCACCGCCCGCCCGGCGCGTGCCAGCCAGCCTCGATCGGCGAGCGCGCCGCCGTCGCGGTCCTCGTCGCCGTCGCGTTCGGGATGCGAGTGTTTCGGCTTGGCACCCAGAGCCTCTGGGGCGACGAGACGATCAGCGTCTTCCGGGCCTACGGATCGATCCGCGAGATCACCGAGGCGGTACCCCACGAAGGGACCCTGCCGCCGCTGTATTACTACCTGCTGCACTTCTGGATTCTGCTCGCCGGAGACCGCGAGACGTCGGTCCGTTTCCTCTCGGTCGTCTTCGGCGTGCTGGCGATTCCCCTGCTGTTCGTTCTCGCGCGGCGAACCCTCGGCCGGGCGACCGGTCTGATTGCCGCGCTCCTCGCGACGATCTCACCATATTGGATCTATTACTCCCAGGAAACCCGCACCTACGCGCTCGTCACCGCGCTCGTGATTCTCGCGGTCTACTTCATGGTTCGGGCGGCCGGTCTCGCCTCGCCCGACGGCCGCCCGACCGTTCTCTGGTCCGCCTACGCGGTCGTCGCCGCGCTCGCGGTAGCCAGTTTCTATTTCGCCGGCTTCGCGCTCGCTTCGGCGATCATCGGACTCCTCGCCGACCGCCGGCGCTGGCCAACGACCGCGATTCGGTGCCTGCTGGCGCAGCTGGGGGCGCTCGTCCTGCTCGCCCCGTTGCTCGCCTACGCCGGTCCCAGCCTGCTTCGCGAGTCGCGCAGCGTCGACCGGGCGTCGATCCCGCTGCACGAGATCGTCCCTCGGCTGGCGACCACCTTCACCGTCGGCACCAGCATCGACCCGGGTCAGGTGTCGCTGCTCGTCCTCGTCGCGGCCGCACTGGCCACGCTCGGCCTCGTCTTCAGCCCCTGGCGCCGGTCCGTCGTCTGGGGGCTGTTGCTCGTCGGACCGGCCCTGGCGATCCACGAGATCTCGTTCGTGCCGCACCCGGGCTGGGAGCGTTACTTCATCGTCGCCAGCCCCGCCTGGTACGTCCTCGTCGCCGCCGGATTAGGTATCCTCGTCGGCGCCGCGCGCTCGCTGCGCTGGAAACGACCGGCCGCGCTCGCCGCGTCGCGGGCGGTTGGTTGGTGCATCGGGCTCGCGGCCGGCGCCCTATTGCTGACCGGCATCGCGCCCTCGCTGGGGCATTACTACTTCGACCCGGCCTACTGGCGGAACGATCTCCGCGCGGCCGAGCGGCCAGTCGAGACTCCGGCCACGCCGGACGTCGTGGTGGTCGTGAACGGTCCGCCACAGTTCCCGAGCTTCTTTTATTACTTTCGGAAGACGATCCCCTGGTACGAGCTCCCGGCGCCCCACACCGTCGGCGAGCAAACCGTCGCCACTCTCGATCGTCTGACGAGGCGCTACCGCGGTCTCTGGTTCGTCAAGTACCACCCTCCCGACTTCGACCCCGGAAACTGGATGGAAACCTGGCTCGACCAGCACGCCTACCTGGTGAGCTCGCGCTGGGTCGAAAACCTTACCTACAGCTTCTACGCGACCGACGACCCGGTCTCGCCCCGGATCGTGGCGCGGTCGACGATCGCTCATCGCTTCGGTCAGGACGTCGAGCTCGACGGCTACCGAGTCAGCCTGGCGCACGCTCAGACCAGCGATTATCTGCTCGTCACCCTATCCTGGCGGCCCTTACGGACGCCGGGCGCTAGTCTGAGGGTGTTCGCGCACCTCGTCGACCAAAACCAGGCGATCGTCACCCAGAGCGACCACTACCCGGAGGACGATCTCCGTCCGGTCTCGACCTGGCGGCCCGGTGAGGTTATGGACGATCGATTCGGCTTGAAGCTCCCGTCCCCGGCGGCGCGGCGCGGGCTTTTCCTCGCGGTCGGGCTGTACCACCCGGACGGCACGCGGCTTCCGGTCGACGGCAACCCGCACTCCGACGGCAGTCTCACTCTGCCGTTACCCGGATTGTGAAAGGAATCTCTTGACGGGCGATCGAAAAGCACGCATAGTTGGAGTCGAAAGATCCACGGAGGTTGCTCCCTTGATCACCATCACCGATCCCGCTGCCGAGCAGATGCGCAGCATGCTGCGCGAGCAGAACGACAGCGATCTCGCCGTCCGAATCTTCGCTCGGGCCAACGGGCAGAACGTCCAGTACGGCATGGGCTTCGACAACGAGATTGCCGACGACGACGTCGTCGTCGAGGTCGAGGGCATTCATTTCGTCGTGGACGCCGACAGCGCGCAATACGTCGAAGGCTCGGAGATCGACTTCGTCGACGCGCTGATGGGACGGGGCTTCACCCTCAGCAATCCCAATTACACCCAGGGCTGTGGCTGCGGAAATGGCTCGTGCGGCTGCGGGCACCACCACTGATCGGTGGGCTCGATGAAATCGGGGCGTCTGCAGGCCTTTTCTTTCTGCCCGACCTGTCGAAACATCCGCGCGGTTCGCGGGGGGATGATCACCTACTTTCCGGACTCCACCCGCATCCAGGGTACCTGCACCACCTGCGGTGGCCGGGTTGACATTCTGGGGCATCGCCATCCCGGTCCCAGGATCGGCGCGAATAAGCGCCAGCTAAACTAGCTCGATAAAATCGCCCAGGTGCTTGCCGGTGTCTACCAGGATCACCGGAGCGTTCGTCACTTTCTCGACTCGCGCGATCAACGCGCGAATCCGTCCGGTGACGTCGGCCGGCGTCCGGGCGTCTCGCATCGCCGGATCGTAGTGGTCGCAAAAGGTGAGGGCAATCTGGGTCGGCCCGTTCAGCATCGTGGCGTAGGCGAGTAGATCCCAATCGATCTCGAACGCTTTTCGCCGAGCCCGTCCGGTCACGGTGCCGTATTCGGCGATTCCCAGCCGGACCGCTTCCTCCTCGGGCATCTCGTGCGGCAGCGGGCCCGATCCCACCCGGGTTGGCATTGCCTTCACCACCATGACCACGTCCTTGACGAGCCGCCAGTTCAGGCCGACGTCGTCGATGGCCGCGGCCGCGGTGCAGTTATCCGAGGTCGTGTAGGGATAATCCGGGCTGAGCGCGAGCGACAAGAAGGTGCCCTGCGACCCCTCGACCAGGACCACGTCGCGCGCCGCCACCTCGTTGACTTCTCGGGCCACGTCGGCGAGGTATGGCTTGAGCTCGGGCACGTCGCGCGCCTGAATCCCCCGCCGCAGAACGAAATCGGCCCGGGCGAATCCGTTGCCGGTACACGTCGAGCCAACCCGTTGCGCAAGGTTCGCGTCGCGCCGCTCGGCCTCGACGTGATCGGGAGTGATCACCGCGCAGCGGTAATCGACGGCAGCCCGATCGGCGATCTCGAAGCGCTCGACCTCGCTCAGAAAGACCGTCGGGTCAACGAGCACGCCGGATCCGACGGCGACGCGCGTCGTCGGATTCAACCAGCCGGTCGGCAACTGACGCGCGCGAACCACCGTGTCGTCGTCGAGAATAATGCTGGCCCCGGCGTTGGTGCCGACTCCAGCCCGCACCGCCAGGGGCGCGTTCAGCTTGCGCGCCAGGTGCGCGCAGGTCTTCCCCTTGCCCGAATCGCCCCAGAGGGCGTCGACGATGATCACCGCTCCCATCAGGTCTCCCTTTCTTTCCACGAGTCAGCCAGTAGAGCGCCAAGCTTGACCGGATCCGAGCCGAATCCGACGACCGCGAGGAGCCGTCTCGCCTGATCGCTCGGCAGCAGGCGCTGACGCAGCGCCACCAGGTGTGGACCGAAAGCCTCTTCCAGCTCGTCGTGAAAGCGCTCGTACACGGCGGCCAGGTAGGCCTCGTCTCGGATCAGCTTTTCGACCAGCCGGACCAGCGCCGGGTGCTGGGTGTAAACGGCGCCCGGAGGCTCGTCGAGCGCCGCGGCGAGCGCCGATGCCGAGTCGACCGCCAGCGTCAGCAGGTGACCCCCGACAACCTTGGCCGGGGCCTCGTGTCGGTAAACCTCGCCAACCTCAAGATCCGCCTCGCCGAATAGATTGACGACCAGCTGGCAGCCGCGCCGATGGGCGCCACGGAGTGGCTCGCTCAACCAGGAAAGGTCGTCGGACCAGAGGCATACTGCCACCCGAACCGATGCCTCTTCGACGAGCGCCAGGACCCGTTCGACGATGGTCGCGCGTCCACGCAGCGTCCAGAAGGCGGCGGGCTCCGCGGGTGCCGCCAGCGCCTCCAGGCCCGCGATCAGCGCGTCGCAGCGCGCCGCCGTCTCACGCTTGATGCGCCCCAGGACGTCGACCGGCGGATGAGCCACGTAGCGCGCCGGCCCGTCGGAGACAAGCTGCACCGCGTTCTTCGCCAGCAGGCCGGCCAGGACCTGGTAGACGTTTGCCCGCGGAATCCCCGCCGCCTTGGCAACTTCGTAGCCGGTAGCCGAGGGCTGACGAAGCAGGGTGAGGTAAACGCGCGCTTCGTGCGGCGAAAATCCAAGGGCGCAAAGGTCGTCGAGCTGCTCCAT
>JAJPKB010000570.1 GCA_021323915.1 Chloroflexota bacterium | reverse complement strand
CGGGTGAGGTAGCGGTGGTCCACCTCGACGAGAAGGGGCGAGGACGGGTGCTCCGGCGCGCCTGGACCGAGAGCGACGCCCAGATCCTCTGCTACATGGACGTCGATCTCTCGACGGAGCTGGAGTATCTGCCCACGCTCGTCGACGCGTTGATCGTGGGCTACGATATCGCGTTCGGATCACGGCTGGCGCCCGGAGCCCGGGTACGGCGTGGGCTGAAACGGGAGGTCATCTCCCGCTGCTACAACGCTCTGATCAGGCTCGCCTTCGGCAATCGCTTCCACGATGCGCAGTGCGGCTTCAAAGCCCTGACGCGCCAGGCAGCGGACGAGCTGTTGCCGCTAGTGAAGGACCAGGCCTGGTTTTTCGACACCGAGCTGTTGCTCATCGCCGAGAAGAATGGGTACCATCTGAAGGAGATCCCGGTCTCCTGGCATGATGACCCGGATAGCCGGGTTAGGATTCTGAAGACCGCCTGGGAGGACCTGAAGGGACTCTGGCGTCTGAAGCGACATTTTCCCCGTCCGGGCCTGGCGCTACTTCAGGGTTTCGAACCAGTTGGCAGCCAGCGCCAGCATGGCGAAGGCGAACGTGATCAGGACGAGGATCTCCTCGGCCGTGCTCATGGCTGAGAAGATGCTGGTGAAGAGGACGGCCATCGCGACCACGCCCGGGTAGAGGAAGTCGACGTAGCTTCGTGCTCCGCCGAAGTCCCCCGGACGGCGCCGCGAGATGACGCGGATAATCCGGTGCCGAAGACCAGGAGAAAGAGCACCGGCTGGCCAAGCGACGAGATAAGCCGCGGGCGGTTGCGCCAGAAGCGCAGCACGTCGCGGTACCAGATGATGTACACGCCGCGCAGGTCCGCCACGGGCCAATGGATCACCGCCGCCCTCCCGTCTGGTGATCGACCGCGTCACCTTTCCAGCGGGATGTTGGTGAGTCCCTGACCCACGATGGTCGCCCGACCTCGTCGACCGCCGGGTACGCTTCTTGCTGCCAGGCTAACTGCAGAGTCAGGGCACCAATTCGGCATTGGTGCCCCACCACCCCGACCCGCAGATGGACGAACCGGGGGATACCCCTGAACCCCCGCCATTGTCGGGCATTAAGATGACTTCCGGCTGTGAACGAAGGAGGAAGAGTTGGCAGAGCAAATCGAGCTACGGGTCGAGCGACGCGAGATCGTCCGTAAGCACCTGAACGAGCTTCGTCGCTCGGGGATGATCCCAGCCAACGTCTACGGGCGCGCGATGGAATCGATCCCAGTCCAGATCGACCGAGGCTCCTTTCGGAGCGTGGTCGCGTCCGCGGGGCCGACCACGTTGATCAACCTGCAGCTGGACGGGCCGGATGATCCCCAGACGGTTCTCATTCGGAACATCCAGTGGGATCGCCTGCGCGGTCAGCCGCTGCATGTCGACTTCCTCGTCGTTCGGCCGGACGACCGGGTGCGCGCGGCGGTACCTCTCGCGTTACGCGGCCAAGCGCCAGCGGCCGGGGCGCGGGACGTGATGCTCTTGCAGCCGATCAAAGAGGTGCACCTCGCCGGGAGTCCGGCGGATCTTCCGACCGCCATCGAGGTCGACGTGAGCAGCTTGACCGAGGTCGACCAGGTGATCTACGCGCGGGACCTACGTCTTCCAACATCGGTGACGCTGCTCGATAAGCCCGACGAGGTGATCGTCAAAGTCCAGCGCGTCGGCAAGCTCGTCCCCGAAGAGGTGGTCGAGGGGAAGATCGAGGAAGCCGAAGGCGCCCCGGCCGCGACGAGCGAAGAGACCTCCGAAGCCCAATAAAGAAACGCTTCGAAAGCCGCGTTTCAACGCGCCGTGCCGGTCGGGATCGGACCACGGTCACGGGGACGGCTTTCGGGTCGTGCGATCGGTTTCTCGCCGAGGGCCGGGGCCTCCGGTGGAGCGTCGGACCACGCGACCGGAGGCCCCGGCCCTCCGACAGCCGCTTAGAACTTACCCTGCTTCACCTGATTGCGGATAAGGTCGCGGAGCAGATCGCTATGACGGATCTCGTCATCCCGAATCTGCTCAAAGATTCGCTGTGCCTCGGGATTGTTCTCCTTCTTGGCATCCTCGATGTAGCTATCGAGGGCGTCGACGGCCTCGCCAGCGTTCGACAGGACGGTGGCCACGTCGTAGGTCACGTTGGTCATCCCCTCGAGCTTGCCGTCGATCACCGGATGTTGTTGTGCCACGTTCTCCTCCTCGCCGATGTAACGATCGACCCCTTTCTGCAATCGGCATACCGGTGACTGCCCACCAATGCGTCGCGCGCTGCCGCGATCACGTGAGCTTGGATTTACCCCGACTTTACCGTCCGCAACTCCCGGGTCAACCTGGTGACGCTATCGTTCCTCCGTGGCTAGAAGCGTGGCGATGAGTCGTCCGGCTCTCGAAGGGTCTCATCGTCGCGTTCTCTTGCCCAAGCACTGCTGATGAAGGGGTGAACACCCATGTTCGGAGACGCAAAGAATCACGCCAGGGCAGTTCCGGGCGCCGCGGGGCCCGAAGCGGCCCCTCAAACGGCCCGCGCGAGCCAGACGGAAGCGCAGACCGAAGAGATGAAAGGTCTCCCGGACGTCTGCCCGAACTGCGGCAGCACGGAACGGGAGATAGAGCCCTTCGTCGACGAAGACGGCGTGTTGACGAACCTGATGACGGCGATCTGCACCGGCTGCGGCTATCGCCTGGGTGATATCCCGTCGCTTCCCCCTGGTGCCGAGGCGGAAGAAGCCGAAAAGAGCCTCGCGGTCGTCCCTCCGCGGGAAGAAGAGGAGTGATCGGCGATCAAGAGATTGTCGATGACCTCAGGTCGCCACGCGCGGATAGAGCCAGGCTCCCACCGCCACCAGCAGCACGGTGACCAGCGCGAGCACTCCCAGATCGACGCCAAAGCCGTAGCTGCTCGTCCCCGTCGTGTCAACTTCGGTCGAGCAGGCCACGCCCCTGGTAAACGAACCCGTCCTTGAGCGCGCACCTTCAATGCGGTACGATCATGGGCGGAATTTATCCGGACGTTCCCGCGCCAGGAGCATGGCCATGTTGACAGAAGGACAACCCTACCTCGGATCGTCCGCGTCAGGGGAGAGCCGGTCGGAGGCGGCACGACCGCGGCCGTACCTGCTCTCGACGGTTGGAACGAAGGTCCTGATGGCGGTCACCGGACTCTCGCTCTTCTTCTTTCTCGTGTTTCATCTCATCGGTAATCTCCTGATGTTCTTTGGGCCGGCCAGCTTGAACGACTTCTCGAACTGGCTGATCGTCAATCCGTTGATCGTCCCCGCGGAGATTGGCCTGCTTGCCCTGTTTGTCGTCCATATCTCCGAGGCCATCGTCAACTGGATCAGGAATCGGCGCGCCAGGCCGATCGGATACTACCAGTCGTACAAGCGCCTGTTTGGCTATGGCTGGGCCGGCAAGCCGAGCCGCAAGAGCGTGGCCTCGTCGACGATGATCGTGAGCGGCCTGATCACCCTGGTCTTCGTCGTGATCCATCTCATCCAGTTCAAGTTCGGCCCGAGCTACCCGGTGACCTCACCCGCGCACGGCATCCCCGGCATCCGTGACCTCTACCTTCTCGACGTGCAGAACTTCAGCAACGGCTTGATCGTCGTCTTTTACGTCTTCTGTCTCGTCGTGATCGGTTTCCATCTCTGGCACGGTCTGACGAGCGCGCTCAACTCGCTCGGGGTCGATCATCCACGCTACACGCCAACGCTGCTCCGAGTCGGCCGGGTGATCGCGGTGGTCTGGGTGGCGTGCTTCCTGGCGATTCCGCTCTGGATCTTCTTCGTGGCGCGGTGAGCCATCCGACTCGGATGCTCGATTCCGCGTCAGGCGCACTCGGCGTCGCCGCGCCGACGTCGAGGAGGACGATGATCGCCGCGGTCCCCCAATCTGGCTGGCTTCGCGGTCGGCGCGAGAGCCACCGGTCGCGGGCTCTGCCGAGGATGGAGCTCCTCGACCCCGCCGAGCGGACTCAGCCAGCCAAGACCGGGCCGCGAATCCACGAACCTCCGACGACGTAAGCGGCGCCCAGGACGACGGCGGCGATCGTGGCGGCCTGCCCGCGCGTCGCGCTCAACTGGCTCGCCAGCGCTCCCAATAAGCCAACCAGGGCCTGGGCGGTGGTCCAATCCCCGGAGAACCTCGACCCGCTCGAAGGACGGATCGACGTCCACCGAGTAGGCGAACGGGCCCGACGCGACAAACGTGAACGGCCGCTTGCTGCAGGCGACCGCGACGAGTCCGACAAGAAGCACCGCCAGGAAAGCCGGGAGCCGATTTCGCGGCAGCGCCCGGCCGCGGAGCAGGCCCATGATCGAGGCTCGTGGATCGATCGACTTCGTTTTGGAATCGGCCTCGGTTTGGAGTCGACCGTCCTGGGCGGCGCGGCCCAACCGGCGATTCGTCGCGCGCTCAAGCTGCATCCGTCGGGCTACGGCGGAGGTGGCAGAAGGTTGCGGCGAGGTTACCGTCTGACGGGCGTTGCCCCGGCGGCGCTTACAGCAGTGCCGAGTTCTTACGGCCGAGGGACGCTCGACCACCGGTCGGGGCGGTCCGTGAACCACCCAGGAATGGGGACGAGGGCAGTTCACAAACCGCCACTACGAGTGCCTGAACAGCCGGCAGCGGGAACTGATTCCGGCGCGCTCAGAAGACGCCGATCACGCTCCCGGTGTCCGCGCCGCGCCCGAGACGTTGCAGGGTGTAGCTGAGGCGGTTCGAGCCGGTCGTCGCGGCGCCGCCGACGACGAGCAGCGAGATCTGCTCCGATCCCTCGATGATCTTGTCGATCTGCGGACCAAGGCTCTGCCACTGGCGATCGAGGCGGGCGGTCTGCTGGACGATCTGATTGGGTGCCAATCCTCCCGCCGCGATGCCGGCCACGAGCTGGTCCTGCGCGGTGATCACCTCCTGGGCCAGCTTCGCCGCCTCGGCGACCGCGGCCGTGCTCGGCTCGCGGCAGACGCTGGCCACCGCGGCGACGCTGCCCACGCCGGGCGCCAGCAGAACCACGTTCGCGAGGGTCGGCAGGGCATCGCACACCGACCGGTTGGCGGTGTACGAGATCGTCGTCGCACGCACCCGAGCCGCGTAGCGGGGTCGCGCCGCGCCGGCGAGCTGGAAGTCGTTGTCGGTCAGCACGGCGCTCTGGGCGACGATCTCGACGGCGGGCCCGGGCGTCTGGTCGCCGACGGTCGAGGGAGTCATCGCCGCCGAGTTTCCCCGTAGCACGACCGTCCCGCCCGGGCTGTCGACGCCAATCGCCACGCCGCCAGCGGTCGCGATGACGTTCTCGTCGGCGGTCAGCGACGCCCCGCTCGCGACGATTCCCTGCTGGGACAGGACGATCAGGTTGTTCTGGAGAGAGAGCAGCTGACTGCTCGCGACGATTCCCTGATCGAAGCCGAGGATACGGTTGTCGACCGCGCTGATCAGCTCGCCGGCGGCCAGGAGGAGACCGATGCTGCCTCGATCGGTCAGGGCGCCGGTTCCCGTGCTGTCGGTCAGCCCGAGCGCCCGCGCCACGCCGGCGCTGACGATCCAGCTCTCTTCGACCCGGGCGCCGAATCCCTGCTGGATGACCGCCCCGATCTGACCGGTCCCAACGACGAGTCGACAATCGCGAAGCGCCAGGTCGATCGATGTCGGCGCGGCGGCCGCCGCGCCGGGTGCTGCCGCGAACAGGCCGGTGGCGTCAAGCCGGCCTGGCGCGCCCGGCGCCGGTGGCGCCTCGCCCGGCTGGAACGCGACGCAGGCGCGCGTTGTTCCCTCGCCGCTTGCCCCGAGGCAGGTGACCGCGCACCCTTCGAGGCGCACGTCGCGGCAGGCGACGAAGCTGAAGACGCCGGCGACGGCCCCTGCCGCGACCGGCGCGGGACCCGGCGCGGCCGACGCGCCCAACGTCTCTTGTCCGGAGCTGGCCGCGAAATCGCGCAGCACGACGCCGTCGCACCCTTCGAAGCGGAGGATCACGTCGGTCGTCGGGCCGGAGATCAGCGTGGCCGAGCCGGCGCCGCGCACGGTGAGACCGGTTTTTCCGACGACCGACACCGTTTCGGAGACGTCGTGGGTGCCGGCGAGCAGGCAGATGACACCACCCTGCCCGACCTTCGCGAACGCCTCGGCGAGCGAGTCGCCCGGCGCGACGGTGATCGTGCAGTCGCAGCAGCGCCTGGTCAGCGGATCGAACGTATCGCGGCAGTCGTCGACGACGTCGAAGCGGAGGCGTGCCTTTCCACGCTCTTTTCCGATAGCGATGAGGATCTTCTCCAGCTCCGCGACCTGGGTGGCAGTCGCGCCGGCGTCGGCGGCGAGTGCGGCGACCTCGTCGGCTGTCCAGGACGAGGCGCCGCTCTTGTCGAGGCCTTGTTTGAGCCCGGCGAGCTCCGCCTCCGATAGACCGGCCTCTCGCGCGGCCTCCAGGATGGTCTGGGCGTCGAAGGTCAATTCCGAGCGCCACTCGACTACCGCCAGCGGGCAATAGTGACGGACGATCCCCCGGGGCGGGGCGCTGTCGAGCTTCTCGACCGATCCGTCGGCGCTGCGGGCGGCGAACTGCCAGTAGTCGCCGGGCCGCAGATCCGCGCCGCCGAACTCCAGGTGAACGCCGTTTCCGAGGTCAAGGTCCGGCGTCGCCATCGGATCGAAGCTTGCCCGCGCCCAGCCCACGCCGTCCCAGCGGCGCAGCGTCAGATGGCGATCGACGTCGAACGCCCCGGGCAGCGCATCGACGAGGCTGACCGAGAGCAGGTCGGGATCCGGGTCCGCGCTGAGCTGGGTGAGAAAGCCGCGCGCGGGCCCGAGATCGCTCGCGTCGTCGCACACCTCGACCAGGTCCCCGGCGCCGAGCGCAGTCACCCGGTCGCGGCCAAGGCTCGAGACGGTGAGCGTCTTGCGATCGGCGCTCAGGTCGGTGACCTGAACCGCGAACGCCGCGTTGTCGCGCGACCACTTGAAGCGGGCGACGCCAGCGGTCACCGTGGCGCCGTTGGCGACGGCATAGCTTCCGCTCAGCGCGCTGGCCAGGGTGAGGGACGTGCCGGAGACGCCGGCGATGACGATCACCTCGGACTGGCCACGGCTATCCGAGATGGTCGCGACGCCGCCGGAGCGATCAACCGCGTCCAGCTGGCTGGCGGTCAGCGCGCTCCCCATCGCCAGCTCGAGGGCGCCGGCCGCGGCGTCCTGAGCCAGGGCAACGCTGAACGCGGCGGTAGTGCTTGCCCCGAGCACGTCGCCCCCGTCGTGAATCTCGACCCGGTAGAGGTGGTTCTCCCGACCGGTGTAATTGGCCGGATCGGGGAGACGGCAGAGATCCCCGGCCTGAGAGTCGACCGGCTGGAGGGTGGTGAGGGTGCCGCCACCGGTCGCCGGTGGCAGGAACTGCCCGGACGTCGCGCAGGTCAGGCCATCCTGTGCCTGCACGGTTCGCACTTTGACCTGAGCGATCGTCTTGATTCGGGTCGCGGTATCCGGGCCGCCCAGGGCCACCTCGCGCAGCTCCGGATCCTGAAGGTAGGTGATGAGCCGTCGCCAGACCTCGAGGTACACCAGCGCGCGCTGGGTGCCGCCGGTGGCGGGCATGGCGACCTTCGGCGGATCGGGAAGATCCGGCTGACTCAGATAGGAGGCCGGCTGGTCGAGCTGACCGAGGATGCCGTCGACGTAGTAGCGGCCGGCCGCGCCCGGGCCGCCGGAGATGAGGAAATCCGACGGATCCGCGTTGGGATCCGGGTTCGGGGAGATGGCGAAGGCGGTACCGGGATCCGGCGCGCCACAGCCGCCGACGACGTCGAGCGTCTCCAAACGGTCCTGGTGCAGCCGATCGAAGACGGCTTCGTTCCAGTCGGCGTCGAGCCAGACGCGGCCCTGCTGGTGCAGCACACCCGCGTAGTGCTTGGAGGGGTCGAAGGTCACGCGGGCGAAGTCGGCTTTCATCGAATGCGCTCCTCTTTCACGTCTCGGCAACGACCACGGCCGTCAGGCCGACCGGCAGGAACTCCCGAAGCTTGAGGTTCAGGTTATTCAGGCGGGTCGTGTTCAGCACGCCCGCGAACGCCCCCACCTCGGCGCCCGCCTCGCTGGCGGTCAGGATGGGCGGTGGGCAGGTCGTGGCGAGCTGCAGGTAATCTGGCCGCCCGAACGCGCGCGAGCTGAACCGCGGCGCCAGACAGCGGAAGTCGGCGGGACAGGCGGAGTCCTGGGCATCGGTGGGGACGCACTGATACTTGCGGGGCAGCGTCGAGCCTCGCTCGTATCGGCTGAAGCGGATGCAGCCGGACTGCTGATCCTCGACCGTCGCGACATCGTCGAGCAGGGAATCGCTGGCGCTCAGCACGTCACCGAGGATTCGACCGAGCACCGTCGCCCGCTCGAGCTGGATCGTCTGGGCGGCCGTGCCTGGCGGCGCGCCGCCCAGAGCGGTATCGCCCGGCCGGTCGACGATCGAATCGGCGACGACGATCCGCGACACCCCGGCGCCGGTCGCGATCCCGCCGGCGATGCACCGACAGAAGACGTAGCTGGCGCGATGGTCGAGATCGCCGTCGGCGGCGACGAGCGCGCCCGCCGGGGCGCCGCTCGCCGGGTCGAGCGTGCAGCCGACCAGCAGCAGGTTGGCAATTTGCCCGTCGATCCGAATCGGCCCTCCGCTGATCAGCAGGCCGCCGAGCTCGAGGGAATCCAGCGGCGAGGCCAGGTGCAGGCTGGCCGCGGTCGGCGTACCATCGGCCTGGAAGAACGCGAGACAGGGGCGCTGGCCGGCCGCCGCCCGCAGGGTGAGCGAGCGCACCGCCGGTCGATCTAGCAGGATTTCGCTCGCCATCGGGTAGCTCGCGCTGTCGACGATCTCGATCACGTCCCCGTCGGCCGCCGCGGCCAGGGCATCCGCCACCGTGGCGTGAATGTGATCGCCGCCGATGGTCGGGTTCAGGTCGGAGGCGGCGTCGCCGGACCGGGCGACGAGACGGGTCGGCAGCGCGCGCGGATCGATCTGGCGGTCGAACGTGCGCGCTCCGACGTCGCCGGCGAAACCCTCGACGTAGTCGACGCTCAGCGCGCCCCGGCCGATCGACGGGTCGCCCGACGCGAGGGCGAAGCGCCCGAGCTCCGGATCGATCCCGAGCTCACCGAAGGCGAGGAGCGCGCTACGCTCGCAGCGGCAGAGATCGAGGGCGACCGGCGCGCGCTGCTGCAGCGGCCAGACGCCGGGGATCGGAAGAACCTGGCCGGCGCTCGCCCGCGCCAGGCGCAGCCCGCTCAGATCGCCCTGCTGGAGCACCGCCAGCTGCCCGGCCTCGTCGGGCGGCACGTTATAGGTGCTGCCATCTTCGGCTACGAACACCCGGATGCCGTCCGGGCCAACGCCCGGTGCCTCCGGTAGATACACCAGCAGGCTCTGCCCGGCGCGGTTCGCGACGACGAGTTCGGCCGCCGGCAGGAAATCGCCCGCGAGCGGGCGCAGACGGATCGCCAACAACCCTTCGCTCGGGAGATCGTCGGCGACCGCGCGTGTGCTCGGACCGTAGGTGTAGGCCGGCCAGGGATCCGGGACGCTCAGCTCGGGATAGCTCGTCCCCGGCTGGGTGATCGTCGCGATGCCGCCGAGTAGCTGAAAGGCGCCGGTGAAGATCTCCGCCTCGACGAGGACCGCGGCGCCGCCGAAGCGCGACGGGTCGACCAGGACCATACCGCCCGGACCTCGATTCAGCACGCAAAAAGCCGAGGCCGGTCGGGTGCTGGAGGTCAGCAGGCGCGGCGGATACACCTGGCCATCCGACGGGCGGGCGAGGGTCGTCGGGTCGAGGGAATCACCGGTGTAGGCGCTCCCGTCGTCCGCGACGAAGTAGGTGAGCGCGTCGGCGGGGGTCAGCCGCGCCGGAGGCAAGTAGACGTAAAGTCCGTCGTCTTCCCGTGGTGGATCGGATCGGGTGGCGCGAACGGCCAGCACCGCCCCGGGAAACCGTCCGGCCGGCGAGCTGGGAAGCGCGGGCCAGCCGGGCGCCGGGCGACCGGTCCGAACGGTGATCACGAGCTGGCCGGTTCCCGCGGCCGAGCCACCCGGGTGGAAGGCGTTTGCCTGGTCACGGGCGGCCAGGAGGGTGCTGAGCGCGCCCAGCTCGGTCGTGGCGCTCCCGTCGAACCACCCCGCGCTCAGCACGAAGTGGGTGCCCCCGGACTGAAAGGCCCGGGCATCCATCAGGCGCATGCCGCTGGCCGGGTCCAGCGCGAGGCCGGCGCCCCGGCCGCCGAAAGTGAAAGGAACCTGGCTGCTACTCCGATCCGGCGTCGGCTCGACTTCGCTGGCCAGCAGCACGCCGAACTGGCGGACCGCGACGTTGCTCCCGAACGTCGTCCACGGCGACTGCCCGAAGGTCGCCCGGCGCAGCGGCTCGGCGCTGCCCTGGACGAAAAGCGGGGCGTTCCGGAACAGCGGGTCGAAGGTGAAACAGGAGGCATCCGGGGCCGGGGCGACGCCGGGGCTGGCCGCGGCCGGCGTGACGCCGGTCAGGCGATAGGTCCGCAGCCGACGGACGAAGAATCCAACGTTCTTGATCTGGTGGCGGCCGGGCGTCTCCCAGGCCGGGCTGCCGAGGATCGGGCCGCCTCGGACGAGGCGCGGCTGATCGAGCGCGCCGAACACGCGGAAGTCCGCGGCGTGGGCGAAAGGGTCGCTCGCGCGTCCGAGCAGGACGAGTCGCGCCGGGTCGCGCAGGTCGGGGGTGAGCGGATCGTCCGGACGCGGGTGATTCACGTTCTGCGACCAGCCGAGCGTCCGGAAGAACTCGGCGACGTCGGTCGGCCAGCCGCTGATCGCGGTCGCCAGCTCGCCGAGCATCGCTGGCGTCCCCTTGGTTCGACGCCAGCGAACGGTGTTGCGCACGTCAAGGCGATTGCTCTGGCCGACCGGTTGGGGAAGGAGGTTCGTGCCGACCAGGCCGCCGAGGTAGGGGACGACCCAATCGTCACAGGTCTCGATGAAGAAGTTATCCCAGAGCCCGTCGAGGTCCGCGCGGATGTTCGCGACCTGCTCGGCTACGACCCGCAGCAGCGCGAGCAGCGGCTGTCCTTGCTCCAAGTCGTACGTCCGATAATAGGCAGGCACCCGAGCGTAGAGCCGCTGGGCGTAGTCGTTCGCGTCGTTGCGACTCACGTATCGACAAACCCTCCTTTGCCCAGGGTGAGCGTGAGCTTGCCATACTGGTTCGTCGTGTCCGTCGGATCGTTCTTGACCACCACCAGCTCGGTGGGACGGACGAAGATATCGTCGCGAACGGTGGCCGGGTCGTGGTCGAGGGCGGGCGCGCGCAGGGTAGTGATCGTCGCGTCGGCCACGCCCGCCACCGTCTGAATCGCCGCGTACACCGCGCTGAGATGGATGCTCTCACCGAAGCTCAGCCGCTCGAAGGCGAAGTAGCCAGCCGAGCCATCGGGGTTGATGCCCGGGTTCAGCGCGGCGAGCACGGCGTTCAGGGTGGCCCGGCGCGGGTAGCGGTCGTCGACGTCGATCGTCGCCGCGACGTCCAGGAAGACCGGCACGAAGTCGCCGATGCGCAGCGCGACGTTCGGATCGCGTCGCTTGTCGAGAAAGGCGCGGAGCTCCCGCGCGAAGCTCGCCTGCTGGGCCAGCGGCACCTGATCGGCCGTCGCCACCGTCAACCGCAGGTACGGCTGCGCCAGCGACCGGAGGGTGGTCGGATCGCGGAGGACCCACGCCGCGCTGGCCTTCGCCACGCCCGGGTACTGGAGCGCGAGGGCGGCGTAATCGGCAGCGCTGACCGCCCGACCGAAGGTTCGGACGCTGGCCGGCGCGTTCGTCCGAATGTCGTCCGGCCCCTCGGGATCCGCGCCGCCGACCGTCGGCAGCGGGTTCGTGACCTTCTGAAGACCGGGCGCGCTGTCGACCAGCTGCTGGATCGCATCGGCGGCGACGTTGCCAGCGGCGCCCAGTCCCTTCCGGTAGCTCGCGTGAACGTTGTCCCGGCCGGTCGGCAGGCGGGAGCCGGTCGCGCCGTCGCCAAAGATCACCGTTGTCTGACCGGCGTCGTCGAGGGTGGTCGTGAAGTCCGGCGCGTTCGGTGCGCTCTGGACCAGCGTCGCCTGCTCGTTCCAGCGCACCCCGTTGACGGTGACAAGCAGGGTGCTCTGGACCGCCGACAACCCCTCGGGATCGGTCGATGGCAGGTAGGTCAGCGGCTTCTGCTTCAGGGGGAAACTCTGGAACGCCGTTCCATCGCCGCTCCCCAGCACCTCGTCGCGCACCGTCTCGCCGTGGGTCCCGTCGACGACGTTCGCCAGGAGCACCGAGCCCGCCCGGGCGTACTGCCGGGCTAGCGGCCTGGTCAGGGTCACGGTGGTGATGCCGTTGTCGAGGTCGAGGATCGGCGGATCGCGCAGGAACGCTGACTCCGAGCCCGGCACCTGCGACGGGGGAATCGTGCTGGGATCGTACAGGTTGGCGCGCAGGACCACCGACTGACCGGCGCGCAGCCTCGGCAGCAGACCGGCGAGGATCAGCGTATCACCGGCCACCGGATCCGGGAGCGGCAGGTTGTTCTGAAGGGTGAGCCGATCGCTACCGGCGAGGATCGTCGTAGCCCGTAGGGGATAGGTCGTGGCGGGAATGCTCTCGCCGTCGCGGAAGGAGACGCGGGTCACCTTCGCGCTGACCGCGTAAGCCGCCTTGCTGACCGTCCGGGCGCCGACGACGTGCAGGACGGTCGGGGATGTGGTGGATCCGTCGGTCATCAACACGATCCAGCCGGGGTTGTCGGAGGTGCCCTTTACCGCCGGGTAGACGGCGTCGAGGTACACCGCGCCGCTCGAATCGCCGGGGGTCGGGAGGTAGAACCACGAGGACGTGTCGTCGTCCCAGTCCTCTCCGGCGTAGGGAGCTTTCGGGTTGTTGCCGTCGCTGTTCGTGAGCGACGGCGGAAGGCTGGCCCAGCTCGGCGCGTTGTTGCCGAACGGACCCGCCGACACCCGGAACGCGTAAAGGGTAACGTTCTGGTAGCTGGAGCCCGCTGCCTCGCGCCAGGTGATCGTCGTCGTGTCGGCGGTCTTGTCGGTCGTGACGGTGCTGATTTGCTGAAGCGTCGGCTTCTCTGCGCTCGTCCCCTCGTCTTCAACGATCAGGACGTAATCGCCGACCGCCAGACGGTTGCTCGTACCCGCGAGCACGATCGTTCGGGTCGTGTCGCTGACGAACGGCCGGTAGAAGATCTCGGACGTGAGCGACGCGGCCTCTCGGCCGACGGTGGATCCGAGACGAGATCCGATTCCGCCCGCACCCGGGCTAGAGCGGGGAGTGACATTGATCGATTGGCGACGCGGTTCCCATTCCCCTCTCCCAATGGGAGAGGGCGAGGGTGAGGGTCTGGGATTGCCGCTCGGAGCCGACCCGACCGGACCCTCACCCCAACCCTCTCCCAGAGGAAGAGGGGAATAGATGGTCGTCGGCCCGCCGGCTTCGCTCCGCGCTTCGGAAGCCGCGAAGAAGGTCTTGCCGTACGACGCGCCGGCGCTGCCGTACAGCCTCTCGGCGTCCAGGGCGAGGGTGGCCTCGCCGAGAATGCCGGCCCAGATCGAGCCGAAGGCGCTCAACGGCGCGAACTGGTTCGTCGGCGCGACCGACGACAGCGGAATGGCGCTGTGCTCGCCCAGGGCGGTGACCGCCGCGGAGGTCTCGAAGATCGCCGCCGGCTTGCCCGGCCCCGCCCGACTGCTGACCCGGAAGCCGGCTGGCACGCTCAGCTGCTTGCCCTTTTCGATGGTGAACGCGAGCTGGGCGGACGCGGCCGCGCCCGGCCCCGGTCGGTAGCCGATGAGCTCGACCAATCGGCGCAGCGAGTCACGCTGGGAAGCCGTCGGCAGGTACACCTCATTGGCGATGCGCTCCTGATAGAACGTCAGGATGTCGGCGAGGTAAGCCCAGAGGTCGACGAAGGCCGTCTGGTAATCACCGGCCGCGCCCTCGTGCCAGGTCGCGAAGGGGTTAGGTCGGTCGCCGAGCAGGTCGGGTCGGGCGACCTCGTCGAGCATGGCCCGGCGGAAGCTCCCGAACGTGCCGATCCGGTAGCGAATCGCCGACAGGCCGGGCGGATTGGAGATCGCCAGCGGCGCGGCCGGGGCCGTCTCCGCCGAGTCGCAGCAGCCCGGCGCGGCCGTGGGCGGGAGATCGCAGGGGCAGACCGGTTGCGCCATCACACGCCTCCTCGGGGCCGAATCGCCAGGACGCCGTTCTGAGGAAAGTTTCGGTCGTTGTCCAGGCGAACGATCTCGCTGACGCCGACCTCGAGGTAGCCCTGCCGCAGGTTCGCGGCAGTTTCGACCTCGGGGTGCGCCGCCCAGAGGCGCGCCAGGCGGGTGATCGTCGCCGACTCCACGCCCGGCACCGCCATGATCGCGGCGAAGAGCCGACTGACATAGAGGTCGTCGCCGAAGCTGAAGTTGTCCGGGTGGAAGAAGCCTTTGCCCCCGTTCGGCAGCGTGCCGTTGCTCAGAGCCCGGAACAATACCTGCTCCACGTCGTCCGGGCGGAAGCCAGGACGCGCGCAAAACTCGATCGCCAGATCGATCGCCGCGTAGAGGGCGGGCGTGATCCGCAGATCGTAGCCGGCCAGCCGACGGGTATCGAGGTAGGCCGCCAGTGATTGCGCGAGATCGGTCGTGAGGCCCTCGCCCCCCGTCGGATCGACCGCCAGGGTCACGGTCAGCCAGCTGCCGGTCCAGCGGAAGTCGGCGCTGGCGCGCTGGATCGGCTGCTGACCGCTCGCTTCGACGAAATCGCGCGCCGCCCTCTCGTAGTCGGCCGTCGTGACCGCGACGAGTGGCGTGCCGACAGTCGCCGGCGCGAAGCGTCGCGCGTGATCGCGACTCTCGAGGTCGCGTCCGCCGACCGCGGGCAGCGGGTTGGTCGCCGATACCAGCCAGGGAAAGCTCTCGGCGGCCCGGGGCCGCGCGAGAACCAGGGTGTCGGCGCCGAGATTGCCCGCCCTCCCGCCGCCGATCCGGTAGGTCGCGGCGACCGTCGAGGTCTCGTCCGGTCGGCGGCCGAACGTTCCATCGCCGAAGACGACCGTCGCGTCGCCGGCGTCGTCGATCTCGACCCGGAAGACCGGATCGTCCGGGCCGCTATCCAGCAGGCTGGGAACCTCTTGCCATGGCTCGCCATCCACCTCGACCAACAGAGTACTGACGCTCGACAACCGACCCGCGCTCCCTGAAGGACCGCCGTTCTCCAGCACTGGCTGGCCAATCGGCGCG
>JAJPKB010000071.1 GCA_021323915.1 Chloroflexota bacterium | reverse complement strand
AGTGGCTGGGAATACAACCCTGGTCGTCGGGAAAGGTGGGCACGATCGGTGGCTCATACGCCGGCAGCGATCAGCACGCCCTCGCCAACCTGCGTCCCCCTCACCTCGCCGCGATGGTGCCCTACGTGGCCATGCACAACTACCACACCAACTCGATGCGCCAGGGCGGCTGTATGGAGCTGCGGTTCTATTCGTACGCTTTTCGCATGGCGATGACCAGCAAAGAAGCGCTCGCCGACGAAAAGCTGCGCGAGGTCCTCGTCGACGCCTTCGCCCGGATCGGCGAATGGTACGGGCGCCTTCCGATGAAGCCGGGCGTCTCGCCCCTTCGCCACCTCCCGAGCTACGAGCGCTGGGTGTACGACGTGATGACCCACGGCGATTACGACGACTACTGGAAGCAGGCCGGCTACAACGTCGAGGAGAGCTGGGATACCCATGCCGATGTGCCGATGCTCCTGATCGGCGCCTGGTACGACTCCTACGCGCGCTCGACCTGCGAGAATTTCGTCCAGTTCACCAGGCGGAACAAAGGCCCCTGCAAGCTGATCATGGGCCCCTGGACCCACGGCGGCCACGCCGTCTCGTTCGCTGGCGACGCCGACTTCGGAATCGACGCGCCCCTCGACGACTACAACGAGCTCCGCCTGCGCTGGTTCGACCGGTGGCTGAAGGGTCTGGACACCGGAATCGACCGGGAGCCGCCGGTGCGCATCTTCGTGATGGGAACCGGCGACGGACGCGAGGCGATCAACGGCCATCTCAACCACGGCGGCTTCTGGCGCGACGAACACGAGTGGCCGCTGGCTCGCACCCGCTGGACGAAGTATTATCTCCAACCCGAGGGTGGGCTGGATACCGCGCTCCCACCCCCCTCGTCGCCGACGCCGTTTCACTACGACCCGACGAACCCGGTGCCGACAATCGGCGGGAATATCTCGGCGGCCGAGAACGTGATGCCGGCCGGCGGCTTCGACCAGCGCTGCACCGAGCGGGTCTTCGGGGCGAAGGATCACCTTCCGCTGGCGGCGCGCCGCGACGTCGTCGTCTTCGCGACCGAGCCGCTGGCCGCCGACCTGGAAGTCACCGGTCCGATCGAGGTCAAGCTCTGGGCAGCTTCATCCGCCGTCGACACCGACTTCACCGCGAAGCTCGTCGACTGGTATCCGGCAAATCCGGATTACCCGGACGGCTACGCCCTCAACCTGGAGGACAGCATCATCCGGGCGCGCTACCGCGACGACCGAAGCAAGCCGACACTCATGACCCCGGGCGAGGTGTATTCGTTCAAGATCGTGCTCTTCCCGACCAGCAACGTCTTCAAGAAGGGACACCGGATCCGGTTGGACGTCTCGAGCTCGAACTTTCCCCGCTTCGACGTCAATCCGAACACCGGCGAGCCGCTCGGGAGACACACGCGGAGCGACTCGGCCGATCAGCTCATCTACCACGATCCGGATCACCCGTCGCACCTCGTGCTGCCGGTGGTGTGAGATCGACTACTCGTCGTGATCGTCTTCTTCGGCGCACTCGGCGGTTTTCCGATCGAGCTCGTCGCGGCGGACCAGGCCCTTTTCAATCACCAGTCGCTCGAACGCGGCGAGCCAGCGTTCGTAGTAGGTCGACGGCGCGCCGCTTGTTTCTTCCTCCGAGATCTCGGCGATCAGGCGCTGGCGAAAGTCATCCCAGGGAAAAAGCCCGCGTTCGTTCATCGCCACCGCCAGTCCGAACGCCCGTCCTTCCCAGGGAGCCTGAAACACGAGCTCGCCGTTCTTGCGGGGCATCGCTGCCTCGCCGTCCATCAGCGCGATCTGTCGGTCGGTTGTCGAAGCCATCTCGCCCTCCTCACCCCGCCACCGCCGGGGATTTGACCTCCGCGACCCCGATCATCGAATCGCGGGTCACCAGGCGGGCCAGCTCGTCCACGGTCAGCCGATCGGTCCCGGACGGGCGCTCCGGGAGGACCATGTACCGCTGATCGGCGCTGCTGTCCCACACCCGGATCTCGACCGACTCGTCGAGGTCGAGCCCGAACTCGCGCAGCACGGCGCGCGGCTCGATCACCACCCGGGCGCGATAGGCCGGACTCTTGTACCAGTTCGGCGGCAGGCCCAGCACCGCCCAGGGATAGCACGAGCAGAGCGTGCACACCACGACGTTGTGGACCGTCGGCGTGTTCTCGACGACCACCAGCGGACTGCGGTTGCCGTCGAGACCGAGCTCGTCGATCGCGGCCGATCCATCGGCGAGCAGACGCGCCTTGAACGCCGGGTCGGTCCAGGCCCGGGCGACGACCCGCGCCCCGTTGAGCGGCCCGATGTCCTGCTCGTACAGCTTGACGATGGCGTCGACCGCTTCCTCGGTGAGCAAGCCTTTCTCGATCAAAAGCGCTTCGAGCGCGCGCGTGCGCAGCGCCGGGTACGACTCCGGCTCCGGGTGATGACCACCCGAATGTTGATGGCTCATCTCTCATCCTCTCCTTGAGATCACCTTTAGCCCATGCCGTGCCCGAATGGCTCTTCGCCAATCCAGCGCTCGTCGGCGGGCTCCGAAGCGAGCTGGTAGCGGGTATCGGTGCTGAGGCGGATCCGATTGACCGGCGACCGATTGTCCAGCGAACAGTGGAGGGTGAACATGCCAAAGAGCAGCATGTCGCCCGCCTCGAACTCGGTCGTCAGCCAGCGGCCGCCGTAGCGCGCCCGCACCGAGGTGACGTCTTTGCTGAGCCATCCCCCGGTGTAGCCGTGATCCTTATCGCGGTCCACATCGATCGCGCCATAGGTACCCTTCAGCTCGTCGATCTGGTGGGAGCCTTCCAGGACGGCGAGCGGTCCGTCGGACAGCGGCACGTCGCCCATCGGAATCCAAGAGGTGTACAGGTCGCGGGTGCCCCGGCCCATGTAGACCCAATCGAAGTGACAACCGGTCGCCGCGCCAACCCGGACGTTGCGCACCCAGATGTAGTCGAGCGCCCGTACCGGCCCGCCGAGGTACCGTTCGTAGAACTCGATCACCCGTCCCCGGTGGACGGCCTCGCGCAGGGCTGGTCCCGAGCGCAGGGCCTTCGCGTAGGCGGTGCGATCGATCTCGCCGAGCCGCGCGTTGCTCCCGGAGTAGATCGCTTCGGTCAGCGGATGGCTTCGGTCGATCAGCCCCACCGAGTCGAGTTTTTCCGCCAGCTCGCGGCGCGCGGCCAGCACGACTTCGGGGTCGAGGTAACCCCGCAGCAGTAAATAGCCATCCTCCTCATATCGCGCGTGGAGAGCCGCCTCGTCGCCGAGCAGGGCGCTCGAATCACGCAGCTCGCCGAACGCGCCCGGATCCTGATCGAAGACGTAGCCGTGTGAGGTGAGAGGCGCCCCCACCGAAGCTACCGCGTCGGCCAGTGCCATTTTACCCTCCCTTTTTCAGGTACTCTCGGTAGTTGCGGGATAAGTGCAAACAGCCGGGCCCAGACGGCGCCCCGCACTGTTTGCGTGCTAGCCCGGCTCCAGGTAGCTCTCCCAGAGGTCGATGAACAGCGTCTGTCGATCTTCCGCAGATTCGCCCCAGAGCTCACCGCCGGTGAAGCGCACGCTGTACACGGTCTGGGGATGCCTTCCCAGTCCGTGGGCGTTCGTGTCCGGAAAAATCTGCACTCCGCGCACTCGGTCGACGACGCCCCGCTTCCCACGGAGATAACGCGGCAAACGGGTGTGTCCTGTTGGATGGACGTTCCGGGCGACGACCGGATCGCCAACCGCGAAGCGCGGCAGCGGAGCGTCATCCCGCGACTCGGCCGGCGACTCGATTCTCAGATCCGCCGCGACGAGGACCGACCGAGGTCGGTCCTCGTCGCTCCCCGACCGGATCGCTTCGACGCGCTGGTCCAGCTCGGCCTCGGCGATGATGCCCTTCTCGATCAAATTCACCTCGATCGATCGGAGCCAGCGCTCGTAGTAGCTCGCCGCCAGGTAATCGGCAGGATCCATCGTCTCGATGCCGCGACGAAACTCGTCGACGTTGAACAGGTGATGGGTGTTCCGAACGATCTGCGAGATCGCAAACACGGCACCCTCCCACTCCTCGTGGAAGCACGGCTCGTTCTCTTCGCGCTCGACCCGTCCGAACCCGTGCATTCCGCCCAGGTCGTGGATGCCGTTCATCGGGACGACCTCCGAAGGTCGGAGCCGCGGCGCGCGTTCGGAAGCATCATCTCTATCCTCTCAATCGTTCGCCGGTTCAGCCGTCGTGCGAAGCGCCGCGCACCGCGGCCTCCGCGTTCCGGAGGTGCGCCAGCATCGCCCGTCGCGCGGCCGGCGCGTCACCTGCGACAATCGCCGCGGTGATACGCTGATGCTCATCCATGGAGCGGAGGGCCCGTCCGGGCACGTCGAAGCTCCGCTGCCTCACCTCGGCCAACAAGTCGAGCAGCCCGACCATGATCCGCATCAGCACCCGGTTATGGCTGAGCCCGGCGACGAGGTTATGGTAGCGCTCGTCGAGCTCGCGGGCAAACGCCGCGTCGGTCGCGAGGCGATCCAGGTTCGCCGCCGCCTCGGTCATTAGCGCTTGAAGCTCGGCTCGCTCGGCGCGAGTGCCACGGTCGGCCGCCCAGCCAGCCCCCTCGACCTCCAGCAGCCGTCGAACCTCGTAGAGATCCTCGGTGTTGCCGCGGCGAAGCAGGAGCGGCGCGACCCTCTCCAACAGAAAGTCGAGATCCGCCGACCGAACGAACACGCCCTGACCCCACCGGATCTCGACCAGCCCTACCGCGGACAAACGCCGCAAGGCCTCACGGAGCGATGCGCGACTGACCTTGAGCGCACGGGCGAGGTCGCGCTCGGACGGCAATCGGTCGCCGGGGGCGATCCGGCCGGAGTCGATCAAGGAGCGGATCTCGGCGACGATCCGTTCGTCGAGCGACGTCGCGCGGTCGCCGATCTGCTGGAAAAGGCTCGAGTCGAGCGAGCGTGGAGACACGTCGTTGGACGCCAACGATTCATCCTCGCGGGGCTGCCGCGCCACTCTCGATTTGTATGCGGCGGCGAGACGATTATACATCGCCCTCGCTCGGCCGGTGTCCGAGCTGGTGGCCCGCCCGCGACCGCGCGTTCCGCGCTATAATCCGCATCGACGTTGACCGATGACGGTCGAGCGCGATGGGAGGAATTGCGATGCCACGGCAACTGAAGATAACCCGGGTGGCGGTCCATCAGTACTCCTGGGAGCTGAGCGACGTCGGCTCCGACTACAACGGCTTCAACATGGTTTATCTCAAGGGGGGGAAGGCGCACCCGAAGGGCTACGTTTTCACGATCGAAACCGACGCCGGGATCACCGGCGAATGGGCAGGAGGAAGCCGCGAGTCGTACGCGCAGGTGGAGATGGTCGCGCGCTACCTCATCGGCAAGAATCCCCTTGAGCGCGAGCTGATCTACAACGACCTCAAACGCGCGCTGCGCAAGAACGACCGCTTCGGCATTGCCCCGATCGATATCGCGCTCTGGGACATCGCCGGCAAGCTCTACGACGCTCCCGTCTACCAGCTGCTCGGCGGCTACCGCAAGTCGATTCCGGCCTACGCCAGCACCACCCACGGCGACGAGAACGGCGGGCTGGACAGCCCCGAAGCCTTCGCCGACTTTGCCGTCCAGTGTCGGGAAATGGGTTACAAGGCGTTTAAGATCCACGGCTGGGGGAACGCGCCGGTCCAGCGCGAAGTGGCCAACGTTCTCAAAGTGCGCGAGAAGGTCGGTCCCGACATGGACCTGATGATCGACCCGGCCTGCGAGCTCAACACCT
>JAJPKB010000410.1 GCA_021323915.1 Chloroflexota bacterium | reverse complement strand
GTGGCCTTCGTCACCCGCCACCTGCCGGAAGGCGCGCGGGTCTACCTCGGACCTCCCGACGCCTCGCTGGCGCCCGGCGAGTACACCTACACGCTGAGCTACCGGGTCAACGGCGCGCTGGGCTTCTTCGCCGATGGCGATCAGCTCTACTGGCCGATCACTCCGCCGAGCTGGGCCATTCCGATCGCCTGCGCGACGGCGACGGTCTCGGTCCCGCCCGACGCTCCGGTCATCGGCATCCGTGCCGACGGCTGGATCGGGCCGCGGTCATCGCCATTCGCCGTCATTCCGCCGACGATCGACCGGTCCGGCGTTGTCACTTTCGTCGCCCCCGGTCCGCTCGCTTACCAGCACCAGCTCACCGTCGAGGTATCCTGGCCGCGTGGCTACGTCCGCGAGCCGGCCAGCATCGGGCAGTCCTGGCCGCTCGTCGGAAGCGGCGACACGGTCCGGATCGAGCTGATCGGTCTGGGGGTGATTGTCCTTTTCTCGACGCCGGGCGTTTTGCTCGTCCGTCGACGATCCCGGCTGCCGCCCGCGGCGCCATCCACGCGACCTCCGGATCAGCTTTCGCCGGCCGCCGCCCGGTTCCTGGCCACCTCGTCGTTCGACGAGCGGACCCTGGCGGCGACGATCGTCGACCTCGCGGTGAAGGGCTTCCTGACCATCCGCGAGGTCGCGCCCAGTGCGCCGGGTGCGGCCATCCGGCTCGAGCTGGTCAAGATCGAGCGGCGCGAGGGGGGAGCCCGCCTCGCGCCGGAAGAAGGGGCGGCGCTCGCCGAGCTCCTCGGATCGACGTCGGCCTGCCCGATTGGGGGCGAGCGCTTCCGCGAGCTGCGCCGGGCGTCCGCCGAGCTTAAACGGCTGGTGACCGCCCTCTACGAGGACCGTTACTTCACCCACAACGCACGCTATCAGATTCCGGCGCTGGTCGTCGCGACCGTGACCATGGTGGCGGCCACGCTATCCGAAATGAACCGAGCGGCGCTCGACCCCCGGGCCGGAGCGATCTGGCTCGTGATGGCGGCAACCCTCGTGTTCGGCACCGCGCTCGTCCTGGGAGCGGCGCTCCTGATCGGTCAGCTGAACACACCACGCCGGGCGCTGACGTTCGCGGCGGTCGCGTTAGCCGCCTATCTCTTTCCGCTGATCATCCTGTACTACGTCCAGTCCCAGCTCGCCGGCACCAGCCTGGCAGCCGCGGTTCTGCTCGGCGTGATCGGGCTGGGCCTGGCCCTCCTGCGGAAGCTGCTGGCCACGCCGACCCGTGACGGCCGAGTGTCCCGGGCGCGGGTCGAGGACTTCCGGGCGTTCCTGGTCGCCTCCGGGCCGGAGTCGGCCGAAGACCCGCAGCGGCGTTGGAACGGCATCTGGGAGGCGTTTCTCCCCTATGCCGTCGCCCTCGAGGTGGACGATCGCTGGGCCTGGTCGCTGGCTCGGGCCGGAGGCTCGGCCTCTCGGTGCGACGAGAGGTTGACTGACGCCATCTGGTACCAGATGGCCGAAACCGGTCAGTTCGGGGCCGGGCCAGAAATCTCGATCGGCGAGGTTCTCGCCGCGCTGATTCGCGAGGGCCTCCGCGGACCCACCGCGAAGGCCGGGGACGCGGACGCGGCGCCGCGCCCACCCTGGGCCAACGGGCGACCATAAAAACAATCTGGAGGAACGCGACGTGAGGAGTTATCGGCTTGGCGTGCTCGAAGGTGACGGGATCGGTCCGGAAGTCGTACGGTCCGCGCTGGACGTCCTCGGAGCGGCTGTCGAGCGAGAAGGCGGCATCGCGCTCGAGCTGAAGCCGCTGCCGGTGGGATGGGCCGCCATGCGGAGCCAGGGCGTCGCGCTTCCCGAGTCGACCGTCGAAGCATTGAAGAGTTGCGACGGCTGGATCATGGGGCCGCACGACTCGGCGTCCTATCCCCTGGAGGAGCGAGCGAGGCTCAACCCGAGCGGAGCGCTGCGCAAGCGCTTCGACCTGTACGCGAATCTGCGTCCCGCCCGCGCCTACGCGGGTATCCCGTCGGTCTGCCCCGGGCTTGACCTTTTGATCGTCCGCGAAAACACCGAGGGGTTCTACGCCGATCGCAACATGGCGGTCGGCTCCGGCGAGTTCATGGCGACGCCGGACGTTGCGCTGATGGTTGGACTCGTGACGAGGCAGGCGACCGAGCGCATCGCGCGGGTCGCGTTCCAGATGGCGCGGCTGCGCCGCCGGCGGGTCTCGATCGTTCACAAGGCCAACGTCCTGCGCCTGACGACCGGACTCTTCCGCGACACCTGCCGGGTGGTCGCTCGCGAATTCCCCGACGTGGTCTGCGACGACTTCCACGTCGACGCGATGACCGCGCACCTGGTACGCCACGGCGAGACGTTCGACGTGATCGTGGCCGGCAACATGTTCGGCGACATCCTGTCCGACCTGGCCGGCGAATTGGCCGGCTCGCTCGGCATGGCCGGCTCGATCAACGCCGGCGACGAAGTCGCGATGGCCCAGGCGACCCACGGCGCGGCTCCCGACATCGCCGGCCAGGGCATCGCCAATCCGATCGGCATGATCCACTCCGTCGCCATGCTTTTTCGCTGGCTCGGTGACCGGCGCGGCGATCCCGGCGCGACCGGCATCGCCGACCGGATCGAGCGCGCTGTCGAAGCGGTGTTTCAGGAAGGCGCGGTGCGCACCCCCGACCTCGGCGGCCGGGCGTCGACGCGCGACCTGACCTCGGCGGTGGTCGCGGCGGTCGAGTCCGGTGGGTCCGGCTAGCCGGCGAGTGCCAGGACTTTGGACCACGAAGGACGCGAAATGGCGCGAAAGCCGCGAAAAGGATGACCGGGCCTCTCCCTTGGAGCGCGGCCCCTGATTCACGGGGCGATATCCCGGGCGCGGCCAGCCTCGAGGAGTTAGTCCAGATCGCGGCCCGCAGCCGCGCGGTCAAAGGCCACGGCGACCGTGCCCCCACGCTTGCTTTCGTCGGCGACAGCCCCTGGCGCGGCAACGCGATCGCCTTGCGCAGCCGGTTCAGCTGCCAACATATGCTTCCCTAGCGACCCGTGCTTGCGGTCAACGTGCCATTCGTGTAAACGGTCTAAGACTAGTCTGCTTTTCAGGGTGATCCATGAGATCGGTTGGCGCATACGAGGCGAAGACCCATTTGCCGAGCCTGCTCGACGAGGTCGCAGGCGGAGAGACGATCACGATCACGAAGCACGGGGTACCGGTCGCGCTGCTTGTTCCGGCACCGGAGATGCGCCGAATCACCACCGACGAGGCCATCCGATCGCTCCGGCGCCTCCGAAAGAACCTGACCCTCGGCGGGCTGTCAATCCGAGAGCTCATCGCGGAAGGCAGACGATAATGCCGTTCGTCGTCGACAATTCGGTCGCCATGGCCTGGTGCTTCGAAGACGAGGCCAACCCGTATACCGAATCGGTCCTTGATCGCTTGCAAGCCGACGAGGCGGTCGTCCCGAGCATCTGGCCGCTCGAGGCTGCCAACGTCCTTCTGCTGGCCGAGCGACGGCAGCGGATCAGCGAGGCTGATCTGGCTCGACTGATTGTCGTCCTCCGCTCGCTGCCCATCGCCGTCTCCGACATCAGCCTGGACGCGGCGACCGGCGGCGCGCTGAGCCTGGCGCGCGCCAACCGGCTGACGGCCTACGACACGGCATACCTCGATCTGGCAATGCGCGAGGGCTTACCGTTAGCTACCCAGGACGCTGAGCTCGCGGCCGCGGCCAGGCGCGTCGGCGTCACCCTCGTCGAGTGATGGTCAGGGAATGCCCTGGGCGATGCCGATCTGGTTCGTCGTCGCGTCGCAGATCCAGACCCGGCCCGCCGCATCGCGGGTCAGCCCGTGGGGCTCGAAGCCCTCGACCTTCCACTCTTTGACCACCCGGCCGTCTTGCGGATCCAGGTGAAACACCGTCGACAGGTTGGTGTCGTTGCAGACGATCAAGCCATCCTGCTCGAAGACGCCGTGGGAGCGCCGACCGGGAAAGGGAATCTGGTGCTCGAGCTCGCCGGTCTCCCGGTTCAGCTTCTGGAGCACCAGGAGTCCGGGCCGGGTCACCCAGAGCGCGCCGTCGATCACTTCCAGCCCGTGGATGCCACCCTCCATCGCGTTGGGCAGCTCGATCGCCTGGGTGCAGTGGCCGGTCACTGGATCGAACTTGTAAACGTAGGCGGGGCGACGGTTCGAGGCGCCCCAGACCGCGCCCGCGCCGAATCCGACGCCGCTCAAGTTCCGGGCGGGCGTGGCGAAGCTGGTCACCGTCGAGCCGTCGTAGCGAATCAAGTAAATCCGATCGTCCTTCTGATCGCACACCCAGATTCCGTCCGGCGTCGCCGAGAGCCCGTTCGCCTGGGGACCCGGGCCCTGAAATTTCACCTGAACCGATGCCATGGTAGTCGATCCTCCTTCGTGCGAGTGGCCCGCTGCCGATCAATCGATGCGATCGTACGCGCGCAAGGTCAGAAACTCCGGGAAGTCATCGCTCAGCGCTACTTCTTCGAAGACCTCCGCGGCTTCGGCAAAGCGTCCCCGAGCGAACGCCTGCTCGCCCAGGGTGGACGAGAGCTTGGCGAGCTCGGACTGGACGATCTCGCGAACCAGGGCGCGGGTTACCGGTCGGCCGTCGCTCAGGACTCGACCGTGGCGAATCCACTGCCAGACCTGGGCCCGGGAGATCTCAGCGGTCGCGGCATCCTCCATCAGGTTGAAGATCGCCGCCGCGCCGATCCCCCGCAGCCACGACTCGACGTACTGCAGCCCGACGCTGACGTTCAAGCGCAAGCCAGCCTCGGTGATCTCGCCACCGGGCACCCGGCAGTCGATCAGGTCCTTCGCGGTGGTCGTGACGTCATCGCGGCGGCGGGCAACCTGGTTCGGCCGGTCGCCGAGCACGCTGGCGAAAACGTCGCCCGCGACCGGCACGAGATCGGGATGGGCGACCCAGGTCCCGTCGAAGCCGTCGGTCGATTCTCGCACCTTATCCTCACGCACCTTCGCCAGGGCCACCTCGTTGAC
>JAJPKB010000511.1 GCA_021323915.1 Chloroflexota bacterium | reverse complement strand
GTCGGACGAAGGGGTCCGCATGGAATTCCACATCTCCCGCGAGGCGCGCCAGCGCTACCGGTTCGACGAATCACTGTTCAGCTTCAACGGCAACGTCATCATCGCCAACTTCCGCGACGCCCGGGTCTTCGCCCAGAGGATGAACGCCCGGCGCGACGTGGTCCGGTTCCCGGAGCAGGCGGTGCGCGCCGGTCAGATCAACGCGATGGGCCTGATCGACGAGATCCTCCACTACATCGTCGCAATTTACCAGCGGCAGAAGAGTCCCCTGGCCATCCGCGATGCCCTGGGCTGGCTGGACGACCGACGGGGGACCCTCGTGGTGGACGCGGCGCTTCGCCGCTTCGCCGACGGATTCCCGCCCGTCGCGGTCTACCGTGGCGAGATCTCCCTGGATGCCTACCTCGTCGGGGAGACCGCGGCCCGACCTCACCGCCAGATCACTCTCGAAGAGATGCTGCTGCTCTGGCTGGCGAATCTGAACCCCGCGTTTTCCCGGTACCGCGAGCTGTTCGACGATACCGCGCTCGTGCAGGCAACCGCCTACCGTCCGCTCATGGGGCACCTGCGCGACTTCTTCGACACCCAGCCTCGCTTCGGGCCCGAAAACCAGAACCTGATCGACATGCTGCAAAGTCCGGCGCGCGCATCCCCCAACTCGCTCGAAGGCCAGCTCGCCTACATGCGCGACCACTGGGGCTACCTTCTCGGCCCTTACCTCCAACGGCTGCTCAGCAGTCTGGACCTGATCGAGGAGGAGAACAAGGTCATCTTCCTGGGCGACGGTCCGGGCCCCTCGCTGGTCTACGACTTCTCGTCGCTGGACGCCGAGATCGAGCGGTTCAGCCAGGATCGCGACTGGATGCCCCGGGTGGTGTTGATCGCCAAGAACACGCACGTCTGGCTCGATCAGCTCAGCAAGGAGCACCAGCGCCCGATCGCTCACCTGGACCAGATTCCCGACGAGGCGCTCGACACGCTGGCGCGGCGCGGATTCACCGGCCTCTGGCTGATCGGCCTCTGGGAGCGGAGTCCGGCCTCCCAGCGAATCAAGCAGATGTGCGGGAATCCGGACGCCGTTGCCTCGGCCTATTCCGTCTTCGACTACGAGATCGCGAACGACCTCGGCGGCAGTGCGGCCTATCAGAACCTGCGCGCCCGGGCCTGGGCCCGGGGTATCCGCCTGGCGAGCGATATGGTCGCCAACCACATGGGCGTCGACTCGCGCTGGGTGGTCGAGCATCCCGACTGGTTCATCCACGCCGATCAGAGTCCCTTCCCGTCATACTCGTTCAACGGTCCGGATCTCTCCTGGGACCAGCGGGTGGGCATTTTCCTGGAGGATCACTACTACAGCCGCGAAGACGCGGCGGTCGTGTTCAAGCGGCTGGACCGCTGGACCGGCCACGAGTCGTACATCTACCACGGCAACGACGGCACCCGGATGCCCTGGAACGACACCGCCCAGATCAACCACCTTCGGGCCGACGCCCGCGAGGCGGTCATTCAGACGATCCTTCACGTCGCCCGTCAGTTCCCGATCATCCGCTTCGACGCGGCGATGACTCTCGCGAAGCGGCACTACCAGCGCCTGTGGTTCCCGGAGCCCGGCACCGGCGGCGCGATCCCCTCGCGCGCCGGCCAGGGCCTGACCCGGCGCGAGCTCGACGCGCTGATGCCGATCGAGTTCTGGCGCGAGGTGGTGGACCGGGTGGCCGCCGAGGCGCCCGATACTCTACTGCTCGCCGAGGCATTCTGGCTGATGGAGGGGTACTTTGTCCGTACCCTCGGCATGCACCGGGTGTACAACAGCGCCTTCATGAATATGCTGCGCGACGAGGACAACGCCAAGTACCGCCTGGTGATGAAGAACACCCTCGAGTTCGACCCCGGGATCATGGGCCGCTACGTGAACTTCATGAACAACCCGGACGAGCGTACCGCCGTCGACCAGTTCGGCGACGGTGACAAGTATTTCGGCATCTGCACGATGCTGGCGACCCTGCCCGGCCTGCCGATGTTCGGCCACGGCCAGATCGAGGGCCTGACCGAGAAGTACGGCATGGAGTTCCGGCGGGCGTACTGGGACGAGCAGCCGAACCGGGCGCTGGTCGAGCGTCACGAGCGCGAGATCTTCCCGCTGCTTCACCGCCGCTGGCTCTTCGCCGGGGTCGAGCACTTCTACCTCTATGACTTCTACCGCCCCGATGGGTACGTCGACGAGGACGTATTCGCCTACTCGAACCGCGTCGGCGACCACCGCGCGCTGGTCGTCTACCACAACCGGTTCGCCGACACCCGCGGCTGGATCCGCGCGTCGGCCGCCTACGCCGTCAAGACCGGCCAGGGCGACGAGCGCGCCCTGCGGCAGACGACCCTCGCCGAGGGGCTGGGGCTGCACTTCGACGATCACTATTACTTCATCTTCCGCGATCACGCCTCCGGTCTGGAGTACATCCGCAACAGCCGCCAGCTGCACGAGCAGGGCCTTTACGTCGAGCTTGGCGCGTACAAGTACCACGTGTTTCTCGACGCGCGCGAGGTGCGCGACAACGACTGGCACCATTACGCGCGGCTGGCCGAGCGGCTGAACGGACGAGGCGTCGCCAGCGTCGACGAGGCCCTGCGCGAGATGGTGCTCGAGCCGGTGCACCGCAGGTTCAACGCCCTGGTGAACCGCGACACCTTCAGCCGCCTCGTCGAGGCCCGCCAGACCGGCCTCGACGAGGCCACGCTGGCCCCGCTCCTGGACGACGTCGAAGAGAAGCTCGTCGCCCTGCTCCGCGAGATCCGCCAGTTCACCAACGGCAATGGCGATCCGGATGCGATCGCCCGCGACGTCCGCCGCGAGATCGCGGTGATCCTGAGCTTGCCCGGGGCGATCGAGCGGGTCGCCGCGGCTGGCGCCGCGCGAAACGGCAACGCGCGAGTCGGCCTGTCGGCCAGCGTGGATGACGATCCGGCGCGGTTCGGCACGCTGGTTGGCTGGGCCCTGACTCATTCCCTGGGCCGAGCGGTCGACGAGTCGCACGCCGCCGAGACGAGTCGCGCCTGGCTCGACGAGTGGCTCCTCGGCCGGATCATCGCCCGGGTCCTTCGCGAGCTCGACGTCGACGAAGGATCGGCCGCCCGGGCGGTCGAGACGATCCGGCTGCTGATCGGACACCCGACCTGGTGGCAGGGCCGGCCCGATCGCCAGCGGCCCGCCTACCGAATTCTCACCGCTCTGCTGGAAGACCAGGACGTCCGCCAGTTCCTCAGGGTCAACCGGTATCAGGGCATTCTCTGGTACAACAAAGAGGCGTACGAGGATCTGCTTCGGTGGATGACGGACATCAGCCTGATCGAAGCCGAGAGCGACAGAGCATCCCGAGCGAAGCGGGAGCGCGAGATCGAGCGCTCGTGTGCGGTCATCGCGCAGCTACGCCGGGCCGGCGATACCTCGAACTATCAGGTCGAGATGCTGCTGGCGTCGGTGAAGGGCTGAGCCGGGGCGCCCCGAACACGTTCACCGCGAAGGCGCGAAGGGCGCGAAGCGGACCAGAGAAGCGAGAAGCCAGAATTTAGAAGATAGAATCCAGAAGAGAGGGGCGAGAACGACGAAGGCCTCGGTGCCCTCCCACTGCTCTCTTCTC
>JAJPKB010000439.1 GCA_021323915.1 Chloroflexota bacterium | reverse complement strand
TATGGTACGAGGTCGCTGACGGCGACCGCTGCCGACGGCATCGAGAGCGGGCTGATCGCTCGATCAGCTGAAAAGACGACGGTCGTGCGGTATCCCGCGTCGGGGCTCGGGTCCCGATAGACCTCGACCGCCCGATCGACCAGGCTCACGATCCAGTACTCGGGGATGCCCGCGCGCGCGTAAACCCGCCCCTTCCGCCGACGATCGTAGTCGAGCGACGAGTCGACGACTTCCACGACCAGGAGCGCGGAGGACGGGTGCGCCGCGGTGAAGTCGCGCCAGTGTCCACGCACGACGGCGACGTCCGGCTCGGGCTCGGAATCGGCGGTTGCCGCCAGGGGGAGTTGGACGCGAACGTCGAAGCCAACACCGAAAACCCGTCGCAAAGCCTCTTCCGCCGCGCGCACTCCCGACGCGTGCCGGGCGTTCTGAGCCGTTATCTGGACGATCTCCCCCTCCACGAGCTCGACGCGCTCGCCCGGCGCGAAGACGCCGGCGTCGATCATCTTATCGCACTCGTCGCGAGACCAGCGCTTGAGTTGTACCGTGCTCACCGCGACCTCGACTTTCCGATGCCCCCTGCCAGGGGGTATCCGACAACGTAGCGAGAGACTTGCCGAGCAAACCCCTCGTCTCTTCGAGCTTACAAATCGAGCTTACAAAAATTGTAGGTTGTTGGCCGCGGGGCGTAAAGTCGTGTTCGAGGCCACGTCGGCGAGAAGGTCGACGAACACCTGAGCCAGCGGCGACAGGCGCCGGTGCGCGTAGTAGACGTAGTGCAGGGGCAGCTCCGCTCCGGGATCCGCCAGCGGCGCGGCTGCGAGCGTTCCCTGGGCGACCTCGCGAGAAACCGCGAAGGCCGGCGCCACGGTCGCACCGTATCCCGTCTCGACGGTGCGCTTAATCGCCTCGAGATGGTCCATTTCGATCACTTCGTTCATCTCGAGGCCGGCCCGTTGGAGGATGTCGTCGATGAAGCGCCGAATCGCCGAGGCGCGACCGCGCAGCAGGAGGCGGCGGCCCTGGAGCTCGCGGGCCCAGATCCTCGGCTGGGTCGCCAGCGGGTCCCCGGGCTGAAGCACCGCGACCAGCGGTGCCCGCCAGAACGTTCGCTGGAGAAGCAGGTGGTGCGGATCCTGGCGCGCCCAGATCGCCAGCTCGACCTCGTTTTCGAGGACGGCCTCGAGCAGCCGATCGCTGTTCCCGACAACCAGGCGCAAGCCCGCCTCCGGCCGGCTCGCGTGGAAGACCCGGATGAGGTCGGGCAGCACGTAGGTCGCGACGGTGTCGCCGGCGCCCAGGCGCAAGGTCTGAGCGGCACGGCCCGCCGCTTCGCGCGCCGCGCTCGATCCTTCTTCGAGCAGCGCCAGCAGGCGGAGGGCGTAGGGAAGCAGCGCCTCGCCGGCCGGCGTCGGACGGATCCGTCGACCGGTCCGCTCGAGCAAGGGGAATCCCAGCTCGGCCTCGAGCGCCCGCACTTGCTGGGTCACCGCCGGTTGGCTGAGGTAGAGCTTTTCGGCCGTGCGGGTGAAGCTGCCGGTGGTCGCCACTTCGTAGAACGTGCGCAGGTGTTGAAGCTGCATGCCGATGCCATCGCCGAGATGCTTCGCGTTCGATAAGCGATTTTTTGCCTGATTATCATAAACTCCTATTCGACTTATAACAAGCGATGCGCTAATCTTGTAGGGATGTACGAAACGTGACCGGAGGCGCAAATTGGATCACCAGGACGTCACCTGGCTTATCGGTGGACCCCAGGGTGGCGGCATCAACGTGTCCGCGGAGTCGTTCGCGCGCGCGATCGTTCGCGGCGGCCTGCGGGTCTTTGCCAACATCGAGTACCACTCGAATATTATGGGCGAGCACAGCTACTATCGGGTGCGCGTCAGCGAGCACGATCGCCATTCGATTCTGGATCGCGTCAACCTGGTCGTGGCCCTCGACGAAGAGACGCTGGTCGGCGAGCCGCACGTGAAGTTCACCGGCTTCCCCGGACACCTGACCGAGCTCGTGCCGGGGGGTGCCGCGGTCTACGACGCGGCGATCAAGCTCGATCCGGCCAGGGTCAAGCGCGACGACATCAAGCTGTACCCGGTTCCCTACCAGGAAATTCTTCGGCAGACGCTCCGTGAGTTCGACAAAGAGGACCAGCTGAGCCGCCTGCGGGTGATGATGAACACGATCGCGGTGGGCGCGTCGCTGGCGGTTCTCGACTACGACGTGGCGCTCTTCGCGGACGTGCTCCGGGAGAGCTTCAAAGGGCGACGGCGCGACGTCGGCGAGATGAACGCCCGCGCCGCGACCCTCGGCTTCGAGTACGTGCGCCAGAACTTCGGCAACGGCTTCGCCTATCCGATCCACGCCAAGGCGAGCTTGAACGGCCAGCACGCGCGTCCGATGCTGATTCGCGGCATGCACGCCTGCGCGTTCGGCAAGATCAAGGCGGGACTGGCGATCCAGACCTACTATCCGATCAGCCCGGCTACCGACGAGAGCGTGTTTCTCGAATCGCAGCAGCGCAACTACGATATGGTCGTCGTCCAGACCGAGGACGAGATCTCCGCGATCAACATGGCGGTCGGCGCGGCCCACGCTGGCGTGCGCGTCGCGACGTCGACCTCCGGCCCGGGCGCCTCGCTGATGATCGAGGGGATCGGGTTCGCGTCGATCACCGAAGCCCCCGGCCCGGTCCTCTTTCTCTGGCAGCGGGGTGGTCCGAGCACCGGTCTTCCGACCCGTGAAGAGCAGGGCGACCTCCGCTTCGCGATGCAGCTTGCCCACGGCGAATCGCCCCACATCGTCGTCGCGCCGGCGGATCCTCAGGAGATCTTCGACGACTCGTTCGAGTCGTTCAACTGGGCCGATCGCTACCAGATGCCGGTCGTCGTGGTCGTCGACAAGTATCTCTCGACCGCGCACTGGACGCTGGACGAGCTCAAGACGTCGGGTCTGACGATCGACCGCGGCGTGCTCTGGCACGCGAACGGCGACGGCGGGAAGTACCTGCGCTACGCCTTCACCGAGAACGGCATCAGCCCCCGGGCGATCCCTGGCCAGGAAGGCGGCATCTTCTGGTCGACGACCGACGAGCACGACCCGGAGGGCCACATCACCGAAGATGCGACCAATCGCATCAAGATGATGGAGAAGCGCATGGGCAAGCTCGACCTCGCGGCTCGGGAGATTCCGGCCGACCGCAAGCTGCGCCTGTACGGGCCGGCCGACGCCGACGTCACGATTGTCGGCTGGGGATCGACGAAAGGCTCGATCCTCGACGCGCTGGCCGAGCTCGACGGCCGAAACGGACTGAGCTGGAATTACCTCCAGATTCGCTTGCTCCGCCCGTTCCCGACCGAGGAGGTCGCCGCGATTCTGCGCCGGGCAAAACGGACGATCCTGGTCGAAAACAACTATACCTGCCAGCTCGGAAACCTGATCCGCGAGGCGACCGGCATCAGCGTCGACCATGAGATTCCCAAGTACGATGGCCGCCCGTTCTCTCAAGAGGAACTCGTCGAGGCGCTTGGCAAAGTCCTCGAGACAGGCGAGCACCGCGTCTTCGTTTCGCATCTTTCAGCATAGTAGCCCGTCAAGACGGGGACGTGGGGTATCCCCCTACGAATTCCCTTCTTCCGGGCGGGGTTGGGGGGTATTCACCCCTCGAAGAGAGATTGACAAAGCAAGAGCGCTTGAGGAGAGATAAAAGAGGTGGCAACGAAACTCGAGCTCAAGTCGTACAAGGCCGATACGCACAACAACTGGTGCCCTGGCTGCGGCGATTTCGGCATTCTGACCGCGATCCAGATGGCGCTGTTCCAGCTCAAGACCGAGCCGCACCGCGTCGCCCTGTTTTCGGGCATCGGCTGCTCCGGCAAGACGCCCCACTACGTCAACGTCTACGGGTTTCACACCCTGCACGGCCGCGTCCTGCCGGTCGCGACCGGGGCGAAGATCGCGAACAAGGACCTGACGGTTCTCGCGGTCGGCGGCGACGGGGATGGCTACGGGATCGGGTCGGGCTATTTCGTCAACGCGGGCCGCCGCAACCTCGACTTCACCTACATCGTTTTCAACAACGGCGTCTACGGTCTGACCAAGGGGCAGGCGTCTCCCACCCTGGCCAAGGGAATCAAGACGAAGTCGCTTCCCGAGGAGACGATTCTCGAGGGAATCAACCCGATCGCCCTGGCGGTCGGAGCGGGCTACACCTTCATCGCGCGTGGCTACGCGCTCGACGTGCGCTATCTCTCGAATCTGATCGCTCAGGCGATCCGACACCGCGGAAGCTCGTTCATCGACGTCCTCCAGACCTGCCCGACCTACAACGACCTCTACACGAAGGACTGGTTCGACGAAGGGCCGGAGGGCAAGTCCCGAATCTACAAGCTGGACGACACCGGCTACGATCCGCTCGTGCACGATCCGAACGACGCCGAAGAGATCGTCGCCAAGAAAGTCCAGGCGGTGGCTCGATCATACGAGTGGGGAAGCCAGATTCCGGTGGGCGTGTACTACCGGGTCGAGCGTCCGACCTACGAGGAAGAGGTCGCGGCGCGCCGCCCCTCCCTGGGCGAGACCGCGCTCGTCGACATCGATCTTGCCGATCGTGACATTCAGCCCTTGCTGGACTCGCTGCGGTAAGACCCGGGCCTCGCCCTGGGGAAATGGGGCTACCCGCCGGAGGCTCCCGCGGTTTCCCTCACCCCCTACCCCCTCTCCCAGCCGCGGGAGAGGGGACTCAGCAGGAGCATCTCCCTAAGACCCTTCCCCCGCGGCTGGGGTGGGCGTGTGAACGCCCCAGCGTCTGGGATCAGTGTGAACGCCCCAGCGTCTGGGATCAGGTCGGGGATGAGGGAGCCCGGCCCGGTCCCGAACCTGGCCACTCGCCAGGGTGAAGCCCGCGTCCCCCTCACTCCTCGTAGATCTGCCCGACCGCGCCCTCGATTCTCGGCTGGCCCCGGCGGGGTCGCGTCGCGATCTTCTTGTAGGGTAGCCGCTCGCCACCGCCCGGCAGCGCCTCGACGTCGGGAGGCGGCACGACCTGCCCGAAGACGCGCTCCTCGATGAAGCCGGTCAGCTCCTTGTTGAAGCGGTACTTCTCGTCGACCCAGACGACGTGCCCGCTGTGCTCGAAGCGGACCAGCGACGCATCCGGGATCGTTTCGGCCAGGTATTCGCCAACCGCCAGCGGCACCACGGCATCGTGGATACCGTGAAACACCGCGGTCGGCACCCGAATCTGACCGATCAAGTCTCGCTGGTCCGAGTCCCGCAGGGCGATCAAGGTCTGCTGCACCGCGTAGAGCGACGCCTCGAGGCCCATGCTCACGAACCAGTCGAGCGTTGGCTGGCCGACGACGGTGTGAAAGAGTGAACGGGCGTATTTGATCAGCAAATCCGGCCAATCGGTCTCCGACCGATCGAGCAGATCTTCGAGGTACTGGCGCGGCATCCCCTGGGAAAAGCCCGGTCCGCTGATCCAGCGCGGCGACGTCGCGCCGACCAGGACCAGCCCGGCGAGCGTCCTCGGGAAGCGCGCCGCGTAGGCCACGGCGACCGCGGCGCCGAGTCCCGCGCCGACTAGAACGACGTTGTTGAGGCCGAGCACGGTGACCAGCGCGCCGACGTCGCGGGCCATCCCTTCGTCGTTGATCAGGCCGCCCGGTTGATCCGACCGTCCGAAGCCCGGCAGATCGATCGTGATCGTCCGGTAGCCACGACTGAACAGGGCGATCGGATACGCCCATTCCTGGCGGTTGAACGGCCAACCGTGCAGAAAGACGATCGTCCGCGCCTGCTCGGCGCTCCGGTCCTCGTAGTAAAGCTGCGCCTTGTTGGCGAGGCTGGCCGGCGAGGCAATTCCGAGGAAGGGCATTGGCGTACCTCCGGACGAGAATCCAGAATCCAGGAGTCAGAATCGAGAAGGCGAGCCCCGACGATGCGCATCGTCGGGGCTCGCGGCTCCGGCTTGTTCGTCGTGGGTGGTACCGCTGCAAGCGGCAAGCCACGAACTCGCCGCCGTGTTCCTACTCCTCGCTCCTGGATTCTAGATTCTGACTTCTCGCCTCTCCGTTCTCCTCCGTGGCACTTTCATTGCTTCAAGCACCGCCCACGGTCGAACCGCCGACCGTGATCCAATCAACCTACGGAGACGGTCACATGAGGTCACTGCTCATTCGGATGTTCGCGGTGGTGCTCGCGGTGGGGCTGTTCGCGGGTTCAGTGCCGGTTGCCCACGCCCAGGGAGGAGCGCGGTCGATCGACGTTAACCTGTCGACCCAGACGATCACCGCCTACGAGGGCTCGACCCCGGTCTACAGCGCCGGTGTGACGACCGGGCGCCCCGGCTGGGCGACGCCGACCGGCAACTTCTCGATCGTCAAGCGTGTCTACGACGAGACGATGGTGTCGTCGACGATCGGCATTCCGGTCAATTCGCCCGGCGGCTATGATCTGTCCGGCATCCTCTTCACGCAATACTTCGACTGGGACGGCGACGCCCTTCATTACAACTACTGGTCGCCGGCCTCGGCGTTCGGCAACTATCCGACGAGCCACGGCTGCGTTGGCATGCAGTACGGTCCGGCGGAGTTCTTCTGGAACTTCGCGACCATCGGCACACCGGTCTACGTTCACTACTGATCGCCCGCGGTTGGGCGTCACCAGGCCCCGCGTCGAGCGGCCCGGCGGGCCGCTCGACGCGGGGCCTTCCGCTTTTCGATGGACGCCTGAACGCCGAGCGTGGTACGATGAGGCGCTCTCACCAACCAAGAGGAAAACGCCCGCATGACTACTCTACCCGAGCCCACTCCGCTGAGCGTCGCGATCGAGGCGGCGCGGGCCGGCGCCCGGATCACCCGGCGGGGGTTCGGCAGGGCCCAGCGCGTCTCCCACAAGGGACTGGTGAACCTGGTGACCGAGCGCGACCGTCGGTCCGAGGCCGAGATCGTCCGGATCATCCGAGCCGCCTTTCCGACCCACGCCATCCTGGCCGAAGAGAGCGGCGCCTCGGGCGTTCGGTCCGAGCACCGCTGGATCGTCGATCCCCTCGACGGCACGACCAACTACGCCCACGGCTATCCGGTCTACTGCGTCTCGATCGCCTACGAGCGGAGCGGCCGGCTCGAGCTGGGGGTGATCCTCGATCCGATCCGGCGCGAGCTCTTCGTCGGGCAGCGCGGTCGAGGAGTCACCTTGAACGGGCGGCCGGTCGGCGTCTCACGCGCCGAGACCTTGATCGAGAGTCTGCTGGAGACCGGCTTTCCCTACGACCGCGGCCGCATGCAGATCGCCCTGGACCAGTTCATTCGGCTGGCGTTCCGAACCCAGGGCCTGCGCCGGGCCGGCGCGGCGGCGCTGGGACTGGCCTACGTCGCCGCCGGGCGGCTCGACGGCTTCTGGGAAGCGACGCTCTCGCCGTGGGATTGCGCGGCGGGCGCGCTGCTGATCCAGGAAGCCGGCGGCACGGTGACGCGGCTCGACGGCGCGCCCTACCACGTCGATTCCACCGAGATCGCCGCGAGCAACGGCCTGATTCACCCCGCGCTGATCGTGGAGCTCGAAGCGGCGAAGGCCGCTGGCACCCGCTGATCGGCCCGCCGCGCTGAGAGCGGTCTGGCATCGCTCCCGGATCTTATTGACCGCCGCACGCGACGTAGAGCGTGAGACGTGAAACGCGAGCTCGACGTGTCGCATTCCCGCGTGATCACGTTTCACGTCTCCGTCCATGGATCTCGTCGGTGCTAAGAATCGAGCTCGGCTGAGGGCATGCCTTTGGCTCCGAACCGAACGACCACATCCGCGATCGACGACAGCCGCCCGGCCTGGGCCTGATCGCGGCCCTCGAAACCATGGCGATCTCGTCGACTCGGCGCTGCCTCTCGATCCGCAGGACCTCGATCGTGGTCTCATTCTTCGCCCGTCCGGTCGCCCGCGCGGGCGTCTCGTAGAGATCGCGGACCTCCGCCGGCATCCGAATGCTGGTGGTGATTCCCGCTGCCATCTGATGATCTCCGCCGGGCCTACATCGCGTATCAGGTCGGGTCGAGGTGGTATCTGGTATGGATGGCGACGTTCGATCTCAGCCCAACGGGGATAAAGTGCCGGAGAAAGAGGGGAGGTGATGGGTCATTTCGGGGGCGGTCGCACTGGCACCTCACGCTTACTTGCGATGTCTGAACGACGATACACAGTGACGAAGTGAAAATGGTTCGCAACTTTAGGCGGTTGGCCATGGCAGTCATCCTCGTGCTGTCCACCTTCGTCGCTCTCTCAGCACCCGCTGCGCAGGCCGCTGGCCCAACGCCCACGGTCCCCGCCCACCAAACCTGGCAATATACCGCTCCTACCTCGCCTCCACTTACCGACTCAACTTGCGTTGGAAACGCCTACGCATCCACTCCTGGCGGAAACACCCTTTACGGTTGGGGATACCTTGACTGTTCAGGCTCGACGATTACGTATGAGCAGGTCGGCGTGAACCTCTATAGCTGTCAGTGGGGGGAACGAGCTACTGCGGTGGCGCTACCCTCGTTGGGCCCATGGGATCGAGCTGCTCGCAGAGCGGGCCGGGCCCGCTCTGGTGTCCGGCAACGGGAAATTATTCCCGGCAGGTAGGATCAGGGTATTGGACGGTTATCGCGCCAGTCCAATTCATCGATGCAGATGGCGGACACTATGGCTCTGCCAGTTCCGATATAATACAGATACCATGAGTAAGGACAATGGCTGACGCGGCACGAGTCGTTGAAACCGCGGTCGCCGCGCTCGTGCATGGTGAGATCGCCCGCCACCTGGACCACGTGTCGGACGACGTGCGGGTGCAGTTCAACGAGAACCCTCCGATCCAAGGCAAGATGGCCTACGAGGCGATGCTCTGCCACGTGATCCAGGGTGAGGCTGTCGTGAGCTTCCGTATCGCCGGACAGGTCACCGAGCCTGACGGCGGCGTTACCGTCCGGGTCGACCAGGTTCACCAGCTTGACGCACGGAATCGGCAGGGCCAGAGTGTTGCCCACCGCGAAACCGTTAGCAGTTCGTACACCGTGCGAGATAACGTCATCGTCGAGGTCAAGCTGGCGCTTCTTGGCGGCCCCAACCGTGTCTATCGATACCCCTAGCCACGCGCCCTGACAACACGCCGTCCCGGCTTATCTCGGCGTTTGCCGAGGAGCAGGTCCGCCAGGGCGCGTGGCGCGGTGATCATCGCGTCGTGGCCCGTCGGCAAATCCTGGTAGCGCCAGCCCGGTTGCGACCGGACCCGCTCGGCGAACCCGCGGAACCAGCCGGTGGCGGTGCACTCGACGAAGGTTCGCGGCAGCGCAAGGGCTTTCGGATCGGTCAGCCGCACCGGCTGCGTCCAGGTCGGGACCGGGTGCGCGGTGAGCCTGCTCCGGAGCCAGGCGATGTCCGCGGGGTCGGTGACCCCGAAGGGCTGCTCCTCCCGGAGCGGGGGCAGGCGCCAGCCGTCGCCTTCCGCCCTGGCCCGCGCCAACGTCTGCTCCCGCGCCGTTTTCGGGAACAGGTCCAGCAGGCACTCGCCGTCTCGGGGCACGAACGCGTCGAGGTAGACCAGGTGCGCCAGCCGCTCTGCCGCCCGCTCGGCAACCCCGGTGATGACCATGCCCCCGTAGCTGTGGCCAACCAGGACGACCTCTCGGAGGTCTTCGTAGGCGAGGACGCCCAGGACGTCGCGGACGTGCGTGTCGAGGCAAACCGTGGGGGACAGGAGGTGGGCGCGCTCCCCGAGGCCGGTCAGGGTCGGCGCGAAGACGTCGTGGCCCGCCTGGCGAAGCAGGGGAATGACCCGCTTCCAGCACCAGCCGCCGTGCCACGCTCCGTGCACCAGGACGAACGTCGCCATCGCGGTCCCTCCCGCTTCACCCAGAACGGATATGACCGGTTCGGCCCGGCCATCACCTTCGCTCCTGACAATCCGCGGGCTTATTCTGATAGATCTTGTCGTTGACCGATGGAGCGCGAATCATCAGTGTCTCGGTTGGCGTCTGAACGTCGACGACGGCGTGGAAGACCCCGGCCGGGAAGCAACAGAACTCGCCGGCTCCGACCGTCACGCGCTCTCCCTCGACGTCGACGATGACCGCTCCCTTCAGCACGACGAAGCATTCGTCGCTCTCGGCGTGGACGTGCGGACCGTCGTCGCGCCATCCGGTCGCCGTGTTGTTGTACCAGATCTGCAGTTTCTCCGACCGAAAGCTGTCCTCATTCGGCGGTGCGCGGCCGGAAAGGAGTGCGGAGTGAGGGGGGAGCCGTCGATAATGATAGCGAGCCATGGATCCGGTGCTCCTTTGCCACGATGAAGCTACGTCCGGGCTCTTTCAGGCTCGTCGCCGCGAGGGCTGGTCCCAGGTCCAGGTCGGATCACGCGGGGTGAAGGTGACCGGCTTGATCAGGACCTCCCAGCCGGCCGATCCCGAGGTCAGGATCGCAACGCTCGTGCGTCCGCGCCCTCGAAACGGCCAGCCACTCGCCCGGACGACCAGGGTGCGGCGCCCGTTCGCCAATTCTTCGTGCTGGACGTGCGGCCCCGGCGCGTGCCCGCAAAGGATCAGGTCGGCGTCGGCCAGCTCCGGCCGCGCCAGCGCCGCGTCGCGCATCGCATCGGTCACGTTCGCGTCGTAGATCGGGCTCCGCGGCCAGAGGGTGTTGAAGGGGTTGCCGGGCATGCCGTGGCAGACGTAGACGTCGCGGGGGCGGACGCCGTCCAGGACCAGCTCCTCCGGGACCGCTCGCAGCCAGGCCAGGTCGTCGGCGCTCAGCTCCGCCTGGCCTCGCGGAACGAGCGGCAGGAAGTAGTCCGGCGATTGGTCGGAGCGCGCCCGCCGCATCGCCACGGTCGTCTCCCAGCGTGGCGTCCCCCAATCGCGCAGGTAGACCTCTCCGTTGCCGACGACGCAGGGTATGCCTTCACGCCGGAGGATGGCGATCGTCTCGCCCGGAGGGTCGGGCGAGAAGGGCGTCGAGACGAAGTCGCCGCAGTGCACGACGAGGTCGCAGTGGGCCTCGTGACAAACGGCGAGCGTCGCCTCCAGGGACGGGACGTCCCCGTGGGTGTCCCCGATCAGGCCAAGGCGCATCTTCCTCTCCTTTCTCCGCGAGGTGCCGGATCACCGCACCGCACCGATCGTCCTCTTTCCGCCGCCAATCCCGCGCGTCTCGTCTGGTGCGCTCACCCGGTCATCCACGGCCGAGTCGGCAGACGTGGCGGTGTTCGCATAGGAAGCGTGGGGACCGACGAAGCGGTCATTGATCGGCAGATCCCCTCGCGGCTTCGCCGGAGCATCCGACCGCTCACTCACCTACGCGGCGAATGATAGCACGTCCGCGGATCGTGGGCGCTATTCTTGCGATCATCGTCTGGCATCGCGGGCAAGCCCGACGTCGCCCCCTGGCTCGCTCACCCAAACCTGCGAAACGAGTGCTGTAGTTAGGACCTCGAAGCACTGGGAGGCGAGCATAATGAGCAGCGAACCGGTGGCACCTGAGACGAAAGGTGTTACGGTGAAATTACTTGCAGCGGTTGACCTTGGCCCTGAGATCGAGGGCATGGCGGGGCGCCAACTTCGAATGCGTATGGTGACCATCGAGCCTGGAGGAGTCTTCGGCCCGATTCACGACCATAAGGACAGACCGGGAATCGTCTACGTACTGCAAGGAACGATCACTGACCATCGAAATGGAGTCGCTACGGACTATGGGCCGGGCGTGGGCTGGCCCGAGGACAGGAACACGACACACTGGCTCGAGAACATGGGAACGATTCCGGCAGTTGAGATTTCGGTCGATATAGTCAGGCAGGAGTAAGCAACTGCTTTCGCGTTTATTGGCGACTGCAGCCTAGGGTGCGCAATGGCGACGACTCGCTCGCACGAGGGTCGTCGCCCCCGTCACCCCGATGCCGCAGCCTAGCAGGAGAATGTGAACGATCGACGTAGCTCGGGACTCTGGGAGACGTCCGGGCAACGACCGAGGCGAAGATAGAGATCCATCCCCCTGAGCTTTTCGCGATTTTTCGTGTCGTTTCGCGCTTTTCGCGGTCCAGTGGTCCAGACGCCCCGCGCTACCCGGTCCGCTCCGCGCTGCGCCGCCGGGGCGGCGGCGCGTCGGCGTCCGAGCGTTGAGCGCGGCGCGACGGCGACGAGACGGCGATCGCCGGGGGCGGCGCGGCGAGGCGGAAGTGCATGCCTTCTACCGTTCGCTCCGCCACCAGCTTCTGACCTTCCGACCAGCGCCGCGACAGCAGCACCCGCGCCAGGGGCTGGTACAGCTCGCGACGCAGCGCGCGCTTCAGCGGCCGCGCGCCGTACTTCGGGTCCCAGCCTCGCCCGATCAGGAAGTCGGCGGCTTCCGGCGCCAGCTCCAGGGTCAGGCCGTGGCGCTCGCTCAGCCGCTGGTTCAGCTCGCCGACCAGCCCGTGCAGGATCCGTCGCAGGTCGTCGTGCCCCAGCCAGTTGAAGACGACCACCGCGTCGATCCGGTTCAGGAACTCCGGCTTGAAGTGGCGCGACAGCGCGCGCTCGATCACCCGCTGGCGCTCGTGCCCGGGATCGACCTCCGCGGCCGCGCTCGCCTGAAAGCCCAGGCGTCGGTTCTCGGCCAGGTTCCGCAGCTCCTCGGACCCGACGTTCGACGTCATCACGATCAGCGTGTTGGTGAAGGTGATCTCGGACTTGCCGTTGGCAAGCCGTAAATGCGCGTTGTCGAAGATCTGGAGCAGCGACTGGTGGACCGACGGGTGCGCTTTCTCGATCTCGTCGAGCAGCAGGATGCCGGGCTTGCCCGCCTCGCCTTCGATCCGCGCCCGATTGAAGAGCGTCTCGTCTTCCTGGCTGCCGACGTAGCCCGGCGGCGAGCCGGCGAGCGACGCCGCGTAATGGCTTTCGTTCAAGCCACTCATGTCGATTCGGCAGTACAGATCGGCCTGGCCGTGGATGGCCTCGGTGAGCGCGCGCACCGTCTCGGTCTTCCCGACGCCCGTCGGACCGACGAAGAGCAGAACCGCGAGCGGCTTCCGGGGATCGTTCAGCCCGGCCTCGGCGATGAGGAGCGCTTCTTCGAGCTGAGTGAGTGCTTCATCCTGATTGATGATCCGCCGACGTAAGTGCTGCGTGATCCGGGCCGAGTCCATGGGCTTCGCCTGATCCTTTCTGACGTCCAGACGTTGACATAAAGATGCAGTGGAAGCGCAATTATACCACGGTCAGGGTCATGAAGAAAAAGTGAACGCCAGGGGTGTCGATCAGCGCACGCCGTCGAGACCGGCGACGAGCTCGACCGCCCAGGACGGGGCTTCCTTTTCCTCGCCGAGCGGCTCGTGATTGAACCGATAGTCATGCTTCCGAATGTATTCGTCGAGCTGGACCTCGATTGCGCGCCAGGCTCGCCGGGTCTGGAACATCAACGCATCGACGTCGGGATGGTGAAGGGCCGCCAGTTGAAGGTGCGGAACGCAGAGGGTTGATGGACCGGCCCGGGCGATCAGGGCGATCTCCTGATCGCGTTGTTCCCGACACGCCGAGCAGTCTGCCTCGGCGACCGTCTCCGACACCCATTCCCACCCCCGGCGGTATCGCCTCGTCCAGCGCAGCAGCGCCGGCCCGTCGGAATCCTTCTCGATCAGGCTCACCAGGCGTCGATCGAGGTCTTTCAATCGGCCGACGAGGGAATCGACGTCCACCGCCGAGAGCCGCGACGCGGACAGCCAGGCGTGGGCGGGACAGGACGCGCCGACCGCGATCTCGGGACGTCGGTGGGCCAGTCGGTCGGCGACGGCAGCGCAAACCGGGCAGTGGCCCAGTTTGACCTCCGGGGCGTCTTCCGCGAGGTCTGCGTCGCCGGAAGCCGGTGGAGCGTTCGCGCTCGGCTGCGCCCGAGCGCCGATCACGCCCGGAGCCGATGCGAGCGCTTCGAGGAGGAGATGTGGCTGACCCTCCCGGCGCGCTCGGGCGATTCGCCGGTCCCACGCCGCGCGCTGGACCGCGACCACGTCGCGCCGGCGGGCGGCCGCGCGGCTCGCGCTCAACACGGCGACGAGATGATTCCAGCAGAGGCCGTCCGACGCGGCGGCGGCCTCGCGCAGGGCCGGGTCGGGCCAGCTCGCCGCCAGCAGCTCGGCACCGTCGGTGATCGCCGTTCGCAGCGCGGCGCAGGTAACGCAGCCTCCCCGCGGTATGAGCGCGGATTGGCTGGGCTGTTCGCGCGTGCGGCGTTGCAGCGTTCGGATCAGGTCGCGGTAGATGATCGCGGTGCCGAGCAGCTCGCGGGTCTCGGTCACGAACTGCCAGGCGTGGTGGTTGCAGAGGCCGAGCGCCTCGCGAATCGTCGCCCGCAGGTCGACGTCGTTGACGGTCTCGTAGGACAGGCTATTCAGGTATCGCGTCACGGCGCGGGCGCCCAACCGACAGACCGCGCACCCCGGCTGGCCGAGCGCCTCCAGCATCTCGAAGTACGGGGTATGGCGATCGAGCGAGGCGCGCTTCATCCGGTGCTCTTACGGCTTGGGAGTCGCGGTCGCATCGACGAAGGTATCCGGGAAGCTGCGCCAAGTCCCGTCGCTGAACAGCGCGTAAATCGTCTTGTCGCTCGTCCAGACCATGCGTCCGGCGGCAAAGTCCTCGTAAGCGCCCGACACTGTCCCCTCGGGTGCGGTTGCCCAACCGAGCGCCTGACGGAGCCCCGCCTGCTGCAGCCAGACCTTGGCCAGGCCACGCACCGGCGCGACCTTGCCGGACGGCGGCGTCCCCGGATCGGGCAACGTTTCGCCATCCTGATACGTATCCGGGTAGACCGCCCAGGTGCCGTCGTCACGCATGACGAAAATTTGGTGCACGTCGTCGCGTCGAATCATCACGCCGTGCTCGAACGTCTCACGGGTCGCCGGCGCGCCGATTTCCGAGTCGCTCGCGCAGCCGAGTCGCGACGCCACGTCCGGGTGGCCATCGTAAACCAGCCCAAAGCCACGTACCGGGTGGATCGGGCACGCCGAGGCGGCGCTCACCGGCGCCGTGGGCGCCGGTGAGGAACTCGCCGACGGCGTCGTAGACGCGGCCGGGCTCGCGGTCGGACTCGCCGAGGCGGCGGGCGTCGCGGTGGCTGTCACGGTCGCTGTGACCGAAGATGCGGGCGCGCTCACGCTTGGGGCCGGCGTCGGCGAGAGATCCACGAAGGTATCGGCGTACTTCTCCCAGGTGCCATCCGAATACAGCGAGTATATGATCCGGTCAGTCGTCCAAACCAGCGTGCCGTGGTCGAAGTCCTCGATCGCCCCGCTCATCGAATGCTCCGGCTCCGTCGTCGCGCCGATCGCGTTGCGCAGCCCGGGCGTATCGCGCCAGACCTTGCCGAAGCCGCGCAGCGGCTCCCAGGTCCCGGGCGGGCGGGCGCCGGCCGGCGGCAGGACTTCGCCCGGCCGCCAGGTGTTCGGGAAGCTCAGCCACTGGCCGTTCGAGCGCACCAGCGCGTAGATCTGGTTCGTGTCGAGGCGCGAGACCATCGCGCCGCCCTGGAACGCCTGCTCTCCGACCAGGGTCGGGCGCTCCGCGCCGAGCGCCGCGCCCAGCCG
>JAJPKB010000638.1 GCA_021323915.1 Chloroflexota bacterium | reverse complement strand
CGCGGGATCGTACCGAAAGATATAGAGGTGGTGGGCGTGGGCGGTGACCCGCGGATCCCGGCGCTGGGGGCGAATGCCCTCGATCCGGGCGAGCTCGCGATCCAGGTAGGCGGCGCCGGCCTCGCGGCGCGCCATCTGCGTCTCGAGGCGGGTCAGCTGCGCGAGGAGAATCGCCGCCTGAAACTCGGTGAGGCGGCTGTTGAAGCCGAGGATCTCGTGCTGGTACCAGGCGCGGGTGCGCCACTCCGGCGACTGGACGCGTCCGACGTTGTGGAGCGACCAGAGGCGCTGGTAGAGCGCCTCGTCGTCGGTGACGATGGCGCCGCCCTCGCCGGCGTTGACGTTCTTGCTCGCCTGAAAGCTGAACGTCCCGAGGTCGCCAAGCGTCCCGACCGGCCGCCCCTTCCAGGCCGCGCCGTGCGCCTGCGCCGCGTCTTCCAGCACGCGCACGCCGTGCTTCTCCGCGATCGCCAGGATGCCATCCAGGTCCGGCGGACAGCCGCCGACGTGGACCGGCACGATCGCCCGGGTCCGCGGGGTGATCGCGGCCTCGACGGCGGACGGATCGAGCTCGTAGGTCTGCGGATCGACGTCGGCGAAGATTGGGACCGCGCCGACCAGGAGCGCCGCCGAGGCGGTCGCGATGAAGGTGTAAGGCGGCAGGATCACCTCGTCGCCCGGTCCGACCTCGAGCGCGCGCAGGGCGATCTCGAGCGCCGCGGTGCCGTTGACGACCGCGACGCAGTGCTTTGCCCGGTGGAGCTCGGCCCAGGCCCGCTCGAGCTGCTGGACCTTCTCGCCGTCGATCATCCCCCAGTGGCCCGACCGAAGGACCTCCAGCAGCGCCTCCTCCTCGCGCGCGTCCCAGACCGGCCAGGCCGGCCAGGGCGCGGTCCGAACCGCCGCCCCGCCTTCGATCGCCAGTTTTTCGCGCGTCACCGCCATGGCAGCCTCCGTCGCCGATTCTCCGTTCGCGGAGTACGTTAAGGTTTGGTTCGCCCCGTGGCGACTGGCCGGGTTCGCGGGGCGCCGGGAATTTCCCTCATCCCCTTCCCCTTCCTCGTCTACCCTCCGCCCCCCTACCCCTTGACCGCGCCGACGGTGATGCCCTGGAGGAAGTAGCGCTGGAGGGCGAGGAAGAGCACGATCGTCGGAACCGCGGTGAAGAGTGAGCCAGCCATCTGTAGGCCGTAGTCAGTGTAGCTCTGAAGCTGAAGAACCGCCGGCCCCGGTGGCAGCGTCCGCATCTCGATCGAGCTCGTCACGATCACCGGCCAGAGGAAGGCGTTCCAGGAGTCGACGAAGGTGAAGATCGTGACGACGGTGATCCCCGGCGTCGCGAGCGGCGCGACGACGCGCGTGAACAGCGTCCACTCGCCGGCGCCGTCCACCCGGGCGGCATCAAAGATCTCCGACGGCAGGGTGGTCATGAACTGCTTCATCAGAAAGATCGCGAAGGGCGCACTGATCGCCGGCAGGATCAGGCCGGAGTAAGCGTCGAGCATGCCGAGGCGCGCGCTCAGCTCGAAGAGCGGCACCAGCTTGACCTCGTAGGGAACCACCAGCACCGCCATCACGAGCCAGAAGAGGAGCCGGTCGCCGGGAAACCGCCGCTTCGCGAAAGCGTAGCCGGACATCGTCGCGAAGGTCACCGTGGCGACGGTGGTGACGATCGCCACGAACGACGAGTTGAAGAGCCAGCGGAAGGCCGGCGCCGATCCGAAGAACACCTGGAAGTTCAGGAGGGTCGGCGGGCTCGGCCACCAGTCCGGCGGGATCGCCTGGATCGCGACCTGGCTTTTGAACGCGGTCACGATCATCCAGTAGAACGGGATGATCGTGAGAATCGCCCAGATCGAGAGGATCAGGTAGGCGGCGGCCCGAACCACGCGCATCGGCATCGCCTTAGTACTCGACGTCGGCGCTGAAGGCGGTGTACTGGACGAACGAGATGCCAACCAGGATCACCATGAAGACCAGCGCCATGGCCGAGGCGTAGCCGAACTGGTACTCCTCGAAGGCCTGCTGGTAGATGTAATAGACGATCGTCGTCGTGGCGTGGTCCGGTCCGCCGCTCGTCATCAGGTAGACCGGTCCGAAAAGCTGAAACGAGCCAATCGTCGCGATGATGAACAGGTAGAGCAGCGTTGGCCGGAGAAGCGGCAGGGTGACGTTCCAGACCTCGGCCAGGGAGCTCGCGCCGTCGATCTTCGCGGCGTCGTAAAGCTCGCGGGGGATCGACCCCATCGCCGCGGTGAGCAAGACGACGCCGGCGCCCTGCCCACCGGCCAGCGCGAGGAACATCAGCGACGGCAGCGCCAGGTCGGGGTTGCCGAGCCACTGCTGAGGCGGCAGGCCGATCAGCCCGAGCAGGTAGTTCAGCAGCCCGATCACCGGGTTGAACAGCCACTCCCAGACGAGCGCCAGCACCGCGATCGAAGTGACCGCCGGCAGGTAGAACGCCGACTTGAAGAAGGTCTGGCCCGCCGACGGCAGGCGAAAGACCAGCACCGAGAGCACGACGACGATGACCAACCCCACCGGCACCACCACGACGGTGTACACCGCCGCGTTGCGCAGGGCCTGCCAGAAGAGCGCGGTCGCGAAGCTCTGCTGGAAGTTCTCCAGCCCGACAAAAGTGGTTTCGCCGGTCCGGAGGTTGAGGTCGGCGAAGCCGAGCATCACCGACCGCAGCACCGGATAGATCCAGAACACCAGAAGGAAGAGCATCGAGGGCGCGGCGAAAAAGTAGGACCAGCCGTGCCGCCGGACAAAGCGGGTCACGCTCGCCGGCGTGCTCCGCGCCGCGGTCCGCGAGACGTCCATCGCCATCGATCAATTATCTCCCGTGCTCGGTCGATCTAGCTTCGAGGGCTTTACACTCCTCTAACCCCGCCTTAACGGGCTCTCAGTGCCCGGCCCGCAGCTTGTCGATGATCTGCTGGGCCGGCTGGACCGACGCCGCGAGCGCCTGCTCGACCCCGGCCTTGCCGGACACGATCGATTGATACATCGGCAGCGTCACCTGGCGAAGGTCGTAGTAGCCGAGCTGCAGGACGTCGATGTTCCCCCACTTCTGCGCCGCCTTCGCGACGTACTGGTTGAAGGGGTCGTCGGCGAAGATGTCGCCGACCGAGGCGCGCGCCGGGGGCGTCTGCATGGCGATGGCGAGGTGCTTGTCCTGGTCGGTGCTCGACATGAACTGGCCGAGCGCCATCGCGGCGGCCACCGTCGCGGTGTTCTTGTTGTGCCAGATCGCCAGGCCGCCCGCTTCGCTGTAGTGCTGCGGCGGAATCGGCGGCTTCGAAGGGTAGGCCACCGGGTAGAGATCGATCGAGTCCGACGCGATGTTTCCCGCCTTCATCGCGCCCTTGATCGCGTTCTCGGTCCCGAGCGAGCCGGCCAGAAACGCGACCTTTCCCTGCAGGAAAAGCTGCTGGAGGTCGGCCCAGTGCTCGCCGGCGGTGCCCGGGATGAGCTCCTTGCTCTTCAATTCCATGTCGGCGAGGATCTGGATTCCCGCGGCCGCTTCCGGCGAGCTGAACGTGTACTTCGACCCGTCGCTGCTGAAGATATGCGCGCCCATGCCCCAGGGGAAGGCGTGAATGTGGTAGTCGCCGGGCTGGTCGGCGAGCCCGAGGCCCCAGGCGTAATGCCCCTCCTTGGTCACGGCCGCCGCCGCCTGCTGGAACTGCTCGAAGGTCCAGGTCCGATCGTCGTTCGTCGGGAGCAGATTGTCGGCGCCCAGGTCTTTGAAGAGCTTGCGGTTCGCCACCAGCGCGGTGCCGCCGGTGAAGAGAGGCCAGAAGTATTTCTTGCCCTGCACCGTCATCTGGGTGACGAAGAGCGGCAGAAAGTCCTTCAGGTCGTCGGCGCTGAGGTAGGAGTCGACCGGCTCGAGGACGCCCAGGAAGGCGTATTTGCGCAGGTTGCTGGCCGACTCGTAGAAGATGTCCGGCGCGCCGGTCCCCGAGGCAGCGGCGGTTCCGAGCTTGGGGCGCATGTCGTTGAAGGCCAGGACCTGGGCGTTGACTTTGATGTTGGGATGAGCCTTGTAGAATTGAGGAAGCAGCCAGTCGACGTAATCGGTCGGCTTGGCGGTCTTCGGGTTCTCTTTCCCGGTCACTCCGGTGAACTGCTGCACCCACCAGAAGGTGATCGTCGTCGCTCCGCCGCCTCCGCCGATCGGAAGACTGCCGCAGGCGACGGCGGCGCTCGCGGTCAGCACGCTCGCGGCGAGCGCCCCCGAGCCCTTCAAGAACGCGCGGCGAGTCAAAGACGGACCGGACATCGCACCTCCCCGATCAACTGAATCTCGGTCTCGTGCAGAAACAGGACACCTATGCGGCATTAGTGCCCGACCATCCCGCCCCGGATAGGGGGATTTTGGGGGGACACCCCCAACCCCCCGCCCTGACGGGGCACTGGGCCGTGGCGCCGACGTGGCGGGATGTATCTTGCACCATCGCACCCGGTGCCCCAGATATTGCATCCGCGACGGGCATCAGGCTACCACTTTACATACCGGTCGGTCAACTCTGCTTCGATGGAAATGCGGCTACAATAGTGGTACGCGATAGTCACTGCCAACGAAACGTCACCGAGATCAGTGAATTGCCAGATTTACGCGGACTTCGCCCTCGTGATGTCATCGCGGCCCTCGAACGCGCCGGCGGAATAACCCGGTCGGGGAAGGGCGACCACATGAACATAAAAATGCCCAATGGTCAGATCGTTACCTT
>JAJPKB010000550.1 GCA_021323915.1 Chloroflexota bacterium | reverse complement strand
TACCCCAGCCGGCGAGTCCAGAACGAGTCCAGATGTTGGCATGCGCCTGGCGTTTTGCATATTGCATCCGTTATCGACGTCGCTTATGGTAGGTGCCACTCATCTGAAACGGATACCGAGCGGGGCGGCCGCCGCGACGGCGCTTGTGCGGCGCCGGCTCCTATTCCGAGCCGAGGTTCCCACGGCCAACGGTGCCAAGCGGCGGAGCCGTCGCCTCGGAGGGCCACGCCCGGCCTGACCGTGTCGGGCGCGGCGAAACGCGTGTGAAAGGAGCACTATTATGATGACGCGATTCTCACGACGTCGGGTTCTTTCGGGCCTCGTGCTTCTCACCACCGGCGCAGCCGCGGGGTCGTTGCTCGCCGCCTGTGGCAGCTCGCCGGCCGCGGCTCCGGCAGCTAATCCGACCGCCGCGGCAGCGGCGGCGACGTCGGCGCCACCGGCGGCGGCTCCGACCGCCCCTCCCGCGGCTGCTGCCTCTCCGACCGCGGCCCCAGCGGCAACCACCGCGCCGGCCGCGACGACCAAGGCAACGCTGGAGCTCTGGCACCAGCACCCCGAGTGGAAAGACGCGATGGCAATCGTAGTCAAAACATTCGAGGAGGCGTATCCGAACATCACGATCAACCCGACCGGATCGGCACAGTACCAGAACCAGCTGCAGACCGCGTTGAACGCCGGGACCGGGCCGGATCTCTTTCAGACGCCTTCCCGTCCTCAGCTCGACGTGATGAGCGGCACCGGGCAGCTGCTCGAGATTCGCGATCGGGTGGATCAATCCAAGTGGACGCCGGTGGCCAAGGAAGCGGTCACGATCAAAGGCAAGGTCTGGGGCGTGCCGGGCGGCAAATATACCGTCGGCATCGCCTACCACACCGATCTCTTCGATAAGGCGGGCATTAAAGACGAGCCGAAGACCTGGGCGGATCTGACCCAGGCGTTTACCCAGCTCCAGGGCAGTAAGGTCATTCCGTACTCGATCGCCGCGAAGGATGGAAGCCTCACCTTCTTCAACTACATCGGGCTGGCATCCACCGTGCTGGGCCTCGACGGGTTCGATCAGGTCGTTAGCGGCACCCGAAAGCTGACCGAGCCTGACCTCGTGGCAGTAATCCAGCAAATGATGGACTGGGCAAAGTTCTACGAGCCGAACTTTGTCGGGACCGTTTATCAGGAGTCGAAAGCGCTCTTCGCGACCGGTAAGGCCGCGGCGATGGATGCCGGCTCCTCCGATTTCAACGGATTCCTCCAGATCAACCCGAACGCGAAGCTCGGCTTCATGTACTGGCCAGCTTCGGATGCTCAGCACAAGGCCTGCACCAACACCGGCATGGAGTTCATCGTCGGGGTAAACGCGAAGACGAAGTATCCCGATCAGGCGGTGCAATTCGCCAGTTGGCTCGGAACGCCCGCCGGTGGCCAGGCGATGACCGACAACGTGCGCGACCTTCCGGTCGTCGACGGGGTAAAGGCGAAGGACCCGCTTCAGCAGAAGATGCTCGACACGCCGCTGGACGTGCCGGTCTGGTACGAGCGGTTCAGCACTGAGAACATCGGCCAGGTCTGGACCTCGAAAGGCCAGGCGCCGTTCGAGGGAAAGATGACGGCGGCGGAGCTGGCGAAGCTGCTCCAGGACAGCGTCGACGCCCAGCTTGCGCTCGCGGCGAAGGGACAGGATTAGACTCGGCCGTTCGATCGCTTACCCTTCGCGAGGTGACAGGTGGCGCGTGATATGACCGTGGCCGGCCCCGTCAGGGCCGGCTACCCTGCCGTCGAAGGTTACGTCTGGCTCCTCGGGACGCTGACAGTCGTCTCCTTTATCGGGCTCCTGGTATCGGTGATCCTCGGCGGACCACCCTTGACCTGGGTCGCGGTCGGCGTCTACGTCCTGTGCGCGGGCGCGTTCGCCCTCGCCACGGCTCGCCGTCGGCCGTACGTCGCCTTCATCCTGCCCGGGCTGTCGTTCTACATGCTCTTCGTCGTCTTCCCAACGATCGAAGCGTTTCGGGTCAGCCTTTACCAGTGGTCGGGAATCGGCGAGCCGAAGAACTTCATCGGCCTCCAGAACTTCGCCGACGTCCTGACGTCGCAGATTTTCTACAACGCGTTCTGGCACAATATCGTGCTCTTCGTGTCGATCTTCATCTTGCAGAACACGATCGGGTTGTTTCTCGCCGTCCTCTTGCACGGCCGACCCCGCTTCCACGAGATCTACCGCGCGGCGATCTTTCTCCCGGGCATCGTCTCCCTCGTCGCGACCGGTCTGATCTGGCAGGTGATTTTCGGCTCCAACATTGGATTACTGACGCCGCTGCTCCAGCAGCTCAACCTGGGCTTTCTGGTCAAAGATTGGCTTGGCGACGATACCTTGACGTTCTGGCTGCTCGTGCTCGTTCAATTCTGGCAGTGGATGGGATTGCCGATGATCATCTACCTGGCGGGCCTCCAGAACGTGCCGGACGAATTGTTGGCGGCGGCTCGGATCGACGGTGCGACTGAGGTCCAGGCATTCCGACATGTGACCTTCCCTCTGCTGGCGCCGGCCTTCACGGTCATGACCGGCCTCTGCTTCATCACGATGTTCAAGGTCTTCGACATTCCATTCGTGATGGCCGGCAGCAGTGGGGCGCCGGACGGAACCACCGACGTGCTCAGTCTGGTGATCTACCGGGATGCCTTCGGGTTGGGCACGACCGTTCAAACCAGCCTTCAGCAAGGATACGCGGTCGCGATCGGCGTGGTGATGTTCGTGGCGATCCTCTTTGCCACGACCGTGCAGCTGATATTCCTTCGTCGGCGTGAGGTGGACCTGTGAGCCAGGTAGCGATCGGCCAGGTAGACCTGGAAGCGACGCGCGAGGCGTCGCCGCCAAAGCAGCACCACATGCCTTTCAGAGTTGTCCGACAGACGATTTTGATCCTGTTTTCGCTGTTCGCGATTCTTCCCGGCATCTTCACGATCTTCGCGTCATTCAAGAGCCTGTTCGACTTCTACAACAATCCTCTGACGTTGCCGTCGAAGTGGGTATGGCAGAACTACACCGCGGTATGGCACGACGCCGGCATTCCGCGCGCAGCGTTGAACAGCTTCACCGTCGTCGCGCTCTCCGTCCCCTTCTCGCTCGCTTTCTCCTGCCTGGCGGCCTATGGCCTCGCGCGGTACAGCTTTCGCGGAAACAGCGCGATCTACTATCTATTTCTCGGCGGCCTGGTCATCCCGGCCCAGCTGACGATTCTGCCCGTTGTCCTGCTCGACAAGAATCTCGGCCTGATCAACACCTACGGCGGGCTTATCTTCCCCTACATCGGGGGAAATATGCCATTTGCCGTCTTTCTCCTGACTGGCTTTCTTCGCACGCTGCCGAGCGAGCTTCGCGATGCCGCCTTGATCGACGGCGCCAACGAGTTCCAGGTCTTCTATCGAGTAATGGTGCCCCTGCTGCGGCCGGCGCTCGCGACCGTGGCGATCCTTAACGCGGTCGGCATCTGGAACGACTTCTTCTTTCCCCTCGTGGTGTCGCCCAAGATTCCCATGCTTCAGGTCGGCGTCTACAACCTCCTGGGCGTGTACTCGACCGAATGGGGGCACATCTTCGCCGGGGTGGTGATCTCAGCGGTTCCGTTGGTCGTCGCCTACC
>JAJPKB010000416.1 GCA_021323915.1 Chloroflexota bacterium | reverse complement strand
TAGCCGCGCGAGGCTTGCCGGCCTTTCACCCGTGCCGATCGCTTTGACGCTTCGCCCCGGAAAGCGGTACTGTAACGTGCGGATCGCTCAGATCAAACAGCACGCGAAGGGAGAAAAGGATGCCGGGAACGCGTCTAGCGAACAAAACCGCCATCGTCACCGGCGGCGCCGCGAACAGCCGGGGCGCCGGGATGGGCCGGGCCATCTCGGAGTTGTTCGGTCAGGAGGGCGCGCGGGTGGCCGTGGTGGATCTCTCGCCCGACGGCCAGGTCACCGCCGATCGGATCCGTGAGGCCGGCGGCGAGGCAATCTTCGTGCAGGCCGACGTGACTCGGCGCGCCGACGTCGAGCGGGTGGTCCGGATGACGCTTGATCGCTTCGGCCAGATCAACGTCCTCGTCAACGTGGTCGGGGGATCATTCGGCGAGCGCGAGTTCCTGGACGTTAGCGACGAGCTCTGGCAGCGGGTCATCGATATGAATCTGAAGACGGTTCACCTCTGCTGCCAGTTGACGGTCCCGGCGATGATCGAGGCCGGCGGCGGCTCGATCATCCACATCTCCTCGACGAACGGGTTGATGGGGTGTCCCGGCCTGGCGGTGTACAGCGGCGCGAAGGCCGGCTTGTTCGGCTTCAGCCGGGTGCTCGCCACCCGCTTCGGGCCACAGGGCATCCGATCCAACGTCATCTGTCCGGGCATCATGGGACAGGGGAAGCCGGATCGCCGCCAGCCGCTGGGGCGGACCGCCCGCGCCCTGGACATCGCCCAGGCGGCGCTGTTCCTGGCCTCCGACGAGGCGTCCTTTATCTCGGCCCAGATCCTCGCCGTCGACGGCGGTCATACCACCACCTATCCCGAGATCTTCTGACGAACCGGCGGTGTAAGTCGCGAGCGCGCGCTGGTTTCCCGACCAGCGCGCCGGCGCTCGCCCCGACCGTATCGGTACGGAACGTGCGGAACGGCCGTTTGGTTGGCTATCGCCAATCGAGCGGTGCGAGCCCGGAAGGTACCACCGGTACGGAGAACCAATGCAGGAGTGGCGCGCGGTCAAGGTTCTGATCTGCTTCTACAGTCGATACGGCAGCACGGCGAAGCTGGCGGAGGCCGTGGGCGAGGGCGCCCGGACCTTCCCGGGCGACACGGTGTGGATCCGGCGCGTTCCCGATCTGGAGCCGGACGCGGTCATTCGCCAGGACGACCGCTGGCGGCGCACGCGGGAGGACCTGATCCGGCGCTATCCGGAGCCGCAGCCGATCGAGGTGGCCCAGGCCGACGCGCTGGTGCTCGGCTCTCCCGGCTACTTCGGGAACATGGCGGGCGCCCTGAAGCACTGGCTCGAAACGCAGTTTGCCCAGGTCTGGCGCGGAGAGGATATTGGCGAGAAGGCCGGGGCCGCCTTCTGTACCACCTCGACGGTACACGGCGGAAACGAGCTGACGATCGCCACGATGCTCACCGCCCTTATGCACCTCAGCTGCGTGATCGTCCCGGCCGGCTACCTCTACCCGACGTTACGAAGGAACGAGATGCCGTACGGGGCGAGCGCGGTGACCGGTCCGACCGACGAGAGGCCTCTGACCGAGGCCGACCTGATCGGCGCGCGCGCGCTGGGTTATCGGGTTGCTCACGTCGCGCGCTGGCTGCTCGTCGGTCGCAGCCAGGAGGACTTCCGTCGACGTTTCCAGCAGTGGGCGGTGACGCCGGCAGGATCTGCTGGAGATCCTCCCGCTCCGCCAGCCGCCGGGCCGCCAAGATCCGACGACGCTGGGTCAGGCTCCTCTCGACCGCCGGGCGGGTGATCCGGATTCCGGTTGAACGGTGCCCCATTGTCACCCCGAGCTTCAGCGAGGGGTCTCTGTTCTGGCTCTCGCCGCGCCGGGTCAGAGATTCCTCGCTGACGGCCGGCATGACACCCCGGGCGAACCGGTGAGCCCCCAACCGGAATCCGGATGACACGCCGGAGCCTGCTCGACCGGCGCCTGGATCATCCGGCGCCTCGCGATTGTGAGTCGAGCGGCCGCGAACGAGAGAGCGCCGGCCCGGGCGGTCAGGACGCTTCCGGCACGAGATCGCCAAGGTCCAGCGAGCGCGCGGATTCCCCCAGGGCATTCCAGGTCTCCTCTTCGATCGGAATGCCGTCGCGCCGGCGCTCCTGCTCGGTGCGCCATTCGAGCTCGCCGGGGTAATAGATCTCGTCGACGCCCGGCGAGCGGGGCGTTGCCTTGACGTAACGTGCGAACTCGCCCACCTCGCGCTTGAACTCGTCGAGCGGCCGAAAGGCGGCGACGTTGAGAACGACCATCAACGAGCCGTCGTTGTGCCGGCCGCTCGGGTTGACCCCGAAGCCGAGGCCGGTCAGGATCCCCGCGAACACCTCGACCATGAAGCCCAGGCCATACCCCTTGTGCCCTTCACGCCCGCCCAGCGGGAGGATGGCGCCTCCCCGGGCGAGGTCGGCCGGATCCGTCGAGGGATTGCCGTCGCGATCGACGATCCAGCCCGGAGGCAGCGCCAGGCCACGGTTGCGGGCGACCGAGATCTTGCCCGCCGCGGCCGCGCTGGTCGCCATATCGAGGAAGACCGGAGCCTCGAGGTCGCTGGGGATCGCGATCGAGAGGGGGTTCGTGCCGAGTCGCGCCTCCCGTCCCCCGAACGGCGCCACCTGCTTCGCGGTGCGCCCCGAGTCGCAGTACATCCAGGCGATCATTCCGGCGCGCGCCGCCATCAAGGGATAGTCGGCCACCCGCCCCACGTGGGCCTGCTGGACCACGGTCAGCGCCGCGACGTGGTTTGCTTTCGCCTTCGCGATCGCCAGCTCCATCGCGTATTCCGAGACCACCTGGCCAAGACCCCAGTGACCGTCGATCCGGGCCGACGTCGGCGTCTCGTCGAGGACGTCGATCGACGCCGCCGGAACGACGTCTCCCCGCTGGATCCGCTGGACGTAGCTGGGGAGCAGGATCACCCCGTGGGAGTCGTGGCCGGCGAGATTGGCTCCGAGCATATGACGGGTGATCGTCCGCGCGCGGTCCGGGGGCGTGCCGAGCTTCTCGAAGACCGCGTGCACCAGTGGCGCGAGCTGTTCGGCGTGCAGGTTCGGCATGGTGTTCTCCTGCGAAAGATCGACGCGGCGCCCCGGGTCCGACGCCGTGGCAGCGTGTCCGAGGGCGCCCGGCGGAAGAATTGTCGAGGATCGTAGCACCGGTT
>JAJPKB010000661.1 GCA_021323915.1 Chloroflexota bacterium | reverse complement strand
GCCTACCTGGCGCCCGTGCTTACAGAATGCCGCCGCCGTCGATGAAGATGACCTGGCCGGTCATCCAGCTGGTGTGCTCCGAGCAGAGGAAGGCCGCGGTCGGGCCGATGTCCGAGGGAAAGCCGACCCGCCCCAGCGGAATTCGACTGGCCCACTCGTCGCGGTTGTAGTCGGGCATGGTGCGGAAGTAGCGCTCGACCTCGACCGCGCCGGGCGCGATGGCGTTCACCCGAATCCCGTAGGCGGCGAAGTGCTTGGCCAGCGAATGGGTCATGTGGTTGATCGCCGCCTTCGTCGCCGCGTAGTGGGTGTGGTTTATAAACGACCGCGCCGAGTGCACCGAGCTCAAGTTCACCATCGCGCCCTTGATCTTCTGCTCGACCATCACCCGCGCCACCCGCTGGGAGCAGAAGAACATTCCCTTCAGGTTCACGTCGAGCGTCTGGTCCCACTGCGCCTCGGTCAGCTCCAGCGGTGGGTGCGGATCGGTGATCCCGGAGTTGTTGATCAGGATGTCGATCCGCCCGAGCTCCTTGACCGTGGTATCGACGATCCGGTCGATGTCGGCGACTTTCTGGAGGTCGGCGCCGATCGTGAGTGCGCGGCGCCCGGAGGCCTTGATCTTCGCCGCGGTCTCTTCCGCGCCTTTCGCGCTCGCGTGGTACACCAGCGCGACGTCGGCGCCGCAGGCCGCCAGGGATTCGGCGATTCCCACGCCGATGCCGGTCCCCGCGCCGGTCACCAGGGCAATTTTTCCGCTGAGGTCGATCGATAATGCCACGGCTCTCTCACTCCCGGCCTGATTTTTCGTCGCCACGATAGAACCGGGGAACATGGCGAGTCAATCCAGTCGGCCTGGCGAGTCGTGTCGGGGCCTATTGACTCGGCTCACCGCGAGAGTATAGTGTCTCGGACAAGCACATGCCCGCGCGATGACAAAAGGAGGCCCAGCATGCTCACCGAATCAGGACGTGGTCAAATCGGCCGCCGACGATTCCTCGGACTCGTCGCCAGCTCCCTGATTGGAACCGCCGCCCTCGCGGCGTGCTCCTCCCAGCCCGCCACGCCCGCCGCGAGCAACACTCCCGCGGCGGCGAGCGCACCCGCCAGCGCGCCGGCCAGCGCCGCGCCAACGGCGACCGCCGCGACCTCGAGCAGCGCCGCGGCGCCGGCCGCGACCGCCGCCGGTGGCTCGTCGGAGGCGATCACCCTCTACTGGGATACTTTCCGCGGTGTCGGCACGCCCTGGCCGCAGCACATGATCGATACCTACCAGCAAAAGTATCCCAACCGAAAGGTGATCTTGCGCCCGATCCCGATCCCCGGCGGTCAGCAGGAAGCCTATCCGAAGATGTACGCGATGTACGCCGCCGGCACGCTTGGCGACAACATCGCGTTCGACCCGTCCCACTGGGAGTTCTATCGGGCGGTGCCCCAGGGTCTGCTGCGCCCGGTCGACGACTTCGTCGCCCAGGATAAGCTCGACCTGACCCAGTGGTTCAAGGCGTTCATCGACATGCAGCACTACAAGGGCAAGATGTGGGGTCTGCCCAGTTGGGGCTGGACCGGCCAGGATGGGCTGCACTTCAACGAGGTCGCGTTGGAAGAAGCCGGCCTCGCGGTGCCGGACTACGAAAGCCCCGACTGGACGATGGACAAGGTCCGCGAATACGCCGACAAGCTGAACAAGAAGAACGGGAACCAGGTCGACCGCTACGGGATCGATTTAGCGATGGGCGCCGCCGGCGTCACGATCATCGCCCGCGCCTGGGTCTCCGACATCATCTCCGACGACGGCAAGAAGGCGCTGCTCACCGATCCGAAAGTCCTGCCCGCGATGCAGTGGATCTACGACATTTGCCAGACCGACAAGGTGGACGCGCTGCCCGGCTCGATCCCATCGGGGAAAGACAACGCGCTCTTCTCGTCGGGCAAGATCGGCGTCCTCCAGGGTGGCTCCTTGAGCGTGACCGAGCTGGACACCGCGATCAAGGACCCGAAGGTGACCAAGCTGAAGTCGGTGCTCTTCCCGAAGCGTCCCGACGGCAAGCACCCGAACCAGTTGCGCGGCGGCACCTGGAACGTGAACTCGAAGAGCAAGCACCCTTACGAGGCCTGGCAGTTCATCAACGTGCTGAGCAGCTACGACGGCATTCTCACCTTCAACACCGAGGGCGACAACGGCGCGCTGACCCGCCCGGACGTGCTGAAGAACGACTTCTTCACCAAGAATGCCAACTTCCAGGTCTTCATCGAGAACCTGAACAACGCCATCCTCGCGATCGTTCCGTTCAACGCCCACGGCACCGAGTACGAAACGACGTTCAGCCAGTCCTTCGCGAACGTCTACCTTGGGAAGTCCGACTTCAAGACGGCGCTGCAAAACGCCCAGAACGCCGTCCAGGCGGTGCTGGACAAGCCGGCGACGTAAACGGGATTGATGTTGGAGAATCAAGCGATCGTGGCGCCGGCGGTCCGTCGGGGCATGTCCCGGCGCCGGCGCCGCCATATTATCTCCGGATATTTGTACCTGACGCCCTGGCTGATCGGGTTTGTCCTGTTCTGGCTGGGACCGGCGCTGGCGTCGCTCGCCCTCAGCTTCACGACCTACAACATCATCTCGCCGCCCTCCTTCACTGGCCTGACGAATTACGTCAACGCCTTCACCCAGGACCAGCTTTTCTGGCCCTCCCTGGTCAAGACCCTCTATTACGCCGGCGTCAGCGTTCCGCTCGGGCTGATCGGGTCGCTCGCGGCGGCGCTGCTCCTGAACGTGAAGGTCCGCGGGACCTCGTTCTTCCGCACCCTGTTCTTCATGCCGTCGCTGATCCCGATCGTCGCCTCGACGATCCTCTGGGCCTGGCTCCTCCAGCCCGACTGGGGGCTCTTGAACGGTGTGCTGTATCGAATCGGGATTCAGGGCCCGCGCTGGTTCGAGTCGCAGGATTGGGCGATCCCCGGGCTCATCTCGCTGGCGCTCTGGACGAGCATCGGCGGACCGCGGATGATCATCTTCCTGGCCGGGCTGCAGGGCGTGCCGGAGGAGCTGCACGACGCCGCGTCGATCGACGGCGCGAGCCGCTGGCAGCGCTTCCTGAACGTGACCGTTCCCATGATCACCCCGACGATCTTCTTCAACCTGGTCCTCGGGATCATTGGCGCGCTCCAGGTGTTCACCTCGGCGTTCGTCGCGACCCAGGGCGGTCCGGCCTACGCGACCTGGTTCTACGCCCTGAACATCTACTACCAGGCGTTCCAGTATTTCAACATGGGATACGCATCGGCGCTGGCCTGGCTGTTCGCGATTTTGATCATCTTCTTGACCTGGCTGCAGCTTCGCACGTCGAAGTCCTGGGTCTACTACGGAGGCGAGTGACGGTGGCCACCGCTGTCTCCGCTCGATCCCGCGCCGGCTCCCTCGCCGATCGACAGGTGAACGTCATTGGCAAAGCGTTCACCTATCTGGTTCTGGCCATCTTCAGCGTGGTCATGGGCTTTCCCTTCATCTGGACGATCTCCAGCTCGCTGAAGACCCCGGCGGAGACGCAGTTCTTTCCGCCCCAGATCTTTCCGGCCATTCCCCAGTGGGACAACTACGCCCACGTCTTCGCGGCCCAGCCGATCGCCCAGTGGTTCTTGAACAGCTTCATCATCGCCGGGATCGCGATCCCCGGCGCGGTGATCACCGGCACTCTCGTCGCCTATTCCTTCGCCCGCTTCGACTACCCGGGGCGCGACTTTCTGTTCATGGTTCTCCTGAGCACGATGATGATTCCCTACGAGGTGACATTGATCCCGCAGTACCTGGTGTTCGTCCAGATCCACTGGATCAACACCTTCCTGCCGTTGACGCTGCCGGCCTGGGGCGGCGGCGGGGCGTTCACCGTGTTCCTGCTCCGCCAGTTCTTCATGACGATTCCCCGCGAGCTCGACGACGCCGCCAGCGTCGACGGAGCCAACTCCTTCACCGTGCTCTGGAGCATCATCGTGCCGCTGTCGCGGCCGGCCCTCGCCACCGTCGCGATTTTGCTCTTTCTGAATACCTGGAACGATTTCCTCGGTCCGTTCATCTACCTCAACGATCCGCATCTTTTCACGATGTCGGTGGGCCTACGCTTTTTCCAAACCGTCCCCGAGTCGCTCAACGTGCCCCAGGACAACCTCCTGATGGTCGCGACGGTCATCATGAGCCTTCCGGCGATCGTTCTCTTCTTCGCCGCGCAGCGCTACTTCGTCCAGGGCATCGTGCTGTCCGGGCTGAAGCTCTGACCGGGGACGATTCGCGAATCGTCCCGACAAACCATCGGACCTCACCCTATCGTGAAGCATCCCGATTTTTGGACGGCGCCGAATCGGTGCTGAGAATACGTTCACCGCGAAGGCGCCAAGAACGCGAAGGGGGAGGCGAGAGTGTAGAACCCAGAAGAGAGAAGAGATAGGATGTCGAGCTCGTCATCGTTCTCCTTCTCGCTTCTGGATTCTCGATTCTCAGTTCTCTCATCCGCTTCGCGCCCTTCGCGTCTTCGCGGTGCCGGTCTCCGCGTGCTCGATATTCGGGGTCCCACATGGGAGGAGCACGGCCGGCCGCCAGGCGTCCATTTTCGATGAAGAGGAGCGCCACGTGAAGGTATCGACTCGCTCTGACGTGATCGCGCTTCCCGACCTCGTTCGGGACGACCGGTCCGCGACCGGCATCGACGAGCTGCGGCACGAAACGACGGAGCTCGCGATCTACGGCGTCCTTGGCCTCGCGTTCTGCGTGCTCGCCTTCGGCGCGTTCGGTCTGAACGACGTCGGGCCGCAGCTGTTCTCGGTCGTCGCCGGTCTGTCGGCGGTTGGTTTGATCGCCCGGGCGCTGCACCCGCGCTGGCCAACCCTCGCGGCGGCGGTCGTCGTCGCCGGGTTGGTCGTGGTGTCGAGCATGGCGCTCGTCTTCCTGCCCGGCTTGATCCTGGCTCCCTGGTTCGCGCTCGCCGTGCTCCTCGCCGGGGCCTTGCTCGGCTGGCGCTGGGGCGTCACCGCGGCCGCGGTCGCGGCCGCCATTCTCCTCGTCGCGGCCTGGCGCCTGCCGGCCCCGATACCCGGCGAGGTCGCGGTCAGCGCGATTCTCTTGAGCGGGGCCAACCTGTTCGCGGCCTGGCTGTTGACGCGACCGACCCGAATCGCCCTCGATTGGGCGTGGAACAGCTACCTCCAGGCCCATCAACAAACCGCTGTCGCCCGGGAGCGCCAGGCCGAGCTCGCCCGCCTCTCGAAGGGCCTCAGCGAGTCGTATTACCAGATGGAGCAGCTGAATCTCGAGCTGGAGCGGGCCCGTCGGGCGGAGCGCGAGGCGCGGCGGCTGAAGGCCGAGTTCGCCGCCGCGGTCAGCCACGAGCTGCGCACCCCGCTGAACCTCATCATCGGGTTTTGCGAGATGATGGTCCTCTCGCCATCGGCCGCTTACGGCCAGCACCTTCCGGCGAATTACCAGCACGACCTCGAAGCGATCTACCGCAACGCCTGCCACATCTCGGCCCTGGTCGACGACATCCTCGACCTCAGCCAGATCGACGCCGATCGCATGGCCCTCCACCGCGACTGGATCTCGCTCGAGAAAGTGATCGAGGAAGCGGTGGCGACGGTGGACTCGCTGTTCCGCGACCGCGAGCTGACCATTCGAACGGTCGTCGTCGACGATCTCCCGTGCGCGTTCGTCGATCAGACCCGGGTTCGCCAGATTCTGATCAACCTGCTCGGCAACGCCGCGCGCTTCATCGACGAGGGTGGGGTCACGATCCGCGCGCGGCGGGTCGCCGACCACGCCGTCATCTCGGTGACGGATACCGGCCCCGGCATTCCTCCGAACGAGATCGCCGACGTCTTCCAGGAATTCTATCAGGTTCACGGCGCCCACCCGCGACGGGGCGGCAGCGGGCTCGGCCTGACGGTGAGCAAGCGCTTCGCCGAGCTCCACGGGGGCTCGATGTGGGTGGAGAGCGTTCTCGGCCAGGGAAGCACCTTCTTTCTCGACCTGCCGCTGGCCGACGAAGTCCACCAGGGCGCGCTCGGCGGACCGGCCTGGGAGGACCGCCTGGCGACCCGGGTGCGGGGAAGCGCCGAGCGGCGGATTCTCGTCGTCGACGAGTCGGGTGAAGTGCCGCGCGTCTTCCAACGCTACCTCGACGGCTACCAGGTCGTGCGCGCCACCGGTTTCGCGGCGGCGCGGCGTCAGCTCAAGAAAGAAGGCCCGATTCACGCGGTGGTCCTCGGCTCGCCCCGAGCGCAACAGGAGTGGAATG
>JAJPKB010000198.1 GCA_021323915.1 Chloroflexota bacterium | reverse complement strand
CGGTCCCCCGGCCACCAGGCCGCGCATGAAGTCGGCGAGCTTGCTGATGTCGTAGGGACCGTGCTCGACGTCGTAGGCGATGTAGTCGGCCCAGGTCTTCGCCGCCTGCACCCCGCCTTCGAAGCCTCGGTCGCCGGGCCCGGTGTAGTAGACCGGCTGCCCTTGCTCAAGTAGCTCGATCACTCGGTTGATCCGTGCCATCCATCACCTCGTCGCGGAATCAGATTGGGTCTTTCGCGGGGCCAGTTTATCACGTTCGAGGCAGCGTCGCACCGCGCCGCAACACTATGCGAGCCAACCGGGGACGTCGGAGCGACGGTGCGGTGGTGGAAGACGATCAGATGGGAATACTCCGGACGGATAAAGAGCGCGGAATACTCCCGCTTACGGCGGCGGTAGGTTTTCAGAGCCCTGAGGAAGAGGCGGAGGGGGTGGGATTCGAACCCACGAGGCCTTGCGACCTACACGCTCTCCAGGCGTGCCAAATCAACCACTCTTGCACCCCTCCAGGCGCGCCACGAGGAAAACCGTACGGTGGCCGAGCCAGGGATGCGAATCCATCGCCCGGTCCGTCTCCGTACCGATAGAGTATACACCGGGCGCCGAACCGGCTCAAGTCGGCGGAGCAATCTCCCGCTCGATCAGCTCTTTGAGTGCAACAAGCGATGCTTTGAGCCCGTCGCTGAGATCCTGACGTGCTGCCCCCGGATCGTAACTGGTGCCGGGCGGCGGATCCGGAAGATCGTAGGAAAGCGTGGCGTCTAAACGGGTTCGCCCGTCCACGTCCGACGCGAGCGAATAGGAGATGCCGTCCGCGCCGCCCTGGACGGACCGAATCGCGAAGTGCCAGGGAGGGTCGAATTCGGTCACCTCGTCGTCCGCGTGGTACGTTTCGCCGTCGATCTCGAGCGTCCCCCGAAGGATCGAGCCTTTCCGAAGCGGTCCGCGAGTCATCCGGGTGACCCGGGCCACGGCCGGATCCCACTCCGGGGAGCGATCCACGTCGGTCAGGTAGGCGAAGACGGTCTCGGGAGCGGCGTTTACCATCTGGCTGAGCCTGATCTGTCCGCGACTCATCGGTCCCCCGGCGCGGGCGTCGGCGTCACACCCGCCGCGAGCGGGGCGTTCGCCGGCCAGGTGAAGTTGGCGAACACCCAGTTGAAGAGCGGCACCGAGTCGTTCACGATGTCGCCGCAGTGCATCAGCACGACGTACACCCGGTGGCCGTCGCGCGTCGCCGAGGCGACGATCGTCTTCCCGGCGTTGTCGGTGTAACCGATCTTCACCCCGTCGGCCCCCGGATAGCTCCAGAGGAAGCGGTTCAGGTTGTGGACGGTGAAGGATCGTGAACCGTGAACGTCGTGCGAGACCGCGCTGGCCAGCTTGCGGAACTCGGCGTAATGGGTCATTCCATAGCGGGCGGCCATCGCCAGGTCGTAGGCGCTGGTGTAATGGCCGGGCGCGTCGAGGCCGTGCGGGTTCACGAAATGCGAGTCGTGGAGCCCGAGATCCTCGGCTTCCGCGTTCATCATCTCGACAAAATGTCCTTCGTTTCCGCCAACCGCGTTCGCGATAGCCAGCGCCGCGTCGTTGCCCGACGGCAGCATCAGACCGTAGAGTAAGTCTTCCAGCGTAAAGGTGTCGCCTTCTTTCAGTCCCATCAAGGTGCTGTCGTAGAGCTGACTTTGATCGAACTGCACGTGAATTTGCTGATTGAGATCGCCGTACTTCAGCGCGACGAGGGCGGTATAGATCTTCGTCACGCTGGCGGGAGCCAGGTGTCGGTGCGGATCCCGACCGTAGAGGAGCGCGCCGGACCCTTCGTCGATCACCGCGATCGATAGCGCCTGGACGTTCGGCGGAGGTGCCGAGCCGGTCTTGGTCGGCGCGGCCGGCGTGGGCGTTGCCGTCGGCGGAATCGGAGTGTCGGTCGGCGGCACCGGCGTCGCCGTCGGCTCGAGGGTCGGCGTCGCGGTCGCCACGGGAGCCAGAAAGGCCGCCGCCACCGGAGCATCCGACGCGACGGTCACGACCGTCGCTCGTCCCACGGCGTTGGAGCGTACCGGGTGAGACAGGATCAGCGTGGCAACGGCGAACATCATGCCCGCCACCAGGGCCATGATGCCCAGGAAGAATACTCTACGCACGTGTCAACCCTGAGGTAAAACTATTCGGATAGACCAGAAACCGCCTGGTCGCGCCAGATCAGACTCCGGGGAGAGTCGCCTTCGAGGCGAGGTTACAGTAATGAATCAGAGTCGCCGGGAAGCGGCGGTATTGTACCACAGGAGAGAGTCGGCGGACTACCGCGATGGCCGCCCAAGGCGTGACGGACTTTCCGACGTCGGCCAGACAGTTAGTACAACGCCTCGACGATCAATTCCCCTCGAAGACCGTGCGCTTGATCGTCGTCGTCGTTGCTCACGACCTCGAATCGCCCGACGTTGAGGAAGGTGAAGACCATGCTCGCGGTTTGTCCGGGCAACGCGTCGATGCTGAAATCGGGAATCGCGGGAACCGCGTACTGGTGCGGGCATGAGCCGCCGTTCTGGACGACGAACTTGATCGGGTAGTTCGCCGGAACGGAGACGATCCGCGGCTCGATCGCATTGTCGCTTAGCGTGACGTTCACCACGCGCACCGCTTGCTGAGCCATCAAGCCTCCTGAAGAAAGAGAAATGGCCAGCCTGCTTGATCGGCATTATCGATGCCAGCGATGACGTGAGACGCTCAGATCGCGTCCGCGAAGGCCCGCTCGACCTCGGCGGCGCAGCCGTCCCAGGTGAAGCGGGCGGCGCGCTCGCGTCCGGCGTGCGTCAGACGGTCGCGAAGCGATCGATCGTCGAGCACACGCTCCATCGCCCGAGCAAGCCCTTCGACGTCGTATGGATCGACCAGTAGGCCGGCTTCGCCGACGACTTCCGGGAGCGAGCTGGCATTCGACGAGACCACCGGCGTCCCTCGGGCCATCGCCTCGAGAACCGGCAACCCGAAACCCTCGTGGAGCGAAGGAAAGACCAGCGCGACCGCGCCCGCGTACAGCGGCTCCAGGTGCTCCTGCGGAACGTAGCTCAGCCAGCTGATCCGGTCCGCGACCCCGAGCTCGATCGCCCGGCGGCGCAGGTCCGGCGCCCCGACGCCGGGTCGCCCGGCCAGCACGAGCCCGACCGATTCGTGTTTCCCCTGGCCCACCCGTGAGAACGCCTCGAGCAGCCGTCGGAGATTCTTTCGAGGCTGAATCGTGCCCACAAAGAGAAAGTAGCGCGCCGGCAATCCGTAGCGAGCGCTCATCGCGGGATCCGGCGTCACGTCACGCACGTCCGGGCCGCCGAGATAAGCGACCCGGATCTTCTCGGGCGCCACGCCGAGGTGAGCGGTCAGGTCGCGCGCGGTAGCCCGCGAGTCGACGACGATCCGACGGGCGGCCCGCGCATTCTGGAGGGTTCCCAGGTGCAGCAGCACCCAGGCCAGGGGCGTGTAGGCGGACCGATGCCACAGGTAGCCGACGTCGTGAATCGTCGCGACGGCGGGCACCGGGCAAACAAACGGGATCACGTGCGAGGGAACGAAGAGCAGGTCGGGGCGTCGACGCGTCACCTCCGCGGCCAGTCGGAGATGGGTCCAAAGCCGCGGAAATCGGATGACCCGGTGCTCGGCTAGCTCGGCGCAGGGAAAGTCGGAAAAGGGTGGTTGATCGAAGTAAAGGCGATAGCGGTATCCGCTCGGCCGGCGCAGCAGCGCGGCGATCAGATGCAGGGCGTACCCTTCCGTTCCCGTCCGGATCGCCCGTCCCGCACGGCTGGCGTCGATACCGACGAGCACCGCCTCAAACCGACCAATCCGGCGCGTGCGGACGGCGGTCGGCCATCGAAACGACCGGGTAGACGACGAACATAGCCAGGCTATCAAGCACTGCCGCGGGCAGAACGACCAGCGCAACCGTGGCAGGCCAGGGAACCGGCCAGCCGACCGCCGCCATCACCAGCGCCGAGCAGAGCGTGGCGACAATGCTGGCGAGCGGAGTGATGGTTAACGGCAAGAGAACGCTGACCTGGCGCAGCATTGGCCCGAGGCTCCCGGCCAGAACCGCCGCGAATCCGAAACCGACCACCGAGGCGCCAAACGGGCCGGTCGACAGGAGATCGACCGCGAGCCCACCGATCAGGGCCCAGACGATTCCTTCTTCGATCCCGCGCCGGATGCTCCACGCCACGACCAGGAGCAAGACCAGATCGACCTTGACTCCGGCGATCACCAGGTGGGCCAGGGCGGTGGACTGCAGGATCGCCGCCAGGACTAAGACGACGATGCGCAGGATGAGTCCGATTTCGATCCTCCTTCGACCGCGCGTCTCCGCGATTCGTCGATCACCGACCGTTACCTCAGCTTCGTTGGAAGATGGTTGACGATGACCATCACCTGCTCGATCCGTCCGAGGTCGACCGCCGGCTGGACCTGCGCCTCCTGGTAGAGATCGACGTCATTCTGATGGACTTCGGTCACCGTCCCCACGAGCAGGCCTGGTGGGAATACTCCGCCCAGGCCGGAGGTGACGACTCGATCCCCCGCCTGCACTTTGTAGTTCTGCGGGATGTAGATCATCGACAATTGGCCGCTTCGCGATCCATTCACCACCCCCTTCGCCCGGTTGGACTGGATCAGCGAGTCGACGGAGCTCGAAACGTCGGTGATCAGCAGTACCTTGGCGGTGTTCGGAGTCACCTGTTCGACCTGCCCAACCAGACCGGCCGGCGTGACGACGGTCATACCGTTAGCAACGCCGCTCCGCGTTCCCTGATCGATGATGATGGCATGGACCAGATTCGACGGATCGAAGCCAATGATCCGGGCGTTGATCCACTTGAACTGGGGATCGCTCTGCGCGAACCCAAGCTCGGCCCGCAGCTCGGCGTTCTCGCGCTGCAGCTCGGGAACGAGGACCGCTTGCTGAGTCAGGCGATCGACCTCGGCCTTGAGCCGGGCGTTCTCCGCCCGCAGCTGTCCGATCCCCTCGACCGCCTGGCCGATCCGATCCAGGTGCATAACCGGAACCGAGATACCCACCTCGATCGGGCCAAGCACTTCGAATCCGACCGTCTCGATGAACTGAACCTGTGGCAAGCGCGAGAGCAGCAGCACCAGCACGCCGGCCAGGACGACGAAGACCAGATACGCTAGTCGCGTCAGCACGACGCCTCCCTAGCGCGGCGGACGGGCGTACTGAACCGGAACTTCCACTTTCTGGAGGATCTCGATCTCCTCGAGCGCCTCGCCGGTTCCGCGCACGACGCAGGTGAGCGGGTCCTCGGCTCGGTAAACGCGCATCTTGGTTTCGTGGCTCAGGCGTTCTTCCAACCCGGCGAGCAGCGCACCGCCGCCGGCGAGCGCGATGCCCTGCGCCATCAAATCGCTAACGAGCTCTGGGGGAGTCTCTTCGATCGTCGTCCGTACCGCGTCGACGATCTGAGAGACCGAGCTGGAGATCGCCTCGCGAATCTCCACGCTGCTTACTTCGATCGACTTCGGTAGGCCGGTCACCAGGTCACGCCCACGCAGGGTCACCATCTGTTCCTCGGGCAGCGCGTACGCCGAACCGGCCGCGATCTTGACTTCTTCCGCCATACGCTCCCCGATCAATAGATTGTGCTTCTGGCGAGCGTAAATGATGATCTCTTGATCCATTTCATCGCCGGCCACTCGGATCGACCGGCTGACGACGATACCCCCGAGCGAGACGACCGCGACCTCGGTCGTTCCACCGCCGATGTCGACGATCATACTCCCGGTCGCGTCGGTCACCGGGAGGCCGGCGCCGATCGCGGCGGCCATCGGCTCTTCGATCAGGTGCGCCTCGCGTGCCCCGGCGTTACGGGCCGCGTCGTGCACCGCCATCTTCTCCACCTCGGTCACCCCACTGGGTATCCCGACGACCACCCTTGGACGGGGAATCAGGCCGAGCTGAGAGTGAACCCGTCCGATGAAGTACTTCAGCATTTGCTCGGTAACGTCGAAATCGCTGATCACTCCGTCCTTCAACGGCCTTACCGCGACGATGTTCGCCGGCGTCCGGCCGACCATTCGCTTTGCCTCGGCGCCGATGGCCAGCACTTTCTTCGACTTCTTGTTGACCGCCACGACGGACGGCTCGTTAATGACGATACCTTTACCCCGGACAAGAACCAGCGTGTTCGCGGTTCCCAGATCGATTCCGATGTCGTGCGAAAACAACCCCAGGAACGCGCTGATCGGGTTAAACAACCCTGCCCCTCCCTCAGCGTTGACGACGGCGATTATAGCACGTGAGGGCGTGCTATAATGGCCGCAAGTGCGACACCGAAGAGGAGGACGCTCCCCGAATGAATCCTCTCGCTTACTTCCATGAAAAATACGTTCCGCTCGCCGATGCTAACATCAACATCATGACCCACGCTTTCAACTACGGCACCGGTTGCTTCGAGGGCATTCGGGGCTACTGGAACGAGGCCGAGCGCCAGATGTTCCTGTTCCGCATGCCCGAGCACTTCCAACGGCTGTTAGCCTCGGCGCGTATCCTCGGCCTGACCTGCCCCCATTCGGTGGAAGAGATGTGCCACATCGCCACCGAGCTCGTCCGGCGGAACGACCAGAGGGAAGACTGCTACATTCGTCCGATTCTCTATAAGGGATCCAGCGTGATCGGCGTCCGCATGCACAATCTCGAGGATCATTTCGCGATCTTTATCTCGCCCTTTGGAAAGTATATCGATGCCTCGGATGGCTGCCGGTGCTGCGTGTCCAGCTTCCGCCGCATCGACGACAACGCGATTCCGGCCCGGGCGAAAGTGACCGGCGGTTACGTCAACTCGGCGCTTGCCAAGACCGAGGCCCAGCTCAACGGTTTCGACGAAGCGATTATGCTCACCCAGGAAGGCCACGTCTGCGAGGGAAGTGGCGAGAACATCTTCCTGGTCATCGGCGACACCCTGGTAACCCCCCCGCCGTCGGATAACATCCTGGTTGGAATCACCCGCGCATCGGTGATGCGGATCGCGCGCGAGGAGCTGGGAATCTCCACGACGGAGAGGACCATCGACCGCAGCGAGCTGTACAGCGCCGATGAGTGCTTCATGACCGGAACCGCCGCCGAGATCACCCCGGTCATCGAAGTGGACCGCCGACCGGTCGGCACGGGCGCCGTGGGGAAAATCACTAAGCAACTGCAGGGTATCTTTTTCGACGCGGTTCGCGGGCGAAATAGCAAGTACGCGGAATGGTTGACACCGGTTTACACCCCGGTCACCGTCGACCGCTAGACCGCTCGCGACCGCTCGACGCGGCACGGGCGGTCCTACGCGCATCACTCTGGCGCGACCCGGTCGCGATTGGCTTGATCCTGGCGAGCGTGGCTGGCCTCGCCGGTCTGCTGCTCTACGTGCACGGTTGGATGCCGTCGCTGCCGCACTTACTGCCGCTTCATTACAACAGTCAGGGCTCGGTCGACTTGATCGGCCCGCGCACCGATCTCTATAAGATGCCGGGGATCGGGGCGGTCGTGATGATCAGCGACGTCGTGGTCGCCGCGCTCTTGCATCGGCGCGAGCGCCTGGCCGCGGTGACCCTCCTCTCGGCGAGCGTGTTAGTCCAGGTCATGTTGATCGTCGCGACGATCAACATCATTCGTTTGGCTTTCGGAGATTGATCGTGCGCATCGGCAACGCTCCGGTGAGCTGGGGAGTCTTCGAGGTCGCCTCCTGGTCGGCCAATCCTCCCTACTCGCGCGTGATGGACGAGATCGCGGCATCCGGGTACGAGGGAACCGAGCTTGGCCCCTGGGGCTACTACCCGACTGATCCAAGTCTCCTGAAAACGGAGATCGACGCCCGCGGCCTGTCACTCGCCTCGGCGTTCGTTCCTCTCGACCTGACCGATCCCCGGAACCACGATGCCGCCGAGCGACAAGCGATGGAGGTCGCCAACCTGCTTCAGACGATGGGTACTCGCGAGCTGATTCTGGCGGACCCGCAGCGCTCGGACCGCACACTGTGCGCCGGGCGGGCTGGCCCAGCCGACGAGATGGCCCCCGCGGCCTGGCAGGCGACGATCGACGAATTGAACCGAATCGGACGGCGGCTCGCTGATCGCGGAATGACCGCGGTGTTCCATCACCACGTCGCCACCTACATCGAGACCGGCCCGGAAATCGACCGTCTGCTCGAGCAAACCGATCCGCGCTACGTCGGCCTCTGCCTGGATACCGGTCACGCCGTCTACGGCGGCGCCGATCCGGTCGACCTGGTGCGCCGCTGGTCCGATCGGGTGCGCTACGTCCATTTGAAGGACGTCGATCCGCGCGCCCTCGAGCGGGCGCGCTCTCAGCAGCTGGATTTCGAAGCCGGAATCCGTCTCGGCGTCTTCTGTCCGCTTGGCCAGGGAACGGTGGACTTCTCCGGCGTGTTCGGCGAATTGCGTCGTATCGGCTACGACGGTTGGCTGATCGTCGAGCAGGACGTGATCGTCGATGGCACGGGCGCCTCCACCGTGGCTCCCCTGGAAGCCGCGCGCCAGAGCCGCGCTTTCCTCGACCGTTTCATGCGCTAGGAGGAAGATTGGCAGCCATCAAACGATTGAAGGTTGGGGTGATCGGCTGCGGCGGAATCGCCCAGATGATGCACCTTCCCCATCTGCGCGAGCTCGAAGATCGCTATGAGGTCGCCGGCCTGGTGGACGTCGACCGCGCCCGGCTGCACGCCGTCGCCGACTACTACGGCGTGTCACGTCGCCTTACCAGCTACGAGGATCTCCTCGATCTCGATCTCGACGCCGTCCTCGTACTCACGGGCGGATCCCACGCGGCCATGGCGGTGGCGGCGGCTCGGGCTGGCAAGCACGTCTTCGTCGAGAAGCCGCTCTGCTACACCGCTCGGGAAATCGACGAGATCGCCGCGGCGGTCGAAGCGGGAGGCGTGCGGCTGATGGTTGGCTATATGAAGCGGTACGACCCGGCGTACCGGTACGGCCAGCGCCTCGTTCGCGATCTCGAAGACCTTCGCTACGTCCGGGTGACGGTGCTGCATCCGGCCAGCGAATTGTACTTTCAGCATCACGTCTTTCACCCGCCGGCGCCGGACGGTCCGGTGCCCACCCGTGAGCTTGGTCATCGCATGATCGCCGCGATGGCATCCGGACCGGAAGAGGCGTTGATCCGAGAAGTCCTCGGGCCGGACGCGTCCAGAGAGCGCTGCTCGGCGCTGGGCATCATGCTCGGGAGCCTGTGTCACGACGTTAACGCTCTGCGCGGCTTGATCGGGGACCCGGAGGCGGTGGCCCACACCGAGATCTGGAACCAGGGTCTCGGCGTCAGCAGCACCCTGCGTTACGCGAGCGGCGCGCGGGCGAGTCTCACCTGGACCTATCTGTCCGATCTTCGAGATTACGACGAAGAGATCGCCTGTTACGCGGACGCCACGCGGGTTCGGATCGTCTTCCCATCGCCGTTCCTGCGCAATTATCCGACGCGGGTATTCGTCGAGGGAAGCGAGAAGTTGTCAGATCGACCGGAATCGGCCTCTTGGGAGAAGAACGTCACCGTATCGTACCGCGAGGCGTTCAAGGAAGAACTGCTGCACTTTCACGAGTGCGTGGTCGAGGGCCGACAGCCGGTTACCGACCTGGCCGACTCGCGCGCGGATATCCTGCTGATTCACCGGATTGCCCGCGCGGCGGCGTGAGCCGGCCACCCGCCGCGCGTGTGAGCTCGCTCAGTGCTTAGTCCGACGCCAGCTTTCCCGCGATCGCCCAGTCGCTCTTCTTCACGTCTTCGAAGATCACCTGGGTATGCTCGGCGGTAGTCTTCAGCGTCTCGACGACGACCTGGGTAATCGCCTGGGCGGCGGCGCGCTTCTGCTCGATGGTCCGTCCTTCGTACAGCTTGACGACGACAACTGGCATGACGAGAACCTCATCCGTGAATTCGCGGCCGCTCGACCTCGCGGGTGAGCCCGTGCCGCCAGTCGGACGGCTCCGTTCCCGCCCGAAGGACGACCTGACCGCGTCGCCGCGTATTGTAACAGTCTTCCGTATTTGGAGTAAGCCGGAGCCCTGTGCTATAATTGGGGCGTTCGGGTCTGATCCCCGGTGGTTCGCCCGATTTTCCGCACCGGTCGGTCTGCCGTCAGGAGGGGAAGGCATGGAGGAAGGCTATTACCACGACTCGGGTGACGACGACCTTTCCGAAGTGACGGGACGAAGATTTCGTCGTGGCCGCCGGCGAACACCGCCGGGTGAGCTTCCCCCTCGGCTCCGCTGTCGACAGCGCCATCGGTCGTGCGATCGACACCCTGTTCAGATCGGAGACGTGGTCGCCGACCTCACTCCACGCCAGGCGGTTGTCTGGCTCCTTAACCTGGACACCATGGTGGCACTATACGAGTCGACGACCGGCCACGCCCTCGACGACCCTTCCCGGACTCAGCTCATCCACGCGCTTCGGGCCATCGTCGCCGAACACCGCTAACTCACGCCCGAAATCGCGGATCCCTGCGTGGATCGGGACAACCAGTCCTACGCGGCGAGCCCGTCGTCCACGAAGCGGCGGGCCATCGCTTCTGCCGCGACTCGATCGTCCGGGGCCAGCTTCCCCTCCATGACTTGATCGAGAAGGTACTCTTTCACCGCTTTGATCCACGGGCCAGGCCCCCGGCCGAAGATAGTCATGAGATCGTTGCCGTCGAGCGGGCTGCGGATCTCCTCGATCCGCGTTTGTTCTTCGAGGTGCTGGATCCGCTCGCGGAGTCGTCGCACCCGGTTCGTGGCCGCCTCGATCTTCGCCGCCCGGTAGCTGGTGACGTCGGCGGTGGAGAGGAGCAGCAAGCGCTCGAGATCCGGCCCGGCGTCCCGCATCAGCCGACGCACTGCCCCATCTGTCCATTCGCTCTCGTACTGGTTCGCGCGCATGTGCATTCCGGCCAGCCGGCTGGTCCGCGCGATGAGGTCGGCATCCGCCCGCAGCCGGGTCAGGATCTCCGCGCTCAAGCGCTCGCCGACCAGCTCGTGACCGGGAAAGTGGATCTCCCCGCCGGTTTCGATGAACGTCCGCGGCTTGCCGACGTCGTGCAACAGCGCTGCCCATCGCAGCACGAGATCGGGCGGCGTTCGCTCGATCACCCTCAGGGTGTGCTCGAACACGTCCTTCGAGCGCTTGCCCTGGGTGGTGCTGCGCAACTCGTCGATCTCCGGCATGAAGACGGCGAACAGTCCAAGGTCGGAGAGCAGTCGCAGTCCGCGCGCCGCGTGAGAGGCGACCAGCAAACGGCTCATCTCTTCCAGGATGCGCTCGCGGCTCACCTGCCGTAGCAAGTCGGCGCTTTCCCGAATGGCAGCCCGAGTATCCGGGACCAGGTCGAAGCCGAGCTGGGCGACGAATCGGACGGCACGTAACAAGCGGAGGGGATCTTCGGCGAAGCGCTCCGTAGGCTTGCCCACCGCGCGGATCAGGCGGGCGCTCAAATCCCGCTGTCCGCCAAACGGATCGATTAGCACATTGGTTGTCAGATCGAGCGCCATGGCATTGATCGTGAAGTCGCGGCGCGCGAGGTCTTCCTCGAGCGACGTTCCGTAGCTGACCTCCGGCTTGCGCGAACCGGGCTGATATCGCTCCGTCCGAAAGGTTGTGATCTCGACGACGACGTCGTCGAAAGTGGCGCCAATCGTGCCGAATTTCTCGCCGATCGAATAGGTCGCGGTCGGGTCCGCCTCGGCGAGGATCAGCTTCGTTTGTTCCGGCGTCGCATCGGTCGTGAAGTCCAGGTCGTGCGTCGCCTGCCCGAGGATCAGATCGCGGACCGAGCCGCCAACCAGGGAAAGGGTTCGCCCATGCTGGCGATAGAGCGCGCCGAGGCGCCGAGCCAGAGCCGCGTCGTACGGCGCGAGCTTGTCCACGGTATCCATATCGCTTCTATCTTACCAGAAGTCCATCGACCGCCGCCCCCGTGCTCACCACCATCCGGTGTCGCGCCGGTGTCGTGGTCGCACAGTTCGTGCTACTGATTCGTCAGGCATCACTTCGGGAGGCTCCATGCTCGATCGACAAGAGGTCCTCAATCGACTTCGCACCCTCGATTGGTTGCGCGGGTTTAGCAAGGAGGGCCTCTTGCGGGCGCTCCTCGACCAGAAAGTCGCGCTACCCAACGAGTTCCTCAGCGCGATCCAACCGACCGAGATCTACAACAGCCCCGAACAGCTCGTCGAGAGCGTTCCCGACGTCGTCTGGACGATTCATTCGGAACGCGAGCGACGGGCGCGCGGGAGGGCCGAGACCGACGCGACCGCCGGGAAGGTGCGCCGTCAGCAGGCCTGACCAAAGGCGTCGCGCTCGCCGTGATACAATGTGTGGCGCGCGGAGCGTGGAGCGGGGCAAGATGGAAGAGCACGACCGGTCCTTACCTCGGTGGTTACCGCCCGGATGATGGCCGCGGCTCTGGTCGGTCTTGCTCTCATCTTTGCCTTTTTGAACGGTTACAACGGCAGCGGCAGTCTCGTCGCCACCCTTATCTCCACCGGCGCCATCGGGGCACGTCGCGCGTTGGTGGTCGCCGCGTTCGCGAGCTTCGTCGGACTGTTCGCCTTCGGACTCGCCGTCGCGTACGTGATCGGAACCAGCATCGTCGAGCCCGAGGGAATTGATCTCGCGAGCCTGGCGGCGGCCCTTGCGGCGGCGCTCCTCTGGACGTTCGTGGCATCGGCGATTGGCCTGCCTTCAAGCTCGACCCACGCGCTCGTAGGCGGCTTGATCGGAGGCGGAATCGGCGCGGCGGGTCTCGGAGTGATCGTGACCGGCGGATTGATCATTCTCGGCATCGCGCTCTTCGTCGCTCCGATCGCCACCGTGATCATCTGCCTGTTGGCGATGCGCGCGACTATCTGGTTCGTTCAGGGCGCGTCGCCCCGCGTGAACGAGTTCTTTCGTGCCGGCCAGCTTCCGACGTCGATCTTGCTCGCGGCCAGCTTTGGGACCAGCAACGGCCAGAAGGTAGTGGGGGTGATCGCGCTCGTCCTCCTTCAGGCGCACCTGTATCATACGTTCACGATCCCGAGCTGGGTAGTGACGGCATCCGCCCTAGCGCTGTCGCTTGGTGTCAGCACCGGAGGATGGCAGGTGATTCGAACGCTCGGCGCGCGCATCTATCGACCGCGCCCGATCAATGGTTTCGTCGCGCAGTCTACCGCCGCGGCGATCGTTCTCGGGGCCACCGTCCTGGGCGGACCGGTGAGCTTGAGTCAGATCGCCAGCTCAGCGATCATCGGCGCCGGCATGGCCGAACGCCTGTCGAAGGTTCGCTGGGAAGTGGCCGAGCTGATCGCCATCGGCTGGCTGGTCACCCTGCCCGCGACTTTGCTGGCATCCATCGCCCTTTATCCAGTCGCACACTTACTGACAGGTTAATCACTTATGTTCAACGGATTCTTCAAGCGCAGGGGCCCCGACTTCGTGCAGATGCTGATCGAGCAGGCGGAGAAGACCCGCGAAGGTCTGCAACGTTTCGAGGCCTTCGCGAAGACCGGGGACCAGGAGGAGACAGCCAGGGTCGTCCAATGCGAGCGCGAGGAGGACGAGCTCCGTCGTGTTCTCATCGACGACCTGAACCGAACGTTCGTCACCCCGTTCGATCGGGAGGATATCTTCGCTCTCAGTCGGGCGGTCGACGACATGCTCGATTATGCGTACAGCACGATCGACGAGATGCAAATCCTCGGCGTTCAGCCCAACGAGTACGTGGCGCGGCTGGCGTCGACCCTCCGAGAAGCCGCCGAGGAGATTTACCTGGCGATTCTCCAGCTGCGGAAGCACCCGAACGTGGCGAACGAGCACGCCGTTCGCGCCAAGGCGCTGGAGAACGTCGCTGAGAGCGTGTACCGCGAGGCGCTGATGCACCTGTTCGACCGGGTTCACGCGGTCGAAGACGTAGTCCACGTTCTGAAGATGCGCGAAGTGTATCGCCACCTCAGCAACGCCGCCGACCGCGGCGACGCCGCGGCGAACATCATTGGCGACATCGTGGTCAAGATGAGCTGACGGCTCGACCAGGGCAGATCAAAGCAGGCACGAGGAGAAGATGGGTAAGCTCGAAGGGAAGGTCGCGATTGTCACCGGCGCAGCTTCCGGGATCGGCCGCGCGAGCGCGGTGCTCTTCGCAGCCGAGGGCGCCAGGGTGGTGGTGGCCGACGTCAACGTCGCGGGTGGTGAAGAAACCGTCGAACGCATCCACTCGGCAGGCGGCACGGCCCGATTCGTCCGTACCGACGTATCCCGGTCGTCCGAGGTCGAATCGTTGCTCGCCACCAGCGCCGACGCCTTCGGCGGGGTGGACGTCGTCTACAATAACGCCGGCATCGCCGTCTTCAAAGGCGTGGCCGATACGACCGACGAGGAGTGGCACCGAGTCCTTGGCGTCAACCTCGACGGCGTCTTCTACGGAATTCGGGCGTCGGTGCCGTATCTCCGCCGACGCGGCGGCGGCTCGATCATCGTCACCGCCTCGGTCCACAGCATCGCGACCGGCCCGGACATCGCGGCCTACGCCGCGTCCAAGGGCGCGGTGCTCGCCCTGACCCACGCGGCGTCGCTCGATCTGGCCCGCTACAACATCCGCGTCAACTGCATCCTCCCCGGGGCGATCGACACGCCGCTACACTGGGCCAACCTCGAGGCAGTCGGCGATCCCGAGGAAGAGGCGCGAAAGGTCCGCGAGGCCGAGCCATTGGGACGGCAAGGAAAACCCGACGAGATCGCCCGGGCCGCGCTGTTCCTGGCGTCCGACGACAGCAGCTTCGCGACCGGCGGCGCGTTTCCGATCGACGGCGGTCTTTTGGCGCGCTTGATGTAGCCGGACGTCAGGGGACGGCAACCTTCAGCTCGTTGACGACCCGATTCACGCCCATCACCTGCCCGGCCACGCTTTCGGCGCGACGCTTCATGTCGAGCGTCGGCACGACGCCTCGCAGGTAGACGACGCGGTCGATCGAAAGCACCTCGAACGCGTTCTCAGGAAGGATCGGGTCGAGAAAGAAGGCGGTTCGGACCGCGTCCATCACTTCCTGGTCGGTTTCCGGAAACAGGGGATTACCCGGGCCCGACATCGGGTCGCTACCCCCGACGCCTCCCTCAGGCGGTAGCTGGCATTCAGGCATGGGGTCACTCCGCGGCGAGTCGACCAATTCGTGCAAGGTCCGTGCCGGGTTCCCGCGGGTTCCGCGAACGGCCCACATCTTGCAGAACCTCGGGTTGTTCCACACCGCGCGGCTGCATAACGGGCCTCCGTGATCCCGGTATGGTCTAGCAGTTGTGCGAGCCAGCGGAGTTCCTCCATGCGGTCAGGGAGGCTACTAATGAGCAACCGAAGCGACCGGCCCCCCGGGCGCTTTCGAGCGGCGATGGACGAAGCTGGCCAGGTCGAGGCAGCGCTTCGCGCGGATCCACGCTTCGACTTTGCCTCGTCGAACGTCCGGGTCATCCAGCACGACAACGCGGTGGGCCTGGTCGGCTGGGCCGCGCGGCTCCCCGAAAAGGCCTGGATCGAGCAGACCGCCGCCGACGTCGTCGGCCCGGAGCGCGTGGAAAGCTGTTTGCTCGTCGGGCCGCCCGGCCAGCGACCCGACGACGACGTTGCCCGACTCGTCCGCGACTCACTCGATCTCGACCGCTCGATCGACGCGACTTCGATTCACGTCGCGGTCTCACACGGCGTAGTTCGCCTGACGGGACTGATCGACACCAATCTCCACCGGGCGTTCGCCGGTGCGCTCTGCTGGTGGGTGAACGGTGTGCGCGGGGTGGTCAACGACCTTGACGTGATCTATCCGTCGGCGCCGAACGACGAGCTGCTGGCCGAGGCCGTCCAGGCTGTCATGGAGAAAGACCCGCTCGTGGACGAGAGCGAGATTCTCGTCCTCTGCCACGGCGGGGCCGTGACGCTTGCTGGAACCGTAGGCGGCGCGGTCGCGCGCGATGCCGCCGAAAACGACGCCTGGATCGTTGAAGGCGTGCGGGACGTGGTCAATCAGATCGAGATCGCACCTGGAGGAGCCGCCGGCGGTCGGATCATTGGCCTTGGCGGGTGAGGTAGAGGGCGCGTCATGCGGATCGCGATCGCCAGCCCAACCTGGGAACGTGTTCCGCCGCCAGCCTATGGCGGCATCGAGGCAGTGGTGAGCTTGGTCGCCGACGGATTGGTGCGCCGTGGGCACGAGGTGACCCTTTACGCGACCGGCGACTCGATCACGACGGCGCGTCTGTGCTCGGTCTTGGACCAATCACTCCGAACCGCCGGCGTCGATCAGCCGCTGCCGTATCAGCTCGCTCACGTCGCGTCGGTACTGGCCGATGCGGACCGGTACGACCTGATCCACAACCACTGCGGCGAGCTGCTAATGGCCTTCGCGCACCTCAAGTCAACCCCAATGCTCACGACGATTCACGGCCCGATGGTGCCGGATAGTCGGATCGTCTGGGACCACTACGATGGGTATTTCAACACGATCAGTCACGCGTCGAAGAATGGCTTTCCCGATCGGGGCTATCTCGGGGTGGTTTACAACGGCATCGACGTCGAAAGCTTTCCGTTCACCCGGGAGAAAGGCGACTATCTGCTCTTTCTGGGTCGCGTGAGCATCGAGAAAGGCACCCATGTGGCCATCGAGGCGGCAAGGCGACTCGGCCAGCGCTTGATCATCGCCGGAAAGGTCGATCGGGTAGACCGAAGCTACTTCGAGGCCGAGGTCGCGCCGTTGCTCGACGATCCGAACGTGTGCTACGTCGGCGAGGCCGATGCCGTTCGCAAGCGCGAGCTCTTCGCAAATGCCCGCTGCCTGCTCCACCCGGTGATGTGGCCGGAGCCCTTCGGGCTGGTGATGCCCGAAGCGATGGCCTGCGGAACGCCCGTCGTGGCGTTCGGTCGCGGATCGATCCCCGAGATCATCGTCCACGGCCAGACCGGCTTCGTCGTCGACTCCGTCGAGGGTATGATCGACGCCATTCGCCAGCTAGACCAGATCGATCCCGCGCGGTGTCGCTCGTGGGTGGCAGAGCGTTTCTCCGCGGAGAAAATGGTGACGGGCTACGAGTGTCTCTACGAGGAGATCGACCGCCAAACGCGTTGAGTCGGCCATCACCAATCCCTGAAATGCGCGAGACCGGCCCGCGATCGATCGCGGGCCGGTCTCGTCCCGGAATTCTCATCAGTCCGGTCGCTCTCAGGTCAGTCCGCGGAGGAGCCGGTCTCTTGAACGCGTTGCTTGGCGGTCTCGACCGCCTCGCCGGCGCCCTGCTCGACCTTGCCCGCGGCCTGCTTGGCCTTCCCCTTCAGCTCTTCCGCCTCGCCCTTGCCGCGAAGCTGCTCGCTGCCGGTGATCTTTCCGATCTCTTCCTCGGCCTTACCCTTGAGCTCCTCGGCCTTTCCCGAGATATTCTGTTCGTTCATCCCACTTTCCCCTTTCCCGGACGAATCCGTTGGCTTAAGGCATCCCTCCCGGCAGGTTCGGTGCCGACAGGAACGCGCCGGAAAAGGAGGGGATGCGACGCTCGCTGGTGGATCGTCTCGGCTGGCGCTCTAGTTGAGCTCGCGGCGCTTGACGATCTTGGCCTCGTCGATCTCGACGCCAATCCCCGGCTTCTCGGTCAGGCGGACCACACCGTTCACCGGTTTGACTGGCTCCTTCCAGAAGAACTGGTGGATCTCATTCCACTTGATGAGATATTCGAGGATTGGGCAGGTATTGGCAGGTTGAGACAGGATCAGGTGGGCGGTCGCCGGAACCGAGTGCCCATGCGGAACGACCGGCAGGTCGTACGTCGAGGCGATGTTACAAATCTTCACCACTTCGCTGATACCGCCCGCCCAGTAAATGTCAGGCTGGAGGATATCCGCCGAGCGGGAGTCCATGAGGCCCTTCAATCCCCAGCGAGTGTACTGGTGTTCGCCGGTGGCGATGGCGACCGGCGACTGCTGCCGAATCAGCGCGCATCCCTCCCGCTCCTTGTCGGCCATCATCGGCTCTTCGAGCCAGCGCGGGTTATATTCCGCGAGCTGCTTGGCCATGCTGATCGCGTAGGGAACGCTCCAGCTCATCCAGGCGTCGAGCATAATGTCGACGTCGTCACCAACCGCTTCGCGCAGGGTTCGGGCGAGCTCGAGATTCTTGCGAATTCCCTCCCGTCCGTCGAGGTGCCCGTGGCGGAAGAACCACTTCGTCGCTTTGAAGCCCTGCGACACGATCATGCGCGCCCGCTCGCGCACGAGATCCGGCTCGAGCGAGAAGCCGAGCGCGCTGGCATAGGCCGGCACTTCCGGGCGGGTCGGGCCGCCGAGCAGACGATAAACCGGCGCTCCGGCCCACTTTCCTTTGAGGTCCCAGAGCGCGCAGTCCAGGGCGCTCAGCGCCATCATCACGACGCCACCACGTCCATGAACCTGCGAGCGGTAGATCTTATCCCAGATCCGCTCGGTCGCCCGCGGATCCTCGCCGACCGCGATCGGCGAGAACTGGCGTGCGATCACCTGCGCCTGGTCGGCGGTGATCGGCCCGCCGAGACCGGTCACACCCTCGTCGGTTTCCACCTCGACACAGCTCGACTCGATCAGGTACTTCCCGTCGCCGACCTCGGGTGTGTTCGAAGGCCCCTCGGCCTTGTGCTCGGGATAGACGTCGATCGGCCGAACCAGACGCTCCTCCCAGAACGCACCGGGAAACTCCATCACACCCTGGAGCTGAAATACGTGAAGCCTGGTAATCTTCATGACTCTGACCCCTCTTTCCACGCTATTCGATTGCAGCGATGATGATTCCGAGTCCGGACTCAGTGGGCCATCGACGCGGGGCGTTGCTGCTCGACCCTGCCGCCGGACACTCGGAGCCAGGTGACCGGGCGCGTCGCCGCGCGCCGGAACGTCTCGGCATCCGTCGCGGTCAACAGAAGCTGCTGTCCGGGCTCGATCGAATCCAGGACCTGCGCGCGACGGGTCGGATCGAGCTCCGAGAGAACGTCGTCGAGCAACACAATCGGGCGCTCGCCGGTTTGCCGGCGGAGATACTCCGCTTCCGCGAGCTTCAGGGCGAGGGCAACCGTTCGCTGCTGACCACGAGATCCGAAGGCGCTCACGTCGTGGCCTCCCAGGTGGAAGGTCAAGTCGTCGCGGTGCGGGCCAACCAGCGAAACGCCCAGCTTCACCTCGCGACCCTGGAGATCGGCCAGGCGAGCCTCGAATTGAGCGGCAATTCCATCCGGGGCAGCCGCGAGGTCGACCTCGCCGTGAAAGACACCACTCTTATAGCCGACCGCCAGCGAATCGTCACCCCCGCTCAGATCGCCGTAGAAACGGCGGGAGACGTCGCCGAGCGTCTTGATTGTCGCCAGCCGCTGGCTCACGATGTACGAGCCGGCGGCGATCAACTCGCGGTTCCAGAAGTGAATTTGATCCGGCTGCGCTCCGCGGTCGCGGATCGCACGCAAGAGGTGGTTCCGCTGAAGGACCACTCGATTGTACTGCGCCAGGCTTCGGCAGTAGGCGCGATCGGCCTGCGAAATAGTAACGTCCAGATAACGGCGGCGCAACAGGGGCGCACCTTCGACGAGCTCGAGATCCTGGGGCGAGAACATCACCGCGGTCGCCGTCCCGATCACGTCGATGGCGCGCCGCGGTACGTCGTTCACCTTGATTCGCTTGGTCAGCACTGAGCTTTGCGCGTCGCCGTCGCCCCGTCGGAGCTCTTCTCGCAGAACGACTTCGAGGTCGATCGGCTCGCCGTGGCGCTCGATCCGCGATGCGATCCGGGTAAAAGCCAGTGGATCGTCCGACACGCTCCAGCTGAGCAGCTCGCGGTCTCCACTCGCCCGAAACGACCGCATCGCCGCGAGATAGAAGATCGCCTCGAGCAGGTTGCTCTTCCCCTGGGCGTTGTCGCCAAATAGGATCGTCGTTTCGGGATCGAGATCGATGTCGAGACGCTCGTAATTTCGAAAATGGGCGAGCGAGAGACGGCGTACGCGCATGAAGCCTCATGTAACATTGCACACGACGGGCATTATATCAGTTGTTCGAATACCGAACAAGGAAGCAGCCAGCTTATGATAGAATCTGACACATCCCAAGGAGGAAATATGAGCGATTCATCGCGTGCGCGTCAGGAACGCGACTCGATGGGTGTCATGAACGTTCCCGCCGAGGCGTATTACGGCGCCTCGACCCAGCGTGGCGTCCTGAACTTCCCGATCAGCGGCCTGGTCATGCCACGGCGCTTCATCTGGGCGCTTGGCATCATCAAGCAGGGGGCCGCGATCGTCAACCGTGATCTGGGGCTGCTCGACCCAAAGGTAGCCGACGCGATCGCTCAGGCCGCCCGGGAGGTCGCCGAGGGACGGTTCGACGACCAGTTCCCGATCGACGTGTTCCAGACCGGATCCGGAACCTCGACCAACATGAACGCCAATGAAGTGATCGCGAACCGAGCGAGCGAGCTGCTCGGTGGAGAGCGCGGGGCGAAGCGTCTCGTCCACCCTAACGATCAGGTCAACCTCGGTCAATCCTCGAACGACGTTATTCCGTCGGCGATGCACCTGGCCGCGCTCGCGGCGCTGCGCGAGGATCTCCTGCCCGCGCTCGACCAGCTGGGACAGGCCTTGATGGAAAAGTCACGGGAATTCTGGTCGATCGTCAAGACGGGACGAACCCACCTGCAGGATGCAACGCCGATTCGGCTCGGGCAGGAGTTCCTCGGCTACGCGGGCCTGGCGGAACGCGCGTCGGCGCGGCTTTCGCGAGCGAGAGCCGAGCTGGAGGAGCTGGCGCTGGGCGGCACTGCCGTCGGAACCGGCATCAACACCCATCCCGAGTTCGCCGGGCGCGTCTGCGAGTGGGTCACCCGCAACACCGGTATCGAAGTTCGGGAGACGGCGAATCATTTCCAGGCGCAAAGCACGATCGACGGCGTCGTCGCCTTCAGCGGGGACGTTCGCGCGTCGGCGATCAGCCTGATGAAGATTGCCAACGACGTCAGGTTTCTCGCCTCCGGTCCGCGGGCCGGACTCGGCGAGCTGACCTTGCCGGAGGTTCAGCCCGGCAGCTCGATCATGCCCGGAAAAGTCAATCCGGTGATCGCCGAGGCCCTGATCCAGGTCGGCGCCCAGGTCCTGGCGAACGATACGGCCATCGCGACCGCGGGCCAATGGGGCTACTTCGAGCTCAACACGATGATGCCGGTCGCGGCGTTCAATCTGCTCCAGGAGATCACGCTGCTCGGACGGGCAACCCAGAACTTTACCGTTCAATGCGTGGTCGGAATCAAAGCCACCACCCGGGGCCCCGAGCTCGTCGAGCGCGGCCTGGCGATCGGCACCGCCCTGGCGCCGGTCATCGGATACGATCGCGCCGCCGCCATCGCGAAGGAGGCCGCGGCGACCGGCAAGACGATCCGCGAAGTTGCCCGCGAGCGGACTAACCTGAGCGAAGTGGAGCTCGAGACTCTTCTGAATCCCGAAAAGCTCGTCGAGCCCGGCCTCGGAGGCGGCCCGGCGGCTGGCTGACCCGGACGGCGATTGGGAGGTTTGGGGGCGAGGACAAACCCCACGGCGATGAGCGAGTTCTCGGGCTTGGACGGTCCCCAATCACGTGTAGGGGCGATTCGTGAATCGCCCGGTCCCGCACCAGTGGTTCGCGAACCGCTCCTACACGCGTTTGGCCGAGGGCACGATCCACGAAATAGCTCGCTGCCTTAAGCCTTCTTCTGCTTCTGGCCCATCGACTCCTCGGCTTCCCGGTTCGCCTGGCCGACGCCAAAAAGTCCGACTTCCTTCTCGCGGCCACGCTCCCGCACGACCGTGTTGAGCGCGTCGATCAGCTCCTGCTTCGTGTAGGACTTGTCAGGGATCCGACGGAAATAGGTGATGACGTCCGGCACGACCGACGCCTTCGCCTCGGCGTCCTGGATCTTTTCGAGCGGTATTTTCTGGTTGGGATTGTTTCCATACAGCTCGTCGATCACTCGGTCGGCATTGACCAGAGAAGGCATGGGATGCTCGACCGACTTCAAATTCGCTTCTTTCTTCTGGTTTGCCATCGTGTCACCTCTCGTGTGAATTGAGCGCGCGATCGCCGCAAGCGACGTGCCAGCCCATACCGCGTCGGCGGGCCATGTGGTATTGTGTAGTCGAACCCGGCCAGGGGGGCCCCGCGAGTCGCGCCCGCGGATCGCCGCGACTGGGCAGGGTTGATCCGAGCTGGAACGGGCTGATCGACAACGGATGGATCCAGATTGAGGAGAACGGTCGTGAACCTGCTCGACCTGCCGTACCCATCGCAACGAATGCCGACGGTGGCTCGTCAGGGGGTGGTCGCCACGAGCCAGCCCCTGGCGGCGCTGGCTGGCCTGGAAATCCTCCGGGCCGGCGGTAACGCCGTCGATGCCGCGCTCGCCACCGCGACGACGCTTGCCGTCGTCGAGCCAACGTCGAACGGCCTGGGCAGCGATGCCTTCGCGCTCATCTGGGATGGCTCAAAGCTCCACGGCATCAACGGCTCCGGTCGAGCTCCCGCCGCGCTCACCGCCGAGATCGTCCGCGCGGCTGGCCACTCCGCGGTGCCGGCCCACGGCTGGTTTCCGGTGACGATTCCCGGCGCTCCGCGCGCCTGGCGTGATCTCCACCAGCGCTTCGGCCGACTGGATTTCCGTCGGGTTCTCGCCCCGGCCATCGCGGCGGCCGAGGCTGGCTACGCGGTCACTCCGATCGTGGCGCGGTCCTGGCAGGCTGCCGCGCGTTCGTACGCGGACGAGCGCGGACCCGAATTCGCGCCTTGGTTCGAAACCTTCACGGTGAACGGACGGACGCCGCGCCCGGGCGACGTCTGGCAGCTTCCAGACCATGCCCGAACGTTGAAACGGATCGCCGAATCGGCGAGCCTCGACTACTACGAGGGCGAGATCGCCCGACGGATCGCCTCGTTCGCCGCCGAGACCGGTGGATACATCACCGCGGAAGACTTGGCGTCGCACACCAGCACCTGGGTCGAGCCGATCACAACGAGCTACCGCGGCTACGAGGTCTGGGAGATCCCGCCGAACGGACAGGGTATTGCCGCCCTTCTGGCGCTGAACATCATCGAGGGATTCGATCTCGGCACCCTTCAACGCGAATCGGTCGAGGCGTATCATCTGCAGATCGAGGCGATGAAGCTCGCCTTCGCCGATGCGTATCGCTACGTCGCTGATCCAGCCCAGGTGGCCGTCCCGACGTCCGGCATGCTCTCCAAGGCCTACGCGTCCGAACGGCGCGCCCTGATCGGCGACCGGGCGAGCGCCTACGAGCCGGGCGATCCGCCGCGCGGCGGGACGGTGTACCTGTGCACCGCCGACGCTGACGGGATGATGGTCAGCTACATCCAGTCGAATTACCAAGGATTCGGATCGGGTGTCACGGTGCCGAACACCGGCATCTCGCTGCAGAACCGCGGCGCTTGCTTCCGCCTGGCGCCGGATCACCCGAACGTGCTCGCCCCCCGGAAGCGGCCGTTCCACACGATCATTCCGTCGTTCCTCACCCGCGACGGCCAGCCGGTCGGGCCTTTCGGCGTGATGGGCGGACCGATGCAGCCGCAGGGACATCTCCAGATGGTGGTCAACACCGTCGACTGGCACATGAATCCCCAGGCGAGCCTGGATGCTCCGCGCTGGCAGGTAGCGACCGGCAAGCAAGTCATGCTCGAGTCCGACGTCTCCCCGCGCATCGTCGACGAGCTGCGCCGTCGCGGCCACGAGGTCGCCATCGCGACCGATTGGACGCCGTTCGGCCGCGGCCAGATCATCTGGCGGCGCGAGATGTGGGAGGAGCCAGCCAACGGCAACCGCTCTTTGATCGCTGGGAGCGACAAGCGGTCCGACGGTCTCGCGATCGGCTACTGACGATGAACGATGCCGCGTCTACCGTTGACGGACCGATTCTAACGGTCGTCGGCCAGAAGGTCGCCCTCGGTCCACTTCCGAAAGAATCCGCCGTTTCGCTTGGCGTCAAGTGGCTGAACGACCTGGAGGTGACGCGCACGCTGAGCATTACCGCGGGGCGGCCATTCACTCTCGAGGCCGAGCAGGACTGGTACGATCGGGTGTCACGGAGTGACAGCGACGTGCTGTTCGCGATCTACGAGCGCGCGACCCTGCGGATCATCGGAAGCACCGGATTGCACCGTATCGATCACTTCAATCGGACCGCCGAATTCGGGATTCTGATCGGCGAGAAGGACTGTTGGGGCAAGGGGTTCGGAACCGAGACCGCCCGCCTGATGCTCGATTACGCCTTCAACGTGCTGGGGCTTCACAACGTGATGCTGAAGGTCTTCAGCTACAACGAGCGCGGCATCCGTGCCTACGCGCGGGCTGGCTTCAAGGTCATCGGACGCCGGCGCGAAGCCCATCGCCTGGGCGGTCGCGCCTTCGACGAGATCTTCATGGACTGCCTGGCGACCGAGTTCGAAGGATCCGCGTTCGCCGGAATTCTGCCGACCGGTTGAGCCGATGCCGTGGAGCGCGCTCCACGTCGAACAAGCGGCGTGCGATTCGGCGTCGCACGCCCCGGGGTGATCGGGCTGTCATCCACGACTATGAAGCCAATTGACCGGCGCGAAACATCCGCGCTGGTGCCGTGGCCGCTCTTCGCCGTGATCTTCGCCGCCTTCATTGTCGAGTGCTTGGCGATTCAAGGGATCAATCTCGGGCTCGACGGCGGGCTCTCTCTTGCGCTCGGGGTCCTACCGCTGCCGGATGCGCTTCGCTTTCTCGCTCACGACGTCCATCCACCGTTGTACTACGTCGTGCTGCGCGGCTGGTTGGCCGTGGTCGGCTCTCAGCCGTTCGCCGTCAAGTATCTCGGCCTTTGCTTCGCGACGCTTTCCGTCGCGGTTTTCGGCGCCTGGATTCGCCGGTTCGTCGGTCTCGACGCGGCGGTGATGGGAGCACTTCTCCTGGCCGTTTCGCCAATTCTGGTAGGCGACGCCGCGACGGTGCGTGATCTCTCCCTGGGCGTCTGCTTCGTGATCCTGGGGTGCTGGAGCTATTGCGAGGCCCGGCGAGCGGCGAAGCCTCGCCGCTGGGACTGGCTATACCTGTTCGGCAGCGTCCTGGCCATCTGGACGTCCTTTCTCGCG
>JAJPKB010000263.1 GCA_021323915.1 Chloroflexota bacterium | reverse complement strand
CGCCCCCGTACCCCATCAGCAGGAACGCGAACTGGCTGTCCCCCACCGCCGCCGTCGGCACCGGCACCGGCGTCTCCTCCGCCACCGGCGTCGTGTCCACCACCGACACGGTGTCGGCGCCGGATTGCTTCTCCTGCTGAACAGTGGTCTGGGGTTTAGCGCTCGCGGGCGCGAGGAACGCCCGGTCGTCGATGGTCGGGCGGATACCACCGAGGATGTCCTGAACGGATTGGTGAACCGGCGTGAGAAAGTAAAACGGGATCAGGCCAAGCGCGTACACCAGAAGGCCGATCGCCGCCGAACGCAACGCCTGATCGCCACGAAGACTCGAACGCCCACGGCGACGGTGAGCACGACCGATTCCGAACACGTGATGGACACCCTCTCGGTTAGTTTACCTGGCGCTCTCTCGGCCAACGGGCTCAGTCTACCATGGCGTCCTCGGGGCCAAGAGGACAAAGGACGTTAACGCCCACGGACATATAACGAGTCAAACAGTCGGAAGGTTTCATCCTCGCGAGGTCCGAGGCGCCCGGGGCTTATTGTTCCAGGTAGCGCTGGCTCAGCGGCTCCCAGCCCAGCACCCGCCGGGCTTTCGAGAGGTTGTGCTCGGTCTCGCGCTCATCCCCGGCGATAAAGATAGCGTCGAAGCGCCCGTGCCCGATCTGAACGGCGTCCAGCGCTTTCAGGTAGGCGTTCGCAAGATCCTCCTCGTCGGTCACGAACAGGCGACTGCCGTCGGGGTAGACGCGTGGATTGCGACGCTCCTCCAACCACTGCTGGCGGGTGCGCGGACCGGTGATCCGGAGGGCAATGACGTTCATGTCGAACCAGCGCGCGAAGTACTGACAGACGAGCTCGCCGAATCCCTTCGTCAGACCGTACACGCTCGGCGTATCCAGGGGCACCAGCTCCTCTGACGGATACCACTGGCGCTTTCGGAAGTGGACGCTCATCGAGCTAGTGTAAACGCCGCGTTTGATGCCCAGCTCCTGCGCCGTGTACAGCAACAGGTGCAGTCCCTTCGCGTTGACGTCGTAGTTACTGAGAATCAGCGGCACGCTCTGATCGGTCACGCTCCCGCCCTGCGCGCCCTTCATGACAAGCCAGATGAAGGCATCGACGCCCTCTAGAGCGCGGCGCGTCGCGTCCGGATCGGTGACCGAGCCCTCCACGTATTCGACGCCTTCCCGGGCGGGCGGCCGAAGATCGAACACCCGAAGCTCGTGCTGCTGTCGCAGGTAGGGAGTGATGAACGATCCAACGTGGCCGGAGCCGCCGACGAGTAGGACTTTCACGTTTCACCTCTTTTGTTGTAGAGCCTCGGGTGGAAGCCCACTTCCCACCCCGGAGCGAGCTCAGTGCGCGTGCTTGTAGTGCTCGGCCAGGAGATCCGCACCGAAGTCGCCTTCGGGGTCTCGCCAGACGGCGTGGATGTGGTTGGCGTCGTTCTGGGTGTTATCGTACTCGATCAACAGGCGCGGCCCCTGGATCCGGTAGTAATGGGGCTGGCGGTGCTCGCGGCCGCCGGCCCAGGCGAAGTGCATCGCCTCGAGCGCCGGCCCGGTGACCCGCGTCCGGTGAAGGTCCGCGATTTCCTCCGGCAGCCGGTCCACGTACTGCCGGATCAGCGCCGCGAGCAGCTCCCGCTGGCCAGCCGTCATCCGGGTCGCGGGTAGCCCCTTCGGGGCGCTATCGTAGCGCAGAGCCACCAGGTACTCCTCCGGAGTGCGCGGCCGGTTCTGGTGTCGACCGTCTGACTCCAGGAAAGCCCGAACCGACGCCTCGGGAAGCGAGGCGTTGAACAACTGCGCCGTCGCGCGGGGCAGCGCGCCATTCTCGACGGCGACGCGGTTGGACTGGACGATGTCGGTCGGCGCGACCGGCGCGAGAACCGCGGTGGCCAATTGCTCGGCGTCGAGCGCGCGGAGAAGCTCGCGGCCGAGATCTTCTTCACCCGCCAGCGGACGAAGCACGCCTGGTCCGACCATGTGGGCCTCGGCTGGATTGCTGCCAAAAAACAGCGGCGTGGGCGAGGCGATTCGTCCGTCGACGATGGTGTAGTGAAACGAGATATGATGGCCGCCAACCCTCCATCCCCAGGAGCCGGTGCCGGGCTCCCCGAAGACGGTCACGAAGTAAAGCTGGGGGTCGCGCCCGCGGTTGGGCGCGGTGCGTCCCGGGTAGGTCGTGTGCCAGCCTTCGATGGCGTCGAGAATGTTTTCCAGCCCCATGATCGTGGCGGCGGTGACGTAGCCGGGAGCGCTGAGGCCCGACGCGACGAGGCGATGCGCCAGGCGCTGCTGGGATGGGTCCATCTCGACAAGCGGTAGGCCGCCCTGTTCCGTCGGAGTGTAGTACCAGAGGGTCCGCTCGTCGTTGGCGGGAAAGTCGCGGGCGGCCTTGCGCCGCTGGTCGGTTGACAGCGACGACAGCCAGTCGCTCGCGGCCTGGGCCATGCGCTCAACGAGAGCGCGGGTTCTCTCGGAGTAGGTCGGGTGAGCCGTTGAATCGGCCATGCTCGTCTCCTCGCTTCGTGCTGAGAGTGGGCGCCATCGAGGTCGTCTCCCCACGCCGATGACGCACGAAAGTATAGCACTCCGAGGTTAGGCCGACCGACATGCAATCCTCGGCTCTCCAACTTGCCGGTCGTCCATCGTCCGCGCCGTCGCAGCCACTCTTGACAAGCGCACTACCGCTGCCGTACTCTAGGCTTATCTAGAACTTATGTTCTATACATAAGGTTGCTCGACCAATCGCCAATGATGGGTGGGCTGGCGGCATGCGCGTCGCGTTTCTGTTCGTTCCACACTTCCCGGTCGCGGTCGAAGCGCGGGAGCGTCCGGAGCTACGTGGACAGCCGGTCGTGATCGGCGGCGCGCCGGAGGAGCGCAAGGCGGTCGTCGATTGCTCGCCGCGGGCTTTCCGGGAAGGGGTTCGACGCGGCATGCCGCTGCGCGAGGCGCTCAGCCGCTGCCCAGAGGGCATCTTCCTCGTCGCGCGCCACGCGCTCTACCGTGAAGTCGCGGCGGCGATGAGCCTCGCTCTCGATCAAGTGAGCCCCCTGGTCGAGCCAGCCTCCGGCTCGACGGTTCTGGGCCGCTTTTTCGTCGGGCTGGACGGCTTGATCGGTATTCACCCGGACGAGCGATCGATAGCGAACGCGCTCGTCCGGGCCATCGTGGACGCGACGCGCCTGACGCCACGCGTCGGCGTGGCCGATGGAAGATTCGCCGCCTATGCCAGCGCGGTCGCGGCCACCGCCAGTCATCCGCGGATCATCCCTCCTGGCAAAGCGCTCGATTTCCTGGCCGATCTTTCGGTGCAGCACTTACCGGTGTCGATCGAGATGCAGCGGCGGCTCCGCATGCTCGGCATCGACCGTATGGGGCAGCTCGCCGCGCTCTCGCCGGGGGCCGTGCAGGCCCAGTTCGGCACGGAAGGCCGCGCCGCCTGGAATCTGATCCACGGGCTGGACGATAGCCCGGTCCGCCCTCCGGAGCGCTCGACGGTCCTCGTCGACCGAATCTCCCTGCCATCCCCGGCCACGACCATGCAGGTTCTGCTCGCCGCGGCGCGCCACCTTCTCACCCGCCTGCTGGCGAGGCCGGAGTGCCGGTATCAGGTGGCGCGACGAATGGATGTCCGGGCGATCCTGATCGACGGACAGGTCTGGGAGCGCAGCGTTACCTTTCGCGAGCCACGAAGCGCCCTCGAGCCGATTCTCGACGCGTTGCGCGCGAAAATCGCGGACGCGACGTTCCCGGCGCCGGTCGAGGCGGTCGAGATTGCCCTCCTCGATTGGTCCGGCCAGCTTGGCATGCCCGTTCCTCTCCTCCCAACTCTGCAAACTCAGCGGCAGGATCGCATCGAGGCCGCGATCCGCCAGATCAAAGCCCATTACGGACGGACTCTCATCGCGCGCATCGTGGAGGCCGAGCCTTGGTCACGGATTCCGGAGCGACGCTTTGCCCTGATCGACTACGACGTTTAGGAGAGCCCCAACCGGTCGACACCCGAGTCGATCCGCTCGGCCGCCCGGTCGCGATCCGCTTGAAAGGGCGCTGGCTGGCCGTCCAGAAGGTACGGGACGTCTGGCGCATCGACGACGAGTGGTGGCGAGCCGAGATCTCACGTCTCTATTTTTTGATCGCCCTCGCCAATGGCCGGCTCTGCATGGTCTTCCGCGATCTGATCGTCGGCGACTCCCGACGGGGCTGGTTCCTCCAGGATGCCGCGCCCTCCCAGCCCGCCGCGCCGGTCGTGCGGGTGCTCGTCGCGCCAGAGGTACCCACGCGGGCGGACGAGACTCCGAAGAAAGTGGCCCAGCAGGGAAGCCATGCGGTTGCTTGAGTTCGGGCCGCGGGGTGAGGCCTCGTCTTACGTCGAGCTCCACTGCCATAGCTGTTACTCGCTCCGCGACGGCGCCTCGACGCCGGATCAGCTCCTTCGGCGGGCGCGCGAGCTTGGCTACACCGCGCTCGCCCTCACCGATCACGATGGGCTCTACGGGGCGGTCGAGTTCACCCGGGCGGCCGACGAACAGGGGATCAAGCCGATCATCGGAGCCGAGGTAACGCTCAGCGGCGGCTCGCACCTCACCCTGCT
>JAJPKB010000583.1 GCA_021323915.1 Chloroflexota bacterium | reverse complement strand
AGGCACTCGACCGGGTGGGAGTTGCGACCGGCATTCACTACCCGGTTCCGATCCATCGGCAACCTGCTTGGACGGACAGGGCCGACACGAAGGTCGACCTCCCGGTGACCGAGGCGCTGGCGGGCGAGATTCTGACCTTACCGATGTTTCCTGAGTTGTCTGGCGGCCAGATCGAATACGTTTGCCAGTCTCTCGCTCGGGCAATGGCCGTTTCACCCGCTGACAGCGGGGCATCTGGATTCGATCTGACGCGCTCCGGAGGAGCGATCGATCCCCTGTCGAAGAAGTCCGCGACCCGGCGCGCGCGGTCAGGGGCTTCCTCATGAGGAGATATGTAGAGACGCTCCTGCAATACCTGCCCTGGGTGGTGGTCGCCCTGATCGTCGTGCCGGCGGTGATCGGAATACTCGCCCCCAGGCTGCTGGGAACTTACCAGGCGACGGCATCGATCTGGGTAGAGCCGTCGCCCTCCACGGCCCCACCCGCGAACGTCGCCGTCGCCGGGCCCGCCGGACAGTACGCGGACCGGCTCCGGCAATTCTTGACCACGCGATCGTTTCGCGAAGATATCCTCGCGAGGATCCATGCGCGACAAGGATCCTCGAATCAGCCACCTTCGGAGAGTGACGCATTGCTGAGTCAGATTGCCGCGGTCGAGGTCGTGACGCGTGGCAACAATTTGATCGAGGTCGAGTTCCGTGGTAAGGATCCGAACACCGCGCTGGCCGTTGTTAGCGCGACTATCGATACCTTCCAGGGGCAGGCCGCGGATGCGAGCAAGACAGCGGTAGAACAGTCGTTCGCGCTGTACGAGCAGCAGGTTCAGCAAGCTGAAAGCGACGTCGCGAGCGCTCAGTCTCGCATGTCCTCGTTGCCGCCCACCGCGTCCGCGGCTGAGCGCACCCAGCTGACAATGGATCTCGCCGCCAGAGCTGACTTGCTCAAGGCGCTGGAAGATCGCCGTACCACGGCGCTCACCGACAGCATGGAGCGATCGGTAACTTTGCCGGCGGTGATTCGGATCGTGGACGAGCCGCGGGTCGATACACAGCGAATGCTCAGCGGTGCTGAGAGAACGGTAGTCGTCGTTGCGGCATTTGTCTTGACCCTCGCGATCAGCTTGGTCGCGATGGCCATTCTTACTCGGCGCGACCAGAGCGTGCGAACCCCGGCGGACATTCGCGCCTTGACGCCGGTGCCCATCGTCACGACGCCGCGGGTGTTCGTTCCGCGTTCCGCTGGTTGGCCACGGCTTGCTCGCCGGATGTTCGGTACTTCAGGAGGCTGAAGATATCATGAGCGCAACTGCGTCCGAAACTCTTGCGGTCCCCGCCGAGTCCCCCGTTTCGCGACCAAGTCGCAACCTGATCGAATCAATCCTTGGCGATACGCTGTTGGTGAACAAATACGTCGAGCTGCTCTCCCTGATCGACCCACCCGCCGATCTGTCGTCTCCGTGTACAATCGGAGTGACCGGGTGCCGGTACGGCGACGGCGCGACCAGCGTGGCGATCGGGCTCGCGTCCGTTCTTGCTTACCGGCGGTCGACAAACGTCACCTTGCTCGATCTCGATCTGGGTTGGCCATCCCTCCATCGACGCCTGGATTTGCCACCGTCCCCTGGCGTGGGCGAGCTGGCCGCCGGGCGCGCGTCCCGTGACGACGCGATGCGACAGACCATCTTGCCGGGATTGACGGTCCTCACGGCGGGCAAACGGCCTCAACGGGGGATCGAGAAGGCCATGAAGGTCTCGCAATGGCTTGCCCGCTTCAAGCGTGCGGAAAGTCCGAACTACGTCGTCCTTGACCTTCCGCCGGTGAACGTCGACCTGGGCACCTCGGTGCTTTCGGCGACCGCGGACGCGCTCTTTCTCGTCGTTCGCGGCGGTAAGACTCCGATCGAGGATCTGAAGGCCGCCCTGACGCGGGTCGACGGGCAGCCGCTGACCGGCGTCTTGATGACCAACCCGCGCCCCGACCTTCCGTCGTGGCTGGCTCGATGGTAACGACCGCTGCGAATGGCCTGCAACGGCGGCTCCGAAGTGAGGCTCCGACGTGAACTTGAGTGTACGCTCGTTTCCTTCCAGGCGGGGCGCTGATTTCTTCCGTCGACTGGGGCAGATCAACTTCGATCTGCACGTCAGCTTGCCCAGTGGCGAGCGAGAACTGGGGCGGTATCTCGCGACGCTGCGCAACCACGGTGCGAACACGACTTTCGCGGTCTCCGGCGCGACCGTCCGACGCCATCGTGACCTCAATCGGTTCTTGTGCGACCGAGGCGTGGAGTTCTCGATCCGAGCCGATTTCCCTTCCGAACGCGCCCTTCCATCCTCGACTGATCAACGGATTCAGATCGCCGAAACGGTCGACGCCTTCGTTGATGCTGGCGTGCAGGTTAGTGGTTTCCATGCACCCCGCGTATTCCTCGATCAGGTGACGATGGCGGCGATCGAACACCTCGGTTTCGAGTATTTCTGCAACCAGACCGTGTTCTACCATTGCGTGGACCAGACGGCCTCTTCCGCGGGTCGTTGGACTCGATTTCAGAAGGCGCTCGGTCGACACGAGGTGGTTCCTTCAGATGAGACATTGGTTCGACCCCGCATGCGTGGTAGGCTCGTGGAGCTACCGGTAGCCCAGCCGGATGACGAGATGCTCATCCGCGGGCTAGGCATGTCCCGAGGCGAGGACCTCGGGCAGGCATGGGTGCGTGCCGCGGAAGACAGCTACCGCCAGGGCGATCTCCTGGTGATCCAGGCCCATCCGAGCGGCGGCGCGTCTGGCCGGGAGGCGCTAGCGATCGCTTTATCCTGCGCCCTCGACAAGTCTCCGTCGATCTGGATCGCCCAGCTCCGTGAAATCGCGGCGTGGTGGCGTGCCCGCGAACGCTGCCAACTGCGCGTCGAACCGACCGGGCCCCAGCAGTGGCGAGTTTCTGTCGCGGACGACCCACGCTTCACGATTCTTGTCAGAAACGTCGTCTGTGCGCGCGCGAATCCGTGGGATAACGTGTATCGTGCCGTTCAAGGCAGCTCCTGCCTCATTGAAGGACCGACGTGCCCGACGGTCGGGGTTTCGTCGCGCTCGGAGGGGCTCGCTGCCTTTCTGATCGAGGAAGGCTATGTCGTCAACGTAGGAGCGGATCCCACTACCTGTTCGATCTATCTCGATCGCCCCAGCCCCCCCACGTCGCGGGAGCAAGCTGCCATTATCAAGGAGATCGAGGCATCCTCGAAGCCGATCGTTCGGCTTGCGCGATGGCCGGATGGAGCGCGAAGCGCCCTGGCGGTTTGCGGAACCCTCGGGGACCTTTCGATTCGAGACCTGATCGCTCACGTTTGGGGCGAACGTCGATGATCTCCGTTACGCGCGGGCGACTCAGTCCGTCCGAGTGGAGCGAGGCGGTTGAGGCTGCGCCAGACGCCACGGTATTTCACACCCCGGCGTGGAGTCGAGTGATCCAGGAAACCTACGGCTTTCAACCGATCGCTTTGACCGTGGATGATGGCCGCGGTCGACTGGAGGGTTTTCTTCCGCTGTTTCGCGTCGACAGTCGGATAACCGGACGGCGCCTGGTGTCACTGCCCTGTACGAACGTCGCCGGGCCGCTCTTCCGATCCGTAGCGGCGTACGACGCGCTGCTCGGTGGCGCGGTCGAGCTGGCCCGCGACGAGCATTGTCGTTACCTGGAGATCCGCTCCGTACCGAACCACGACGTTTCAGAGGCATCGCACCTGGCCCGCGTCGATTACTACGAAAGCTACGTGCTCGACCTCGGAGCCGATCTCCACCGCGTGCGAGCCTCTTTCGACAAGCGGGCACGACGAGGGATTGACCGGGCGAACAAACTCGGCGTTAGAGTCCGCATTGGTAAAGAGCCCGATGATCTGCGTCAGTTTTATCATCTGAACCTCCTGACGCGGCGGAAGCATGGTGTGCCTCCCCAGCCACTTCGATTTTTCGAGCGATTGTTTGCAACGCTTCCAGCGGTGGCCGACACCCTACTTGCGCTTGCGGAAGTGGAGGGAAGAGTCGTCGCGGGGATCATCGTCGTCGGGTACCGAGAAGTCGCCACCTACGCGTACGGCGCCTCGGATCCGCGCTTCCTTCGCTTTTCGCCAAACCACGCCCTTTTTGATTCGGTCATCAGCTGGGCCATCGAGCGAGGCTATCGCAGTCTCGATTTTGGGCGCACCGCTCCGGATAACCGGGGTCTGGCCGAGTTCAAGCGCCAGTGGGGAACGAGGAGGATCGCTCTGCCTTACCTTTACTGGCCAGCGCCGGCCGGCTTCGTCGCGAGGTCCGAGTCAGGAGCTATGCGCCGTACGCTGATGGACGCCTGGCGGCGTTTACCGCTGACGATCACGGCGCTCCTCGGACCTGCCCTTTACCGCCATCTCGCTTGAAGGAGATTAAATGCGCTGGGCGTTCGACCGGGGAATACCCGGCCGGGAGGGCCCGGTCGTTCGGAGGCGAGCGGTGCCATTGGCAAAATTATGTCAATATAAGATGAATGAAGCGTGTACAAATCTTGAAAAGTTGCCTGATTCAGGGTGTAAGTTCTTATGAGACGTTGCAACATGTTGTAATCGTGTTATCATTGGAACACGAGCAGATGGTGTGTCTGATGCCTATGAATAGACGTTAACCGGACTCACCGCCGCGGCGATTTTGGACGTATCAATCCTCATGGTACGTATTATTTCTCCCCAACGACGACCCGGTTATGCTCCAGTCGGTCTCTCCGAAGGTGTTTCAGCTTCTATTCCTTCTTCCTCGACGCTGAGGAGAAACGCGTAGCATATCTCTCCGATAGTCAATCGTGGCCACAACGGAAAAGGAACGCGCTCTACGTGGGCTAAGGCACTTTCACAAAGATGTGAGGTACCGCTCGATGGCAAAGAGCATCGCATCGCCCTTTGGAAATGCTTCGTGTCATGGAGACCTGTCGAGGACGGCCGAGCGAACCCGCTGTCCACCCCCCGGTCCAATCTATCACAGGCGCGACGCGGAGGCTCAGCTTCAGCGACTGGCCGCGGAATTGCACGACCGGGTCGCCCAGTCTCTCTGGGGTTTGGATCTGACGCTCGGCCAGTTGCGCGATCTCATCCTGCGAGACCCGGGTGAGGCGAGTCAACAGCTCGCTCCCGCGCACGAACTGATCGTGGAGGCTTACCACGACGTTCGCCTGGCCATCGGGGCACTTCGGGACTCTCCGCCGGTTCAGGCGAGCCTCGAGAAGGCCCTCCGGTCGAGTTTGGAATCCTTCACTCATCGTACCGGAATCGAGAACGATCTCACGTTCGACAGTCCACCTGCTTCTCTTTCGAAGCTCGTCGAGCTTCAGCTCCACGCGATCCTGCATCAAGCGCTCGTCAACGTTCGTAAGCACTCGGGTGCGTCGCGGGTCGCCGTTACGTTTTCCGAAACCGCCGATGGATGGAACCTGATCATCGTGGACAACGGTCGGGGTTTGGCAGATGGCGATTCGTTCGACACGGATGGCCCGTCCCATTTTGGTCTCACCATCATGCGAGAGCGGGCGCAGAGCTTCGGCGGATCGGTATCGGTCGCCTCACGCCAAGGTGAAGGAGTTAGCGTCGAGGTTTTGATCCCGCGGTCCGCAGCCGCGCGTCCCCGCTGCCATGCGAGGCGCCGAACCTTATCCGGAGGTTATCGTGGCCGCCCGGCTGCTCATCGTCGATGACCACGTTCTCGTTCGAGAGGGTGTCGTCAAGCTCCTGGAAAACATCGAGGGAATCGAAGTCGTTGGGCAAGCCGGTGACGGGCTGGAAGCCATTTCCCTCGCTCGAACGTTGAAACCCGATCTCGTGTTGATGGACTTATTTCTTCCGAGGATGAACGGAATCGAGGCGACGCGTGTCATCAAACAGGAGCTTCCCGCGGTCGACGTGATCATCCTGACCGCCTCCGACGGCGAAGACGATATTTACCAGGCGGTCGCCGCTGGTGCGAAGGGCTACATCGTGAAGACGACCGACCATGCCGAGCTCGTCCGCCAGATACGGCTCGCTGCCTCCGGAGAGGTCGCGATCTCGCAGGCGATCATGACCAAGCTGGCGGTCGGACTTCGAAGACGCGGGGCCGGCGTGACGGCCGAGCCAACTCCCTCTGGTGAAGGGCTTACCGAGCGAGAGCGCGAGGTGCTCGCCTGGATCGGGCACGGCGCCCGAAACAAAGAAATCGCCGCTGCGCTGTCAATTTCCAACAACACGGTTCGAGCCCACGTTCGCAGCATCATGCACAAACTGGACGTCGACAACCGCTCCCAGCTCGCGGCCTACGCCGTGCGTCACGAGCTTGCCTGACGCCCGTTACGACAGAGGAGGATGCCATTGACTGCGTCGACGGTGAACCAGGTCGCGATCGTCGGAGCGGGTCCATACGGGCTCGCGGTCACGTCGTTTCTTCGCGCTGCCGGTATCGAGACCCATACCTTCGGCCGATCGATGGCATTCTGGGAATCCCAGATGCCCGTAGGAATGTGTCTTCGGTCGTCGTGGGACGCCTCGCACATCGCAGATCCCCGCGACGAGCTTACCCTCGATCGCTATCAGGCGGCGAGTGGCGTAGAGCTGACGCGCCCGCTACCGCTTTCAGATTTTGTGAAATACGGTCGCTGGGTTCAAAAGGCGGTCGTGCCCGACCTTGACGCGAGAGAAGTCGTCAATATCGAGCGTGACGGCGCGGGCTTCCGGCTGCGACTTGACGACGAAGACGTCACCACGGCCAGTCGGGTTATCGTCGCGACCGGTCTGGCTCACTTCGCCCACCGCCCGAGGCAGTTCAACGATCTCCCTCCGGATCTGGTGGCCCACGCATCCGAACACCGCGACCTGTCGCGTTTTCGGGGACATCAGGTCGTCGTGATCGGTGGCGGACAGAGCGCCATCGAGTCGGCAGTGCTTCTTTCGGAGGCAGGAGCCCAAGTCGAAGTCATCTCCCGCGCCCCGACGGTGCGTTGGCTCAGCCGAAGCGGCTGGCTTCACCGTCGGACCGGGGTCCTTTCACGGATGCTCTATCCCCCATCTGACGTGGGGCCACCGGTCTTGAACCAGATTGTCGCCCGCCCGGGTCTCTTTAATCTGTTGCCCCGAGACGTTCGCGCCTGGGTCGCGTATCGTGCGATCCGTCCCGCGGCGTCCGGATGGCTGCGGCCGCGCTTCAGCCAGGTCCGCCTGACGACCGGCTGCTGGACCTCGGAGGCTTACGCGATCGACAAGCACGTTTCCCTCGTCCTGAACGATCGAACGAAGCGGTTCGTCGATCACGTGCTGCTCGCGACCGGTTACCGAGTCGACGTGGGACAGCACCCGATCCTTGGCGAGTCTATCCTTGCCAGTCTGGATCGAGCACACGGCTATCCGATCCTTCGAACCGGCTTTGAGTCGTCAGTTCCGGGCTTGCACTTCGTGGGGGCGGCGGCAGCTTGGAGCTACGGGCCACTCTTTCGATTCGTGTCCGGCACCGGATACGCGGCGGATGCCGTTACCCGCCAGGTCAAGCGACGCGGGGCGGACCAACCGGTCCGGTGATGCGGACTGAATCGATCGCCAAACGATGACGACCGACGGCGCGCTCGTCATTGGTGGCGAATATCGGGGATTGGGCATCGTTCGTAGCCTGGGGCGGCGGGGTATTCCGGTGTGGGTCCTCACCGACGAGCACCTTATCGCCGGCACGTCACGCTACGCTCGGAGGCACCTGCCCTGGCCGAACGCCGACTCTGATCTTCAGGTGCGCTTTCTTCTTGCGCTGGCCAAAGAGCATCACCTCGACGGGTGGGCCATCTTCCCGACCGGCGACGAAACGGCGGCGCTCGTGGCACGATACCATGAGATACTGGCGGAGCGGT
>JAJPKB010000663.1 GCA_021323915.1 Chloroflexota bacterium | reverse complement strand
TATCGTCGAGGTAGTCGAGCAAGAAGGCCAGCGCGGTGCCGACGACCAGGCCAAGCAGGCCGGCCGCGACGACGTACTGCTTCGTCTTCGGGAAGAAAAGCGTGCCCGGGAGCGGCGTATCCAGGATCGTCACCTCGATCCGGTTCTGGGGGTCCGCCTGCGCCATCGCGGCCTGCTGCTCCTCGACAAACCGCTGCGCCCAGTCGTTGGCGATATCGCCCGCCCGGCGGGCATCCACGTCGTCGACGGTCATGTCCAGCATGTAGCCATTGGAGATCGCGCTCACCCGAACCCGCGAGAGAAGCTTCTCGACCGGCAGATCGAGGTTGAGATCCTTATCGACTTGCTGGGCCAGGTCGCGGGTCAGCAGCCTCTGCTGGTACTGGGTCAACGTGTTGTCGATCACCAGGGTCAGACCGTAGTCCATGCGCGACGGTTGAACGAGCAGCACGACCTCGGATCGATAGATCGGCGTTTGAAGCTTCGAGTAGCCGTAGCTCGCCGCGCTCGCGACGACCGCGACGAGGACGATCAGCCACCAGCGCTTGCTCAGAATCAACCAGTAATCGCGAAACTGCAAAGTACGCTCCCAGCGGGCGTGTCCGCGACAGGGCAACCGACCGGCGCGCCAGCCCGTTCCGCAGCCTGCTTCCCCGCTTGCCAACGATTATGATAGCACTTCACGGAATCGACCGTCAAACGCGCCCAACCGGCCCACGCTCGGTCGCATGTGTAACGACGGTCCGCCGACGAAAAGGTTACAGCGGCGGCAGATCGACCGGATAGCCCGAGGTCGCCAGGTAGCCGGCGATCTCGCCGAGCGTCGCTCGCGTGGGATCGTAGCCGACGGTAATCAGCCGCGACGCCGGATCCGCGGCCAGCAGACCCACGCCGTTCATGCTGTTCACCGCCCGCTTCACCGCCTCTACGTCCGCCTCGCCGACCATGTTGGGCACGATCCAGATCTGGGTATTCATTGCTCCACGCTCCTGCCACGCTCGCCGCAGATGCAGGGAGCTTGCCGCGTGGGCGCACTCTAACCGCGGTAATGTACCAGCGGAAGCTCCTCCATTACCCGGAGCCCTGGCTCGGCGCGGAGCACGCTCGGGATGGCGTTGACGAGAATCGCCGCGGTCGCCAGGTCACCGTGGGTCCCCTCGTTGACTGAAACGTCGATTCGGGGCACACCTTCGACGGCGATGTGGTCGCGGGGATTCTCCGCGCCCAGGTACATCTCCAGCTCGAGCACGATCGCGGCGCGACCGTTCACGATGCCGCGCGCCACCTGTCGCACCCCGAGGACCTGGCCCGGCGCGACGACGATGTCCGCGGAGTGGGTCTCCTCGGTCGCGAGCACCGGCTCGATTTGATCTTCGAGGCGCTCGATCTGCCAGCCCAGGCCGTGGGCCAGGGCGTACACCGACTCCGGCAACCCGACGTGGCGCACGCTGCCGTCGCGCACGCGCTCCTCGAATTGTGCCACGGTCAGCCCCGCGCCGACCTTTCGCTGGAGCGGTAGGCGCCGCAGCGCGGCATCCTGGCGTCGATGAACGTGAACCAGCTCGACCCGCTGACTCACCGCGGTCAAGGCCAGCGGCAGGGTATCCATGGCGAAACCGGGGTTGATCCCCGTTCCCACCAGCGCCACCTGGCGCTCGCGCGCCAAACGGTCGAGGTCGGCGGCGACCTCAGCCGAGGTCTCGAAGGGGTAGCTCAGCTCTTCGCAGGTCGACACGACGAAGGCGCCCGCGTCGATCGCCTCGCGGAGCTGCGGCGCGACCTGGGCCAGGTGCGAGCCGGTCGCGTGAATCACCACGTCCGGTCGCGTCGCCTCGAGGGTGGCCGCGGCGTCCGCCGCCACCCTTACCGCGAGAGGATGGTCCAGTCCGATCACTTCGCCCAGATCACGCCCCACCTTCGCGGGATCCACCTCGATACCGCCGACGAGCTCCACATCCTGGCGTGCGGCCGCCACGCGGGCGATGCTCGCGCCGATCGGCCCCAGCCCATAATGGACGACCCGGATCATCACAATCCTCGCTTTCCAGACCTGGTACTCTCCCCGTACTGTGGAAAGAATACGGGGCACTTGTTAAAAAGAAAAGTATCAAGGTCAGGAATTTTGCGAGGGAAACCGTGGGCCGACTATCGCAGCTTGCCCCGCCCCAGGATCGGCCAGACCTGCTCGACGATGCCGCCACGGATCGCGAACATCTCCTCGTGGACATAGGTCGTGAAGTCGGAGTAGCCGACGATGAACTCGATCTTGTCGCCGACCTTGAGGCGATCGTTCGGCTCGGCCAGCTCGATCGAGCCGTGCTCGGCCGAAAGGCGAACCTTCGTCACGCCCTCCAACCCGAGCGGCCGGGGCGTGCCCTGGTTGCCGTTCATCGTCTTGTGACCGGCGTCGGTCACGATCCGGGTCGGGGTGGGACGGCTCACCACTGTCGCGATAATCGTCATGGCGAATTCGTGGCCGGGAACCCCGTAGTCCTGGGCGTAGTGGACGTCGTGGAAGATGCCGCCGCCGGCCTGGATCTCGGTCACGCCCGGCACGGTGCAGGTGACCCAGTAGGTGCCGGTGCCGCCGCAGGAGACGATCGACGCGGGGAGGCCGGCTGCCCGGCACCGCTCCGCGCTTTCGACGAGGCGGCCGACGTCACGGTAGATCACTTCGCGCTTCTTATCCGGATCGAGAATCGTCGTCGCGTGCGCCTCCCAGGCCATCAGACCGCTGTAGCGCAGCCCGGGCAGCGACGCCGCGAACTCGGACATGCTCACCGCCGCGTCGCCCGGCTCGACGCCGGCGCGATTCAGCCCAACGTTCAGCTCGACGAGCACCCGCACCGTCACCCCTTTGGCCACCGCGGCGTCGGAGATCTCCCGGGCGTTCTCCCGGCTGTCGACGGCGACCATCACGTCGGCATGGGGCTGGATGTTGGCCAGCCGGGTCACCTTGTCGCGCCCGACGACCTGATTGGCGATCAGGATGTCTCGGATGCCCGCGCCGGCCATCACCTCCGCCTCGCCCAGCTTCGCGCAGGTCACACCCATCGCGCCCGCCGCGATCTCCTTGTGAGCGATCGCCGGAATCTTCTGCCCCTTGGTGTGCGGACGCCAGTTCTTGCCAGCGCCGAGGATCGTGCTCGCCATCTTCTTGATGTTGTGGTCCATCGCGTCGAGGTCGACACAGAGCGCGGGCGTATCGATCTCCCACTTGGACCGACCGACGATCGAGCTCAGGAGTGCCGGTGAGGTGAGCGCCATCTGGTTCCTCCCGCTGGAGCGGCTCGGGCCACTCGTGTACGGTGATTATATGCGCGGGCAACCCGACGAAGAAAGCCCCCCGACCAAGCCGGCGATCAGTCGCGACGACCGATCCGTCGGATCACTCCCCCGACGAGCAGCAGGGAGGCTCCGGCGCCGAGAACGAGCGGCAGCGGAGGTACCGGCTCCCCGGCGCGCGGCAGCGACGGAATCTGGCTCGCACAGAGCGACGTGGCGCCCGCGCTAGCTGCGCACACCGCCGCGTCGGAGATGACCGAGACGTCGGCGCTGCCCTCGTTGGCCACGTAGACACGCTCGTTCGTCGGGTTCACCGCCATGCCGAACGGCGTGTTTCCGACCGGCACCGTGCCGACGACGCGGTCGGTCGCGCCGTCGACGATCGTGACGTGGTTGGCCGGCGCGCCGGACACGTACACCCGATTGGTCGTCGGGTCGACCGCGACGCCCTGGGGGCGCGGACCGACGCTTACCGTATCGACCAGGGCATCGCTCACGCCATCGATCACCGCGACGGTACCGTCGCTCTTGGTAGCGTACACCCGGTGAGTCGTCGGATTGACGGCGACCTCGAGCGGCTTGTAGCCGACGTGGATCGTCGTGATGATTTGGTCGGTCGCGCCGTCGATCGCCAGCACCGCGTCGCTCAGCCCGCTCACCACGTAGAGGTGCTTCGTGGACGGGTCGAAAGCGGCTCCGCCGAGGGTGATGCCCCGGACGATCGCGACGATGGCGTTCGTCGCGCCGTCGACCACCGAGATGGTGTTCGCCCCGTTGACGACGTAGATCCGGTTCGCCGTCGGGTCGACCGCGACGCCCGACGGAAAGCTGCCGATCGGCACGGTCGCCGCGACGGCATTGGTCGCGCCGTCGATCACCGACAGCTGGCCGGCCCGCGCTCCGACCGCGCTCGCCACGTAGACGTGATCGGTCGTCGGATCGACCGCGAGGGAGAATGGATTGCCCCCGACCGCGATCGTCGCCACGACGGCGTCGCTGCTCCCGTCGACGACCGAAACCGTGCCGCTCCCCCGGTTGGTAACGTACACCCGGTTAGTCATCGGATCGACCGCGACCTCGCCCGGCCCCTTGCCGACCGCAATCGTGCGCACGCTCGCCTGGGCCAGCGCGGTCGCGCCGGAAAGCACGACGGCGCAGACCAGCAGGGCGGTCAATCCGAGCAATCGAGAACCGGGCCTTGCGAGCCATCTCCCGACCACCGGCTTCGCGCCAGAGAGGCCACCTCTCGCCATCATTCCGATTCCTCCCGCATCGAGCGACCCGCGCGTCCCACGCCGCGTCAGAGGCGATCCTATCATCATACAGACAAACGCGCGAAGGCCGCGAATCGTCACGACGAGAGGGACTGGTTCTGATGCGATGCCGCCGACTCGGCGGCGCTGCCGCGCGACCGGGCCGCTCAGCCGCGCGGCCCGCCGGCGACGTAGATGACCTGGCCGCTGACGAAGCTCGATTCGTCGCCGACCAGGAAGGCGATCACGTTGGCGACGTCTTCCGGTCGGCCGACGCGCCGGAGCGGCGTGGTCGCGGCGACCTCCGCCTTCAGCTGTTCGTAGTCGACGCCGGTTCGCTCGGCCACCGCGCGGGTCATCCGGGTCTCGATGAACCCCGGCGCGACGGCGTTCACGTTAACGTTGAACGGGCCGAGCTCGATCGCCAGAGTTCGAGTCAGGCCCTGGAGGCCAGCCTTCGCCGCCGAGTAGTTCGCCTGGCCGCGATTGCCCAGCGCCGACGTCGAGGAGACGAAGACGATCTTTCCGTACCGCCGCGCCACCATGTGGCGCTGGGCAGCGCGGGCGACGAGGAAGCTCCCCTTGAGGTGGGTGTCGATGACGGTGTCCCAGTCGTCGTCGGTCATCTTGAACAGCAGATTGTCGCGGAGAATGCCGGCGCAGGCGACCAGAATGTCCAGCCGCCCGAATTCGGCGACCGTGCGTGCCACCGCGTCGTCCACCGCCCGGACGTCGGTCACGTCCAGCGCCATGACGCGAGCCGAGCCACCGGCCGCGCCGATCCGGGCCGCGGTCTCCGCGGCCGGCTCCTGTTCCAGGTCCGTCGCCACGACCGTCGCACCACGCGCCGCCAGCGTTTGCGCCGTCGCCGCGCCGATGCCTCGGCCGGCGCCGGTCAGGAAGGCGACCCGTCCGTCGAGCTCAGCCAAGCTGGTAATCCGCGAAACGCTGACGCAGGGCCGACTTCAGGAACTTGCCGACGGCGGTGCGCGGGATCTGATCGACGACCTCGAAGGCATCGGGGAGCCACCACTTCGCGAAGCGCGGCTCGAGGAAGGCTCGTAATTCCTCGGCGGTGGCGGACTGGCCGGGCTTGAAGACGACGACGGCGAGCGGACGCTCCTGCCACTTCGGGTGAGGCACCGCGATCACCGCGGCCTCGGCGATCGCCGGGTGTCCCATCAGGGCGTTCTCCAGCTCGACCGAACTGATCCATTCGCCCCCCGATTTGATCAGATCCTTGGTGCGGTCCTGAATCTTCACCGAGCCGTTCTGATCGATCGTTACGATGTCGCCGGTCTTGAACCAGCCGTCGTCGGTGAACCGGTCCTCGGAGCCGGGGCTTTCGTAGTACGCGCTGGCGACCCAGGGGCCGCGCACCTCGAGCTCGCCCATCGTCTCGCCGTCCCAGGGCACCGGGCCATCGTCGCCGCGCGCCCGAATGTCGACGAACGGAACCGGCGTCCCCTGGCGAGCACGGCGCTCATACTGTTCGTCTTCCGACAGGCTCGCGAAGTCGCTGGTCAGATTGGATACGGTGCCGAGCGGCGTCGTCTCGGTCATCCCCCAGGCGTGCAATACTTTGAGTCCGTGGCGTTCCTGAAAGCCACGAATCATGGACAGCGGGGCGGCCGATCCCCCAACCCCCATCGAACGGAGGCTTGAAACGTCGTACGCTTTGGGATTCTGATCGAGCACCCGCAGGATGCCGAGCCAGATCGTCGGCACGCCAGCGGTGAACGTTACCCGCTCCCCCTGGAATATCTCCAGGAGGCTGACCGGGTCGAGAAACGGTCCGGGAAATACCTGGGTGGCGCCAACCATCGCACAGACGTAAGGAATGCCCCAGGCGTTGACGTGAAACATCGGCACGACCGGGCAGACGACGTCAGTCTCCCGAATCCCCATCGTGTCGACCATTCCCAGCAGCATCGAGTGCAAGGCGATCGCCCGGTGCGAGTAGAGCACCGCCTTGGGGCGGCCGGTCGTGCCCGAGGTGTAGCACATCGCGGTCGCCTCGTCCTCGTCGGGCTCCGGATAGCGAATTTCGCGCTCGTCGACCCCCGACAGCAGGCGCTCGTAGCCAAGCATCCCCTCGGGCGCCGCCTCGTCCTCGGAGAC
>JAJPKB010000280.1 GCA_021323915.1 Chloroflexota bacterium | reverse complement strand
GAAGCGGCGGTGATCGACGGCTGTGGCAGCTTCGGCGTGTTCTGGCAGATCATCCTGCCGCTCGCCCGCCCGGGGCTCGCCGCCCTGGCGATCCTCAGCTTCGTCGCTTCCTGGAACCAGTTCATCTGGCCCCTCATCGTCACGAACACCGACGAGATGCGCACGATGGTCGTCGGCATCGGCATGCTCAGCGGCAACGAGAACCAGATCGCCAACTGGCCCTACGTCATGGTCGTGGCGACCGTCGCGGTCGTTCCCTCGCTGATCACCTTCGCGTTCGGCCAGCGCTACTTCGTCCAGGGAATTACCCTCTCGGGACTGAAAGGATAAGCTATGAGCGTCGCGACGACCGCCTCGAAGCGGAGCTTCTGGCCCTGGTCGCGCCGGCGCCCGCCGTTCGGCTACCTCTACGTCGCGCCGGTGATCATCTGGTTCGTCGGCTTCAATCTGTTTCCGATCGTCGTGGGCCTGGGGCTGAGTCTGACCGACTGGAACATTCTCGATTCGCCGCATCTCATCGGCCTGGCCAATTACGCGAAGCTGCCGAGCGATCCCTTGTTCTGGACGTCGATGGAGAACACCCTGTATTTCGCCATCGTGAGCGTGGGCCTGGGAACCGTGATCGCCCTCGCGCTGGCGGTAGCCTTGAACCAGAAGCTGCGTTTCCTGGGCGTTTACCGCACCCTCTTCTTCCTGCCCGCGGTGACCGCCCTGATCGCGGTGGCGATGGTGTGGCGCTGGCTGTACGACACCGAGTACGGCCTGATCAACTGGATGATTAGCCTGGTCGGCATTCCACCTCTGCGGTGGCTGGACGATCCCCACCTCGCGATGCTGGCGGTGATCATGATGTCGGTCTGGCGGAGCCTGGGATTCAACACGATCATTCTCCTGGCCGGCCTGCAGGGCATCCCCAACGAGTACCAGGAAGCCGCTTCGATCGACGGGGCCGGCCGCTGGAATCGCTTCCTCCACATCACCCTGCCGCTCGTCTCGCCTTCGACGTTCTTCGTCGCGGTCAACAGCTTGATCGGAGCCTGGCAGGTCTTTGACCAGGTCTGGGCGATGACCCAGGGAAACCCCGAGAACTCCACGGTGACGATCGTGTTCCTGATCTATCAGAACGCGTTCTCGTGGGGAAAGACCGGCTATGCCTCGGCCCTGGCCTACGTGCTCTTCCTGGTGATCATGGCGTTCACCTGGCTGCAGTTCAAGCTGCAGAAGAGCTGGGTCTTTTATCAGTGAGATGCATTTTGCCCTGGGAGGAACAATGTCGCTAGCGATGACCGAACAGCAACGGCGGGACTTCGACGAGCAGGGGTATATCGTCCTCGAGGACTTTTTCACTGGCGCCGAGCTTCAGCGCCTCCTCGACGCGATCGACGAAGTCGCGGAGCGGATCCACAAGGCGAAAGGGCAGCCGTCGAATGCCCCGTTCGCGATTCGCAACGCGCTGGCCCACCACGAGGCGTTCCTCGACCTCGTCGATCACCCGCGGATTCTCCCTTACGTCGTCGACGCGATCGGCTGGAACATCCAGATTCGGACCACCCACCTCGATTATCGCCCGCCCTATCCGAAGGACCTCGAGGCGGGCGAGCTGGGACGTGGCAAGGGGGCCGACGCCGCCGCGGGTTACCGGAACCTGGTCTGGCACCCGGACCTCTGCGGCTCGTACCTGTTCGAAGCGCCGTCGCTCGATGGGCACGTGCCGTTCATGGAGATCAAGGTCGGCTACTACCTGTCGGACCTGACCCAGCACAACTCCGGGGCGCTCTGCCTCGTGCCCGGAAGCCACAAGCGCAAGCCGCAAGAGCTCCGCGACCTCGACTTCCGGGTGGATCCTCGCGAGATGATCGAGCTCAACGTGCGAGCCGGCACCGCGCTCGTCTGGCGAACGGCGGTCTGGCACTGCGTGTCGCCGAACCTTTCGGACAAGGTGCGCAAGGTCATGTACTACGGCTACCACTACCGCTGGCTGCGTCCGACCGATTACTTCCAGCAGGATCCGGCCTTGATCGCGCGTAGCTCGCCGATTCGGCGGCAGCTCCTTGGCGCGCTGGCCACCGACGACAACCCGATGGGGCAGGATCCGGAGTGGGAGCCGGCGTCGCAGCACTGGCTCCCGAAGAACTGGGACAACGTGCCGCTCAAAGCGTGGGCGGAGGAGCGAGCGCTGGAGATCGACCGGAAGATGGATAAAGTCCTCCATCTTTAGCGGCAGTTTGTCGAAACCGGAACCGGTGCCTCATCCGATCGGGACCCGGTAGGGGCAGGCCCTTATGCTACAAGGCGTCTGATCAGTCGATCGGTTAACGGCGGACCTCGCTCGAAGATCAGCTCAAGGGAAGCTGGACGGTGACGCCGCCCTCGCGGGACGAGATCTCGACCGCTTCGAGAACCTCCTGGCAGCGCATGCCGTCGTAGAAGGTTGGATCGGGCTCACGATCGGCACGGATCGCCTCGACGAATTCGATCATGGGGTGGTTCGGCGTGCCGGCCAGGTACGCCGGTGGCACCGCGACCGGGGCGAAGCTACCGAAGCGCGCCTGGCTCGATCCCAGACAGAGCTGAACTTGATCGCCGCCGCGATCCCACTTCTCGATCTCGTAAATCACCGCGCCCCTGGTGCCGTAGATCTCGGCCCGCTGGTGGTTGCCGCGTCCGATCGCGCAGCGGGTCGCGTTGAAGACTCCCTGGGCGCCGCCGTCGAACCGGGCGACGAACGACGTCGCATCGTCGACGTCCACCTTGCCGACGCCGCCGGCCGGCAGCGGGCGTTCCTCCACGAAGGTGCGAAGGTGGCCGCTGACGCTGGCGATCTCGCCGATCCAGAACCGGCACAGGTCGACCAGGTGCGAGGCGAGGTCGCCCAGCGCGCCGCTTCCGGCCTGCGCCCGGACCTCCCGCCAGCGAATCGGGGTGGTCGGATCGTAGAGGCCGCCGTTGAAGTAGTTGATAAAGACGTGGTAGATCTCGCCCAGCTCCCCGCCGCGGATGAGATCGCGGACGAATCCCGCGGCCGGAATCCAGCGATACCGGAAGTTGACCGAGGTCTTGACCCCGGCCGCGCGCGCTGCCTCGTGCATGCGCCGGGCGCCGGCGTAGCTCATCGCGAGGGGCTTTTCGCAGAGGACGTGGCACCCGGCCTCTACCGCCGCGAGCGAGATCGGCTCATGGTAGACGTTGGGCGTGCAGATGCTCACCGCGTCCAGGCCCGGCACTTTGAGGAGATCCTGGTAGTCGCGAAAGACATTCGGCACCGCGAACTCCCGGGCCGCCTTTCGCGCGCTCTCCTCGATCGGGTCGCAGACGGCGACGACCTCGGCGGCGCCCGCCGATTCGCACGACTTGTACGACGGAATGTGCCGCAGGGTCGCGATCGTTCCGGCGCCGATCACGCCGATTTTCACCCGTTTTGACACGTTTTGCCATCACCTCGTCAGCCGATTGTGAGGCCCACCTCGACAAACGCCTTCGAAAGAACCCGATACGTCTGCCTGGCCGTCGCCACCGGGTCGTAGCCGGGCTTCCGCTGGACCATCAGGCTGATCTCGCCGGTGATGAAGCCGCGGTAGCCCCCGGCGTCCATCTCCTTGAGATAGGTCACGTAGTCGTAGTCGCCGTCGCCGGGCGTGAGGTACTCGTGATTCGGGTACCGTCCGCGCTGGTCCTTGACGTGGGTGTGAACGGCGTAGGCGACCAGTGGTCGAACCGACTCGGCGATGCTGTAGCCCATCACGTCGAGGTGGCTGGTGTCCAGGTTGAGCCGAAAATTGGGGTGATCGACGTGCTCGAGGAGCCAGAGCACCCGCTCCGGCCGGTCGATCGCCTGGCCGACGTGCAATTCGAGCCCGAGCTTGACGCCGCGCTCGCGCCCGTATTCGGCCAGGTCTCGGAAGATCGACGCCAGCCGCTCGCGGTCCTGCTCGTAGGTCTCCGGTCGGCCGTAGCCCATCAGGACGATAGCCGGTGGGCCGGTCGGGTCGGCGATGTCCGCCGCCAGATCGATCGAGCGCCGGAGCCGCGCGACGTTGCGCGCCGCGACTGACGGATCCGGATCGATCGGATTCACGCTGGCGTGGAGGGCCGGCAGCTCCAGCCCGGAGGCGTCGAGCAGCTTACGGATCCGTCGTCGCTCGGCCGGGTCGAGCTTGTCGACGTCGGTCGAGGATCGCTCGATGCAGATAAGCTCGATGCCCTGAAAGCCGATCTCCGCCGTCGTCCGAATCTGCTCGTCGACCGAGAGCGTCGGCATGCTCCAGGAGCTGTAACCTAGTTTCATCTGTTCCCTCTTCTCGAGACTGGCCGTTCGAAGGACCGACGTCGTCAGCCATTCGTTGTCGAGGCTTCCTCCCACGACATGCCTTCGCCGCGGACGATGCCGGCTCGCTGCTCGTAGGCGCCGGGCCATTCGACCGGGAGGTCGCCGTTATCCACCATCAGCTGCAAGGGGTTCACCCGGGTCTTCAACGGCAGATCGATCCGCTGGCGCTTGCGGGCCGACTCGTACAGCGCCATCATCACTTCCTGGGTGGCGTAGGCCTTGGCGGCCGAGCTGAGCGGGTCGTCGATCTTCCCCTCGGCCCAGGCGATCGTTTCCTGGGCCTGGTGAACCCAGGCGTCGTGCCAGGGAGCCTCGACGTCCTTCCAGCCGCCGGTGCTCCCGTTCAGGTAGCGCACCAGGCCGACCTCGTCGTTGTACTTGGCGGACGAGCCCTCCGGCTGCCACATCGCGCCGTCGGAGCGCAGCTCCTCGTTCGGCGGACGGGTCGTTCCGAGCTCCATGATTCCCTCCGTGCCCACCACCCGGGCGCCCTGGCCGGTGCGGTAGGGGAACCGAAACCCGCCCTGGAGAAGGATCTGCGCGCCGCCCTCCAGACCGATCAGGGCCAGCGAGCGGTCCTCGGTCGGGAATCCGCGCTCCATCGCCTCGGTCGTTCGCTCGACCGCACCCATCACCCACTCGACGCGCGGATTGCCGGTCAGGTAGAGGGCGAGCTGGATGTTGTGGGAGTTGGTGTTGAGGAGGGTCCCGTCGCTGATCGAGATCTGGACGATTTTCCCGATCGCGCCTTCGCGGATCAGGTCCCGCGCCTTCAGCCAGGTGGCGTGGTGGGGGCGCTGGTAGGCGATGACCAGCTTCACGCCGTTGCGGGAGCACGCGATCATCATCCGCTGGGCATCGCCCAGGCTGAGCGCCATTGGCTTCTGACAGATGATCACCCTGGGGCGCCGCGCGGCGGCGGCAATCACCATCTCGGCGTGGTGTCCGTGCCAGGAGCAGACGTCGACGAAATCGGGATGCTCCGTGTCGAGCATCTCGCGGTAGTTGGCGTAGCGCTTCTCTTCAGGGACGCCGAAGAAATCGCCGAACTCGCGTCGGGCGTCAGGGTGAGTGTCCGCGATGGCGCCGATCTCGACCGGTCGGCCCGGCACGTCTTGCCAGGCGCGGGCGTGGACCCGTGCGATGTTGCCGCAGGCGATGATGGCGGTGCGATACATGGGCAGCTCCCAGGAAGAGGAGTAGTTCCTCCAGATTCGGCGCCATTCTATCATGGCGGGGACGCGATGCTCCTGGACCGGCCGAGCGCGGCGTGCCACCGAGAGAAGGCTCTTTCCGAGTTATGCTGGGTATAGCATAACCGTTCGGGCGGTGCTACCATGCGAGTACGAGAGCCGACATGAAACGCACGACCATCGTCGCCCCGGAAGAGCTGCTCGAGCGACTGCGCCGGGTGGCGGAGGACCGCGGGATCTCGCTGGCCTCCCTGATCCGAGAGGCGCTCGAGGAAAAGGCCAATACCTGCCGCCCGAAGCCGCGGAGCCTGGGGATGGGCGACTCGGGCCGCACCGACATCGCGCGGCGCACCGCCGAGGAGCCGATTGTCCCTGATTCGGGCTTCTCCGTCCGCGCCACGTCGACGCCCTTCAGATCGTGCCCGAGTAGTCGTACCCGATCGACGCGCCTACCCTGATGCCGGTCCAACGCCGACCGTTGCCGGAACGACGGACGGCTCCGCTTCCTCCACGGTCGCGCCGGCGAGGGTCTGGCGGCAAAGGAAGCACAGGCTCGCGAAGAGCAGCGCCACGATGCCGGTGTGCGCCAGGGTCGTCAACAGATCGAGGCGGGTCAGCACGATCAGCCCGCCGGCCAGCCCCTGCAGGACGACCAGCACCAGCGCGGCGACGCTTCCCCGATAAAGGTCCGGCCGAATCTCCCGCGTTCGATACGACCACCCGGCCAGCCCGACCATCGCCAGGAACACTCCAAAGGCGACGATGCGATGGATGACCACGACGCCGGTCAGCCCACCGAAGGTGATCCAGGTCGCGCCGTTGCAGGACGGCCAGTCGACGCAGGCCATGCTCGCGCCGGCGTGCCGAACGTACGCGCCGGAGTAGACGACCAGATAGGTATAGATGGTCGCCGCCCAGACCGCCAGCCGAAACGCCGCCGACGTGGCATTCCCGCGGAGCCGCCGCAGGTCTCGATCGTAGCGGATCGAGAGGGTGGTCAGCGCGACGCTGGCGAAGGCGACGAGCGAGATTCCCAGGTGCAGGGCGAGCACCGCCGGCGACTGCGGCCACATGACCGCCGCCGCGCCCATCCCCGACTGGAGCAGAAGGGTGATCAGCATGGCCGCGGCCAGCACCCGCATTTCGCGCCGCTTCCAGAGGATGAGAACCGCCACGGTGAGGGCGAAGATCAAGATGCCCTCGACGCCGGTGACCAGGCGATGGCTGAACTCGATGAGGGTGGCGATGGCGAACTGGGGGATGAACTGTCCCTTGCAGAGGGGCCAGGACCTTCCGCAGCCGGTGGCCGAGCCGGTGTCGGTCACCGTTGCCCCCATGAGGACGACCAGAAACATCCCGAGCGCCGCGACGTCGGCCAGCGGCTGCACCCACTGACGCACGTCGTCGGCGCTACGCGGAACCACGCGGCGATTTGACATCGTCGGACCTCGCGGAGAGATAGCTTAACCGCGCCCGGATTCGACGTTAAGCATACCACTTTCGTGGTCGGGGCGATCGGGTCTGGCGCTGCTCTCACCTGGCTGTTCAGATCCGGTCAGACGCGCTATTGTTACAGGGCCGTCCGATCGGGGCGCGACTATCCCTCGACCGATCGACCGGAGAGAGGAGAGAGCGAGCATGGCGCGGCTGCGCGGCAAGCACTTGTTCATGGAGCTTCTGCTCGCCGAAGGCGTCGATACGATCTTCGGGAACCCCGGCACTACCGAGAGCCCGTTCATGGATGCGCTGCAGGATTATCCTCAGTTCCACTACGTCCTGACCCTTCAGGAGTCGGTGGCCGTCTCCGCCGCGGACGGCTACGCGCGGGCCTCCGGGAAGGTTGGCGTGGTCAACGTCCACATCGCGCCGGGGGTCGGCAACGCCCTTTCGATGCTCTACGACGCGTCGAAGGGCGGGACGAGCCTGGTCCTCACCGCCGGACAGGCGGACCTTCGCCTGCTGAACGCCGAGCCGCACCTCTCCGGCGATCTGGTTCGGATGACCCGACAGTACACCAAGTACAGCGCCGAGGTCCTCGACGTCTCGCAGCTGCCGTCGATGACCCGGCGCGCCTTCAAGACCGCGGCCGAGCCGCCGCGGGGGCCGACTTTTCTGTCCCTGCCCTGGAACGTGTGCGACGACGAGGCCGACGTGGAGGTTCGCCCGGCGCCGCCATCCTACTCGCGGATTCGCCCCGATCCGGCGGCGGCCGAGCGCGCCGCGGGAATCCTGGTCGAGGCCCGCGCGCCGCTCATGCTGGTCGGCGACCGGATCGCCGACGCCAACGCCGCGGCAGAGGCGGCGGCGCTCGCCGATCTCCTGGGCGCCCGAGTGTACGCGATCACGTACTCCGCGGTCAATTTCCCGACGAGCCATCCGTTGTTTCTCGGCGGACTCAACGTCAACGCCCCCGCCACGGCCAACCTGCTGCGGAGCGCCGATGTCGTCCTGGCGGTCGGCTGCAACCTGTTCCCCCAGTACTTCTACCTGCGCGAGCCCTTGCTCGATCCGTCGACCCCACTGATTCACCTGGACTCGAATCCGGGCGAGATCGGCAAAAACTTCGTCCCCGAGGTCGGCATTCACGCCGATCCACGGGAAGGGCTGGTCGATCTGGCGCGCGCGGTCGAGGCGCTCCAGAATCCGGCCCAGCGCGAGGCCGCTGCGAGCCGGGGCGAGCAGGTCGCGGCGGCGAAGGCCCGCCAGGCCGAGGCCTTTCAACGCGAGCTACGCGCGAGCTGGGACCGGTCTCCGATTCATCCGTCGCGGCTGGCCCACGAGCTAGCGCAATCCCTGCCTCCCGACGCCGTTCTCGTCGACGAAGCGATCACCACCTCGGGCGCGCTCCAGGCAGCGATGACCTTCGATCGGCCGGGGAGCTACTTCCGAATTCGCGGCGGAGGGATCGGCTGGGGCATCGGCGGCGCGATCGGCGTGCAGGTCGCCAATCCGGGCCGACCGGTCGTCGCGGTCATCGGCGACGGCTCGGCGATGTACAGCATCCAGGGACTCTGGACGGCGGCCCACGAGAACTTGCCGATCACCTACGTCATCTGCGGCAACCGATCCTACCGGATCCTCAAGCTGAACCTGCTGCACTACCTCGGCGAATCGAGCCGGCCGAGCGCGTTCGTCGGCATGGACCTGCGAGATCCGGAGCTCGACTTCGCGGCGATCGCCCGCGCCTTCGGCTTCCACGCCGAGCGGGTCAGTCAGCCGGAGGATCTGCGGGCGACCCTCGAGCGCGCGATCGCGCACCCCGGCCCATCGCTGGTGGACGTCCAGCTGGATGGCTCTTACAAGGATATCTTCTAAACTCGATCCACCAAAGCGGAGGAAGGGTATGGAGTACCGAAAGCTCGGCCATACCGACATCGACGTGTCGGTCATCGCCCTCGGGTGCTGGCCGTTCGCCGGGGGCGTGGTCTGGGGCGAGCAGGACGACGAGGTGTCGATCGCGACCGTGCACGCCGCTCTCGACGCCGGCATCAACTTCTTCGACACGGCGGAGGGGTATGAGGACGGCCACTCCGAGCGCGTGCTCGGGCGCGGGCTGCTCGGCCGACGCCGCGAAGCGGTGATCGCGACCAAGGTCTCGGCGTCGAACCTGGCGCCGGCGGATCTGGTCGAGGCCTGCGAGCGGAGTCTGCAGAACCTCCAG
>JAJPKB010000254.1 GCA_021323915.1 Chloroflexota bacterium | reverse complement strand
TTGCGGGCGACGATTAACGTGGTCAGAAACTGCAGCGATCCAAGGGTTTCACCGCGCCGTCCGATCAGGATGCCGACGTCGTCCGGTCGGACGATGTCGAGCGCGGCGACGAATCCGTCCTCGGCGGCCACGTCCGGCAAAGGCACAATCTCAACTTCCCCGTTGATGCGCATGCCGCCCAGGAGATTTTCGAGAACCCCACGCGCGGTTTCCCCGAACTGATCGGGAGTCGGAGTCGAACCGGAGGGCTGAGGAGTGGCGGTCTGGCGCGGCTCGCGGAGCGAGGCCAGGATACGCGCATCCTCGCCGCCAATGCCCAGAATGCCCCGACTGCCCTCCGAAAGAACCGAGATGTCGACCTCATCGCGCGATTTTCCCAGTCTCGCGAGTGCTTTTTCGATCGCTTCGTTTACAGTGCGGGCCGTGACTTCCAGACTCTCCACCGTGAATTCCTCCTCAGAGGGGACCTTCATTTTTTTCTCTTCTTAGGTCGGCGCGGCGCTTGGCTCTGCGATGCCACCGCCGTGGGAGCCGTTCGGCCATTGACCGATTCCGGTGCGGCCTCGGGTGCGGCTTCCTCGGTCCGGGCGCGGGCGCCGTTCAAGGACTCCGGAGCTCGTCGAGTCCCGCGTTCCCGAGCCGGGGCGCGGACCGCGCTCGAGGTCGCGGACCCGAACAAGCCGCTGGGAATCACCGAGCTCCATCCGTAGTAGAACGACTGTTGAATCATGCTGAAGACGTTCGACGCGACCCAGTACAGGACGAGTCCGGCGGGCATCTTGAACGAGATGAAGATGTACATGATCGGCATGAACTGCATCGCCTGGTTCATCGTCTTCTGCTGAGGATCCGTTGCATTGACCTGCATCATGCGTTGAACCGCCAGTTGGGAGAGCCCGGTCAGGATGGCCAGCGCATACGGGAATCCCTCGGGCTGGGCCAGGTTAGGGACCCAGAGAAAAGGACTGTTGAAGCCAGGCTGGGCCGGAATTCCCGCCACCGCTCCGGCCAGGACGTACAGCGCCTGATAGAGGCCGATCCAGATCGGGAACTGAATCAGCATCGGCAAGCAGCCAGCCATCGGATTGACGCGGTTTTCCTTGTAGAGCCGCATCTGCTCCTGCATGAGCTTTTCTTTGTCCTTGCCGTGGAGCTTCTTCAGCTCGTTGAGCTGTGGCTGGAGCGACTGCATCGCCTTGGACGACTTGAACTGCTGGGCGGTCAGGGGCCAGAACACTAGCTTGACGAGAATGGTGAACAGAATGATGGTCAGTCCCCAGCTGGGGATACCCGCCGTGACAAGAACGTGGTATAGGAACATAAGCGCGTCCAGCATTGGACCCGCGAGAGCGTCTCGCAGCGCATTGTAGAGACTGCCAATGGCCGCCAAGAAGTAGCCTCCTCAGGTGCTAACGAACCGGATCGTATCCGCCGGGATGAAACGGATGACAGCGTCCGAGGCGGTTGAGAGCCATCCATCCTCCGCGGACGATCCCGTACCGCGCGATGGCCTCATACGCGTACTGAGAGCAGGAAGGGTAGAACCGACAGGTTGGCGGTAATACCCGCGACAGCGTCATCTGATACACCCGAATCATGCCGAGCGCGACTTTCTTCATCGAACCGTCCGATCTCGTCCTGGCTCGCCGGGAAACGGAAACCCGCCGGTGGGCGACTCGGTCGCAACCGGCGGGCCATCGAGTAGTCCTGCTCTCTTCACTACATCCTCGAGGGCTGCCTGAACGGCGTCGAGCGCCTCACCGACGATGCGCGATCGAGCGATGATCACGAGATCCCATCCGTTTTGAAGGCGCGGGCAAACCCGACGCGCGGCTTCCCGGAGGAGACGGCGCACTCGATTCCGTCGGACCGCCTTGCCAATTCGCTTGCTGACGACGAACCCGACTCGAACTTCGTCGACCGGCCGGCGCGCCACTTGAACGACCAGAAGCGGCGACGACCACGAGCGTCCTTCCGCCCGGACCCGACTGAACTCCGCCTCGGCGCGTAGTCGCCCGCACCGTCGGAGTCTCGCGCCAGAGTACCGCGGTTTCGCGTTCGCGTCCGTCGCCGCGCCAGAAGCCTGACGATCGTCGGAGTCCGAGCCGGAGTCATTCACGGTGCTCGGTTGAACAAGACTCGACTCAGACTGGAGTCAGCCGAACGCGTCCGCGCGCTCGACGACGGCGAATGACTTCGCGGCCGCCCGGGGTGGACATGCGCTTCAGAAAGCCATGGACGCGGCTGCGCCGGCGCTTCTTGGGCTGATAGGTGCGCTTGGGCACGGATCATCGTTCCTTTCGAGACGGTTACTCTAATCTGCGAAGCGCGCGCCGTCAGACGACGAAAACGCACGTGTACTTGGAGATTATAGTGGGCGCCCTGATCTCTGTCAAACCAGGCGCACGGGCAGCCAGGCACCCCAGGAGGTCAGCCGCGTTGCTTAACGTCAATCTTGATGCCAATCGCCTTCCCCGAACCCACGTACGTCCTCGTGGCGCCGCGGGTCATGGGGACCGCTCTGCCTTTCGTGGTGTGGCTTGATCGGGTGGACGGTTGGCAGAACATGGTTGCCGGGGCGCCCAGCGTCGTGGTCTGGTTCGTCGGAAGCACGCGGCGGCGTGGCGTGGGGCGTGAGGCGCTCGAACACGTCCGGAACCTCGGTTGGGGTCGCGGTTGCCGTCGGTTGAGCCGTCGGTGTCGGCGTTGGTGTGCTGGTGCTGGTTGGCACGGACGTCGGAGTGGCCGAGAGAGAGTCGCTTCCGATGTGCACGTCGGTGGCAAGCCAGGTGCCATCAGGCTGAACGGTGCCCTGAGCCCGGACGAAGCTTCCGATCGTGGGCAAGTCTCCGGAGATGTGGGTGACCGAGGTGACCCGAATCGCGAAGCCTTGAATGTTCCAGAACTCTCCGTTCATCGCCTGGATGGTTCCGGAGATGCTCCAGTTTCGGTCGGGGCTCGTCGTCGGAGCTGCCGCCGTTGTTGCCAGGCTGGCGTTGCTGCTGGAAGCGAAGACAGCCTGGGAGCCGACGATCAGTAGACCCAGGCCCAGGATTCCGTAAAAGATCAGACGCGAACGGGACATCGAATTCCCCCGGTCCATTCATCGGCGGCGTACCGGACGTCCTGAATCACCGTCGATCAGTATCTCTGCTGATTCAAAACGTCCGGAGCGACGGAAACGTTACAGCGACCGGGAACCAATCAGCGGCGCGCTTTCTCCAGCAGCCCGCGGGCCGCGGCGGCCACGTGCCGCGGGGAGAGCTCGTATTTTTCGATCAGGGCATCGTTCGCGCCCGACTCACCGTAAAGATCCTTCAGGCCGTGGCGTATCATCGGGGTCGGTCGGTGCTCGCCCAGAATCTCGGCGACCGCGCCGCCGAGCCCGCCGATTATCGTGTGCTCCTCGGTCGTCACGACGAGGCCGGTCTTTTCGGCGGCGCTGACGATTCCCTGCGCGTCGAGGGGCTTGAGGGTGGGCGCGTGGACGACCTCCGCCGAAATTCCGTCGGCGGCAAGCAGGTCGGCGGCTTCGAGCGCCCGTACGCTCTGAACGCCGGTTCCGATGATCGTCAGGTCGGTTCCGGACCGCAGCGTGACGACCTTTCCGGGCTCATACACGTAGTCGGCTCCGAAGATGACCGGCGTCGGATCGCGCACCAACCGAACGTACCAGGGGCCCGGACTCGCCGTCGCCACCTGCATCGCCAGGCGGACTTCAACCGCGTCGGCCGGCGCCACGACGGTCATGTGGGGAACCGCCCGCATTACCGTCAGGTCCGACACGTCCTGGTGGGTCTTGCCGGTGCGGGCGGTGAACATTCCGGAATATCCGGCGCCGATTTTGACG
>JAJPKB010000471.1 GCA_021323915.1 Chloroflexota bacterium | reverse complement strand
TGAGCGTCCCCACCTCGAATCCACCGCATCGCGAACGTCGCGAACGACCCCGGGCGTCTTGAGCGTGACCAGCTGATGGGCCTCCAGCCCGAGGTAGACGCCCGCATCCTCGGCAGCCGCGGCGCACTCGCGCAAACTGCGTATGAGCTGACGGCGAGCGATTGACGTCCAGTTGTCGGGATGAGGAAACCAGGGCCCGCGCGGATTCAAGCTTCCCGGACCGGTGTCGATCGAGCGCGAGCCGAGCCAGCCGGCGATCCGCAGGGCTGCCTGAAGAACTTTTACCGCCTCGCGCCGCCGGTCTTCGTCGGGGTGAATCAGGCATTGCCAGTAGCCAGTCGTCTGGTAGAGCTCGATCCCGTTATCGCGAAGGATCGACCGAGCGCGCTCACATTCGGCGCGCGTGGTGGTCAGCGGATCGTTTTTCGCGAAACGGGCGAAGATGCCACTGTACCCCGCTTCACGAACCGCGTGGCAGAGATCAGGCGACATCTCATTCAGATCCGACGGGCAGATACCACCGCAAACTCCCAGTCTCACGTGCTCGTCCTCCATCAATTGTTCGGCGCGCTTGGCTCGCTGGCATCACATTCCTGCTGGTACGCCGCGACGAGTGAATTCACAAAGCCGGTCGGGTCTCGCGCCACGGTGAGCGTGATGTCATTGAGCATCTGGTGCATCGAGTCGATGTTCGGGGGAAGATGGTTCTGCCAGAGATCCGCCCACACTTGCGCCTCACGTCGAAAAGCGGTTTCCTCGGCGAGATAACAGTTCGCCGTTGTGCCGGTTAGATTCCCGGCCGCGTCATCCGCGGCGTGTTGAAGCTCGTGGGCGAGAATCGTTGCGCGCACCCAGGACGAGTACGAGTCCAGGCTTGGATCCAGCGTGATCCGCTTTGTCGCCGGCGAGTACGACGCCAGAAGATTAGACGGCTCGCTGCCCCGTTGGATTTGCACGCCGTCGTCGGCCGCGATCCGAAGAAGCGCGCGCCCTTCGTCCAAGCTCCGAAGGACGGTCACCGCGCTCGTGAGCCAGGGATCGACGTCGAGGCACCGGTCGGCTCCGACGTCGACGCACCGCCACTGGTTACCCGAATCGTCGAACCAGGATACCAGGGTTTGAGGGGTCGAGTTCGGAACCGCGAGGATCACTTGATAGGAGAACGATACACTCGAATCCGGCGCGACGCCCGGGACGAAGACAGTGGGCGCGTCGGCGATCGTCTGCGAGTTGTCGCGGGCCTGAGTCAAGACGTCGATCAGAAAGCTGACCGGTTGATCGCAGGCGTTGTGGATCGACCCGGTTCCCGTCGCGTTGCCATTCAGGCCGACGGTCGGGGGCTCGAACGTGACGGCATCGGACGGAATTGCACACGGGGTGTCAGAAAGCTCCCAAGGAAATCGCTGGGTGTTCAAGCGCTCCTGGAGGCCGTTTGGGCCGTTGACCCAGGTGTGATAGCCGTCGGTAAATGCCGTCCAATTATCGGCCTTCCGCCAAACGAGCAGTCCTCCGGTCGTTTCCTGAAGACCATCGCCGTTGATCGGATTGTAGTGCTCGTCGACCAGGCACTTTCCGACTACGTTCGGAATGAGCTGCTGGAGAGTCAGGAAGCCCAGGTCAAACCGGCAACCGCTCGCCGCGGCCGGGATCGGATTTGCAATCAGCGAGGACACGGTCAAGCCAAGCGCGATGGCGATCGACGTCAGGCAGTTCGCGGTGCGCATCGTTCCGGTCACGGATTGGAGGTCGTGCCGCCATCCTTTCGGGAGACGTCAACTCACCCGACTCCATCAGCCAGCAGATCCTAGCAGCGTTGACGATTCCCTGAACGAGCGTAATCCACCGGCGCGCCGTTCGTCAATTGCCGTGAATGGCTAGCTGAACCGGAGTCCCCGGATCGAGGATGGTCTGGGTAGAGTCTCCCGATCCGCGTGGGGCCGAGCGCCGATTCGGGTACAATAGGGACGCTCGCGGGCATGGCGACTAAAACGGAGGAGAAACGGTTGAAAATCAGCGAAATCGCAACGCACTTCGTCAACGTGGGATCGACGCGCAACTGGGTTCTCGTCAAAGTGGTGACCGACGAGGGCATCCACGGCTGGGGCGAGGCCAGCGTCGAGGGGAAAGAAAAGACGGTAGCGCAGGCCATCGACGACCTGGCGCGGCAGCTCGTCGGGCGCGATCCTTTTCAGATCGAGCAGTTGTGGCAGGAGATGTATCGCAACGCGTTCTGGGTTGGCGGACCGATCCTGAACTCGGCGATTTCCGGGGTCGAGCAGGCATTGTGGGACATCAAAGGCAAGGCGTTGGGAGTGCCGGTTTGGCAGCTTCTCGGAGGACGAGTTCACGATCGAGTGCGGGCCTACGCGAACGGCTGGTTTCGGGGCTGCAAGACGCCCAAACAGTTCGCCAAGGCCGCCGTGGATACCGTCGAGCGTGGCTTCACCGCGCTGAAGTGGGATCCTTTCGGCGGAGCCAGCCTGTTCATCAACCACGAGCAGGAGGAGCTGGCGATTGGGATCGTCCGCGAAGTGCGAAACGCGGTGGGTCCGAAGATCGACCTCCTGATCGAGGTCCATGGGCGGCTGAGCCCGGCCAACGCGATCCGTCTGGCCCATCGACTCGCGGAGTTTCAGCCATTCTTCTACGAGGAGCCGATCCCGCCGGAGAACGTCGACGCGATGGCGATGGTGGCCCGGTCGATTCCGATCCCGGTGGCGACCGGCGAGCGGCTATTCACCAAGTGGGGCTTCAAGGATGTGATCGAGAAGCAAGCGGCAGCGGTCATTCAGCCGGATATCTGCCACGATGGCGGCATCCTCGAGACGCGAAAGATCGCGGCGATGGCCCAGGTGTACTACGTCGGTCTGGCGCCGCATAATCCGAATGGTCCGCTCTCCACCGCGGCGTGCGTTCACGTGGATGCCTGTACGCCGAATTTCCTTATCCAGGAGTTCGTGGTGTCCGACGAGCCGATCCGGTCCACGATTCAAAAAGAGGCCATTGAGCTGGTCGACGGTCACTTCATCCCGCCGGATCGACCCGGCCTGGGCGTCGACATCGACGAAGCTGCCCTCGGTCGTTTTCCGTACCAGCCCACGACGATGACCGGGATGATGACGCCCGAGCGGGACTTCCACTGGGACTGACCTGAAGTCACTCACCGGCGACGAGCGGCGCGAGCGCGGGTGGGAGCGCTGGGGGATACCGAACAGGCGATTGCCGGTGGCCCCGCGACCGACGATAGAATCGTCGAGTGGGGAGGTTCATCGTGCGTCGCGTTTTAGGACTGGTGCTCCTGCCCTTAATCGTCGTGGATGCCTTGGCGTCGCTCCCGTTGGGCACGAAACCTTATCTCGGCGACATGATCCAGTTTCTGGCCTCCGGCCACGCGATCGCGGCAGGCCAGAATCCCTACGCTTTTCTGAATACCGGCCTGATCTTCGGCGAGCCTACCCTCGGAACGAATTTGAACCCTCCGGTTTCCCTTCTTCTCTTCGCACCGCTGGCGACGCTTTCGGCGACGACATTGATCCGATTGTGGACCGGCGCGACGCTCGTGCTTTACGGGTTGAGTGTCGCCGGGCTTCTTGTCCGCTACCGCCACTTTTTCAGTTTGACCAGGTTGTTCCTGACGCTGGCGTTCGGCGGCCTCTGGTTCACCGTTGTCTTCGGGCAAGTGTATGTGCTGATCTTGGCATTCGCGATCGGCGCATGGCTGCTCCTGGACCGCAAACGTGACCTCACGGCCGGGGCGTTGATCGGAGTCGTCGTCGCCTGTAAGCCAAATTTCGGAGTATGGCTTGCCCTCCTCTGGCTATCAGGCCATCGGCGAGCGGCGTACGCGGGTCTCGCGAGCGGAGCAATGCTGACCCTGCTTCCCGCGATCGTATTCAGTCCGGGAATCTACATTGAATGGTACCGAGCGCAAGGAATCGAAGCGCCGATGATCGGGTGGTGGCCTCACAACGGCTCGATCTACGGAATTGTCGCACGCATCGGCGCCGGTTGGCTCGGGTATCCGCTGATCGCGGCATTCCTGTTCGCCGTGGGATGGTTGGTCTGGCGAAGGCGGCCAGACGCGATGACCGCCAGCTCGATCGCGGTGGCGGCGTCGCTGCTGGCGTCTCCGCTGACCTGGATGGGCTACGATCTCTTCCTCGTGCCAGTCCTCCTCTCTCGACGCTGGTCTCCGTTGCTGGGCACTGCCGCTGCCTTCATGGTCGTTCCGGCCTGGCTCACCTGGGATCTCGCGCCGGGGCCGATGTGGGGAATGGCGCTGGTGAGCGTTGTCAGCTCCGCCCCGCTCCTGCTCGTCATGGCTGAAACGCTGAGGGACAGCAGGGTGGTGCGAGACCCGGACTCGGATTCGCTTCGGTGCCTCCCTCTGAAGGCGGCGAACGTCGGTTCTCCGCTTTGAGCTTTATCGACCGGCCCGCATCTTGCGCAAGCGAGTCGCCCCTTCAAATCGGGCTGGGAGGACTACATGCTCGAGGATTTCGTGAGGAGTAACGATCGAATCTGGGCGGGTCACAGTCGGACGTTCGAGGATGTGACTCACACCGTCGGCGGGATCGGTATCGGCTTGTTGCTGTGTCCGGCGCTTCGCGGTTCCAACCGCGGCGCGGGATTCGGGCTGATTGCCCTGTCGGCAGCACTGCACCTGTACGCGTACGCGACCGCTCGCCAGCGCATATCGTTCTTTGGCCGGTGAGTAAGCAACTGTCTGCTCAGGTCGCGTTTCGCTGTTAGAGTCGATTCGCGGTCGGCTACCCTCACGTCAACCATTCGGTCTCACATTAGGCGGTGAAGTGAGCCGATTCCGGCCACCGGCGACCCGTTGTTGACCAGTAGCCGGAGGTTGGCGGAGAGGGTCGTCGATGAGAGTGTCTGATTCGTTACTCGCCAGGCTGCGTTTCCTTCTTTACGCGGTAGCGCTTCTTATTTGGATAGCTTTTCCTCCGCTCGTCAACGCCTCGAACACGACGCCGAATCAGGCTTTCGGATTCAATCTCTACGGCCCGAGCGGGCTGTCTTTCGCCGGTCAGGTCACCGTCACAAACGGAAGCTCGGCCACGGCTCAGCACACCCTGGTCAATGGCGCGGCGATGAGTGTGCTGGTTCAGGTCTACAACTACACCAACGGCGGATCCCTCCATTTCTTCAATCTGAGCTATCCTGGTGGAGACAGCGCACTCTCGGTAACGATGAACGTCACGCCCGTTTACAGCGGCGCGGGACAGGCCGTCGGGTTTCACCTGTATCGGCAGATTCCGAACAAAGCGACCCAGCTCGTCGCCACCGGCTCAATTACCGCGCAGGACAGCAACAGTCAGACGGTCAGCGCGACCGTATCAGCCCGATCCGCGGCGGTATACCAGCTCGAAGTCTACAATTACTGGCCGGATACCCAGGTTAGCTACGGGATCACCATCACGGGTCTGGCAGGCCCGGCGGCGAGCGCGGGCACGAACCTCGACGATCGACACGCGATCGTGCTCAACAGCGCTCGACCGAGTGCGACCGGAACGATCGTTGGCAACCGGGGAGGGGCCTACAACTATTATCTGGTGACCTATCCCGGCAACAACTTCTAGTTTGCGCTCTCGGTCCCCTATCCAAACGACGTGAGTGCTTCGGCCCAAGCGGTCGGGTTTAACGTGTACGACGGCTCAAATTTGGTCGCGACCGCTAACCCGAGCGACGACGGGTTTGGTGTCTCTTCGGGCGAGTGGCAATACAAAGACGCGAATCCAAAGACCTTTGGCGTGCAGGTCTTCAACTACGTTCAGGATACGCCGATCAGCTACACTTTGTGCCAGATCGGCGCGCAGTAGCAGTTGGGATGAGGGGGAGTTCGTGGGTAGGCCGTGCAGGGCTCGAACCTGCGACACCCTGATTAAAAGTCAGGTGCTCTGCCAACTGAGCTAACGGCCCACGGTCGTCGTGGCTCGCGGCATTCCCGCCGCCGGTCGCACATCGCGATTGCATGGATTCTATCCCAGATGGGACGCCAGCGCAAGCCGCACCGCGATTCGCCGGTTCGCCGCTTACGCTCGAGAAAGCCACGATCGGCCGCGTTTACGCGACCGGAACGTCGTCTTCCAGAACCTGCTTGGTTGGGAGCACGACGCTCCTCTCACGCAGCCCGACCAGGGTAATCGCGATCGTCGCCGCTCCCACCAGGCCCACGACGTTGCCCACCCCGATCAGATCCCCCATTTCGCCGAGGAAGGCGAGGGGAGCGATCGCCGCGACGTTACCCATCATTAGAAGCACTGAGAAGATGCGGCCCCGACTTTGGACCGGCGCTCGCTCCATCAAGACGCTCTGCGAAGGAATCGTCGACAGGGCGAACCCGATGCCAATGACCGCGGATAGCACCATGAGCGGCGGGACGAGGATGGAATGTCCGGCGAGCGGCACCAGTCCGAGGAGAATGTCTCGACCAATCGCGCCAAAGGTCGTCGCGAATCGGGGAATGATTGCCATGACGATCAAACACGCGCCAGAGATCGCTCCCCCCAGGTAGGCGAGCTGCATTTCACCGAAGCGCCGCGCCAGGCGCTGCATCACCAGAGTCATCAACAGGATTCCGATCCCGGCCGGTGCGATCAAGAACACCGCGTCCTCGGGCTGGATGCCGACGACGACCACGACGTACCGGGGAGCCAGCATCGCCAGAACCAGAGTCAGAGTAGACGACAGCGTCACGAAGATCATTGCCCACCAGGAGCGACGATCGAAGGTAATGAAGGCCCATGCTTCGGATAATTCGGTGCGTGCCACCCTGGCGAACGTATCCCGCCGGAGCGTCGAGAGTGGCCGCTCGGGAGGAATTCCGGGCGGAAGAGACGACGTCAAGAATCCGGCTACGATGTAGATGGCGGCCGTCAAGGCGAAGAGGGTCGACGCGCCAAAGAACTTGATTACCCACGGGGCGAGCAGGACGATGCCAACCAGCTGAGAGATCGTGAACGTGAGGTTGAAAAGCGAGTTCGCGGTGACCAGCAGACGCTTGGGAACGAGGGCAGGAATCGAGGAAGCCTCAGCCGGTCCGAAGAACTGGCTGATTCCCACGAAAACGAAGTTGACGGCGTAAACCACGAACAGGGAACGGGAATAGAGAAGATACCCGAGCACGGTGAACGCGCGCATGAAGTTCGTGACGACCAGAACGGACTTCTTGTTCGTGCGGTCGACGACTACGCCGGCGATCAGGCCGAGCAGCACGCCCGGAATGATCGTCGAAAGGATCGCGATACTCAAGTGAACGCTCGACTGGCTGATCTGCTCGACGACGATGATCATCCCGAACCAGATCGCCTGCTGAGCGGTCTGCGATACGAACTGGGCGGCCCAGAGCACCATGAACGGCTGATTATGAAAGATCGACGCCTCACCGGCGGACGCGGTGGCCCTACTCACGACCGACATCCCTCGACTCGCCGTCGACACCGGCGCGGGAGACGAACGTTTTCAATCGACGCTCGAGCTCACTTCGTGGCAGGAGGATCCGGTGTTTGCACGTGAGGCAGCGGAGGCCAATGTCGGCGCCGAGGCGAACGACCCGCCATTCGTAACTTCCACAGGGATGCGGCTTGCGAAGTCGCACGACATCGCCCAGCCGAAAGTCGATCACCATCAGCTATGCTCTGAGCGACAGAGCCATCGTCTCGCGCAGTCGCGAGGCGGACGCCCGTGCCGCGGCTGCGAAATCAGATCCATTCGAGGCGTACAGGATGGAGCGAGACGCGTTGATGATCGCCGGTGCGCTGGGACGATGCGCCTCGATCGCCGCTGCCAGGTCGCCTCCCTGCGAGCCGACGCCCGGGATCAGCAGGGGAAGGTCGGGAGCTAACTCCCGGATTCGACGTAACTCCTTCGGCGCGGTCGCACCAACGACGAGACCACAGTTTTCGTTGCGATTCCAACGGTGCGCACGCCAGGCGACGAATTCGTAAAGCGCGCTGGTCGTGCCGCCTTCCGATACGAGAAGGTCCTGGATCTCGGCTGCGCCGGGATTCGACGTCCGACAGAGGATGAACACGCCACGATTGGCGTAGGCTACGAAAGGCTCGATCGCATCTTCGCCAAGATACGGATTTACCGTGACGGCATCGCAACCGATCGTCTCGAACAGGGCTTTCGCGTATTGGCGCGCGGTGTTTCCGACGTCGCCTCGCTTGGCGTCGCCGATGATGGGGATGTCGGCCGGGATCGTCCGCACCGTTTCGATCAGGCACTGCATGCCATTCGGTCCCATCGCCTCGTAAAATGCGAGGTTGGGCTTGTACGCGCAGGCCAGATCGGCCGTCGCATCGACGATCGCACGGTTGAACGCCAGAACGCCTTCCACCGTGCGATTCACCGAACTCGGCAGGCGGTCCAGCTCCGGATCGAGGCCCACGCAAAGCAGCGACTCTCTGGCATTGATCGATGCACGGAGCTTCTCTAAGAACGTCAACGGCTGGCCTCTCCTGTTTGCGCTATCGGCTATCTTTGCGTATGATCTATTTTGATTCGAGCTATGGCAAACCAAGCATACCATAGTTTTCTCGAACGTGTGATTTGGATTTCGAACGGCTCGGCACGGCGATGGCAAGACCTTTGGTTAAGACTACCTATCTCATCCGCGTGGAGATCCTTGCAGATCGAAAGATCCGCAAGGATACGCTGGTTCGTTATCTTGTCAATGGCCTCGAGCACAGCAAGTCGGGACGTCTTGGCTACGACGTGACCGTTTACGAAGACTTTGATCTCGTGAACGCCGACGCGCAACCCCCCGATGCCTCCAACGACCAGGCTTAAGCGTATAATATATCTCGTACAAGCTTCCTGGCCCGACGTATGCGTCGTTGGCCGGGTACGGTCTGCACGAGGCACATTTCCATGCTCGAGTCAGTCTTGGTTTTACCCAAGGATATCAACGACTATCGTCCGTTCGTGGGCGACCAGCGCATCGACGAGATCATCGCCCAGGCCGCGCCGCTCCGGGGCGCCCGCGTGCTTCACCTCAACGCGACCGCCTACGGCGGCGGTGTCGCCGAATTGCTCTCGACGAACGTTCCGCTCCTGCGATCGGTTGGGATCGACGCGGAATGGCGTGTGATGCCGGGCGGTCCCGATCTCTGGGAGACCACCAAAGCGATTCACAATCTCTTACAGGGGGCATCGATCGCTCCGTCGTCGCCGGAGGCCTCCTCCGAGTCGATTCGCCACCGAAACCGACGCCGATCAATTGTCGCTCCGTGGACGCCGGAGATGGCCGCGATCTGGGAGCGGTACAACGCATTGACGGCGGAACTGTTCGATCAGCAGTACGATTTCGTCGTCGTTCACGATCCCCAGCCGGCCGGCGTGTTGCACTTTCTCCTCCAATCATCGCCGAAAGCGTCGTCGACGAAGTGGATCTGGCGATGCCACATCGACCTGACGAAAGCTCGCCCTGACGCTTGGAGCTTTCTGCGGCCCTATCTGGCTCCCTACGACGCCTCCATCTTTACGATGCAAGAATTCGTCAAATCCGACGTTCCCACTCCCGAGGTCGCGCTGATTGCGCCGACGATCGATCCCTTGAGCGCGAAGAACATCGAGCTTTCGCCCTCGGCGATCTCCGAGGTTCTTCATCGCTTCGGAATCGATCCCAAACGACCGATCTTGACGCAGGTGTCGCGGTTTGATCCCTGGAAAGATCCACTCGGAGTGGTCGACGTCTACAAGCTGGTCCGGCGCACGGTTCCCGGTCTTCAACTGTTGATGGTGGGATCGATGGCGACCGACGACCCGGAGGGCTTCAAGTATTTCGAGTTGACAGCACGCCGTGTGGGCGAAGATCCCAGCGTTCATCTCCTGACCAACCTGAGTGGCGTGGGCAGCCTGGAGGTGAATGCTCTGCAGCGCGCGTCGTCGGTTGTCCTTCAGAAGTCCATCCGCGAGGGATTCGGGCTGACGGTTGCCGAGGCGCTCTGGAAGGCGCGACCCATGGTCGCGACCGCGGTCGGAGGCATTCCGTTGCAGATCGCGTCGGGCCAGTGCGGTTACCTGGTCTCGTCGAACCGCGAGTGCGCCGCGCGCGTTCAGGAGCTACTCGCAAACCGATCGCTGGCCAAGGAATTCGGAACCAACGGGCGGGAACGAGTACGTGCGAACTTCCTCACGACGACCGGCCTGAGCGATTACCTTCAGTTGTTCAACGGATTGCGGGCTCAGGCGTCGGCTCGAGTGAGCACCTTTTCGGCATCGCGATCGCGGCTGTGACCGTTGGATTGAATGTGATCGTGGTCGATGTAAAGCTTCAGCAGACTGTCGGCCAGTTTCTTCGGGTTGTGGCGACGCGGCTCGATCGGATCGATGACGTCGGCCATGACCACTGCGTAGCCACTGTTCGCGACCTGATCCGCGAGCATGACGAGCCGGGCGTGGGACGACTGGGGAAGGTTGACGTTCAGATTGCTGTTGACGAGCACAAAGTCGAACAGTTTCGGTCCGACGTGCTCCTCGAACGCCCGAATGTAGTCCGCGACGAAGAAGTCGTCGGTCTCGCCGGCCTCGGTCGCCACGTTGCAGACGTAGACTTTAACCGGGGCACGAGATCCCCGGATCGCCCGGCTGATATCCTCGACCAGGAGGTTCGGGAGAACGCTCGTGTACAGGCTACCGGGACCGATGACGATCAAATCCGCGTCGAGAATGGCGCG
>JAJPKB010000615.1 GCA_021323915.1 Chloroflexota bacterium | reverse complement strand
GGCATCGCCGGCGGCTGGTTATCGGAAGCGGAATTCCGGGAGTTTGCCCGTCCGTACGATCTCCAGGTACTCAATGCCTGCTCCGCGGGCTGGCTGAACGTGGTCCATCTACACGGTGGCCCCGACCTCATGGCTGACCTGGCGATCGGTTATCCGGGATCAGTTCTCTCGTGGGAAGACCGTCTCACCGGAGTGAGTTTAGCCGACTTGCGACCGAAATTCCCGGACAAGGCGGCAATGGGCGGTATCGACGAGCGTGGCCCGATCACTCGGGGCGACCTGGAAGCCCTCACTGCCGAGATACGCGATGCAATAACGCAGACCGACGGCGGGCATCATTTCATTCTCGCGCCTGGCTGCTCGGTACCCGACGACACCGACGAAGCTCACTTACAAGCAGCGCGCAAACTAGTCGCCAATTTGCTCGGGTAACCTATGTTAAAAACCAGATGGTAGGGCTGGGGCTTGCTAACCGGCTAGAGGCTCTCCACCTTGGGCTCGCCACTCTGGGATGAGAGATGAAGGAGAAGGAACCATGGATGATCGTCGCTCGCTTGCAGGATTGATTTCTCGTCGTCGTTTGCTGGCCGGCGCGCTTCTGAGCAGCAGCGCACTACTAGCAGCCTGTGGCGCCCCACCGACGAAGGGGCCGCCGACGACGGTGCCGTCAGCGTCGGCCGCGATACCAACCAGCGCGTCCGCGCCTACCAGAGTGGCAACAGCCGCGGCTGCCCCTGCCTCTGCTTCACCGACCGCCCTGACGGCCGCCGCTCCGGCCAGCGCGCCGACAGCCTTACCAACGCCGACACCGGCCATCAGCAACATCGGTTCGGGCAAGCAGGTGATCAATTTTTGGAATCCCTTTGGTGGGCCAGATCTCGTCACCGTCACCGAGATGCTCCAGCAGTTCGTGAAAGAGAATCCAGGCTACCAGGTTCACCAGGAAGCGCTCTCTCAAGCGATTCTTTACCAGAAGCTGCCGACCTCGATCATCGCCGGCAATCCGCCGGACCTGGCAATCATCCACATTTGGGCGATCGCTCAGTTTTCAACCCGCAACCTGCTGCGTGACGCAACTGATCTGTATAAGGGCAATGGCTTCACGACCGACGACTTCCTTCCTCAAGTGATGAACCAGCTCTCCTACAAGGGGAAGTTGCAAGGGGTGCCGTTCAACGCCTTTACTTGGCTCTGCTTCGCAAACGCCGACGTTTGGAAGGCAGCCGGTCTCGACGCTACTCAGCGCGATCCGACCAATCCTTTCACGGATGGCGCGGAGTTCATCCAGATCGCTCAGCAACTCACCAAGGACAAGCAGGGCCGTCATCCAAGCGAAGCCGGCTTCGACGATAAGAACGTCGCGGTATGGGCGGTCGACATTGGCAGCACCTTCCAGACGTTCCTCTCGACGATCTGGCAGTTTGGAGGGAGCATCGTCAGCGATGACGGAAAGAAGGCGACGGTGAATAGCGAAGAGGTCACCGCCGCGATCCAGTATTGGTACGATGCGATCCACAAGTATAAGATCGCGCCGATTCCGGTTGGCTTCGACAGCAGCACTGCCTTTGTCAACGGCGGCCTAGCCATGTGGATGAACGGCTCCTGGCAGAAGAATCTCTTCACCGACCATCCCCAGCTCCAGCCCGCGGTCAAGCCCTGGTACACCCCCACCTGGGGCAAGAAGCCAACGACGTTCGCCAGTGCTCACATCATGGTCATTCCCAACGCGATCAAGGGCCCCGCGCTCGAGGGAGCTTCGAAGCTGACCGAGTGGATCGCGAATAACAGCTTGATCCAAGCCCGGGGCGGCATGCTTCCACCACGCCTGTCCCTGCTGCAGAAGCCGGACGTAGCGAACGACTGGGAGGTCAAGATCGTCGCCAGCGAGTTCGAAAAGATTGGTCGGATCGAGAAGCAAGATCCGAACATCACCGAGATTCAGAACACCTTCCTGCCCGAGTTCATCTCCATCCTGACCAACCAGAAGCCTTTGAAGGACGCGCTGAAGGAAGCCGAGACGCGGATCCAGGCGATCCTCGACCGGGAACAGCATTGAAACAGCGCTGGCGTAAGGTGCTGCCGAACTACTTGTTCGTGCTGCCCTACCTGTGCTTTTATGTGCTTTTCCGCTTGGGGCCAGACCTGTTCGGGTTTTTCGTGAGCTTTCACCAGTGGGAAGTGCTCGGTGATACCCAGTCGTTCATTGGCTTGGGGAATTACCTGGCTTTGCTTCACGATAGCCTTTGGTGGCTTGCTTTGCGGAATACGGCGCTTTTCGCCGTGCTCACCGTGGCGGGGAATCTCGTCGTCGGTTTGGGAGCGGCATTGTTGGTGAAGCAGAATATTCCTGGTCAGCAATTCTTTCGGGTCGTGTTCTACGCGCCGGTCGTCCTCTCAGTCGCGGTCATGGCGGCGGTGCTCCAGAAGATGCTCGACTCGCAGTACGGACTGCTCAATTACTTTCTGGCGTGGATCGGTATCCCTGGCATTGGCTGGCTGGCGAACCCGAATCTGGTGATTCCATCGCTGTCAGCGGGAACGGTTTGGTGGAACTTCGGCTTCCCGATGCTGATTTTTTTGTCCGGGTTACTGAATATTCCAGACCACCTCTACGAAGCAGCGCGGATCGACGGAGCGGATGGCTTCGCCGCATTTCGCGTGATCACTTTGCCGCTGCTCAAGCCGGTCCTCCTCTTCGTCCTGGTGACTCAATTCATCGCTCACCTCCAGGTCTTCGGTCAGATGTTCATCATGACCCAGGGCGGACCGGGCTACGCGTCGCTGTCGACGATCATGTATCTCTACCAAACCGCCTGGCAGTATTACCAGATGGGCTACGCCTCCTCGATGGCGTTCAGCCTAGCGGTGCTGATTTTCGCGATTACCCTGCTTAACTTCCGGCTTTTCGGTCAGCGGGTGGAGTACTGAGATGCAAGCAGCAGCGCGAGCAAGCTCGCCAGTGGCCAGCGCGAGCCGGGTAGCGCGAAAGACCGTTCGGCGTTTGCCTCTTTATATCTTGCTTATCCCGATGGCACTGGTGACGCTGATGCCGGTCATTTATATGTTCTCGGTGTCGTTTACTCCCGAGGCCGACACCTTGCGCTGGCCGATTTACGTGATTCCCCAGCACCCGACTCTGGACAACTTTCAGCGACTGCTGAACGATCCCACGCTACCGATCCTCCGCTGGATGTTCAACAGCTTGTTCATCAGCACCAGCATCACCCTGCTGGTCCTTGTCGTGAATAGCCTCGCCGCCTACGGGTTCGCCCGACTCGAGTTCCCCGGGCGCGACGCGCTTTTTATTGGCCTGCTGACGACGCTGATGATTCCCGGGCAGGTCACGCTCATCCCGACTTTTTTGATCATGCACAACCTGGGCTGGCTGAACACCTACAACGCGATGATCTGGCCAGCCGGCGCGAACGTTCTGGGCATCTTTCTGCTGCGTCAGTTCTTTCAGTCGATCCCGCGTGAACTGGAAGAAGCAGCGATCATCGACGGCAGCTCGAAGCTTCGAACGTACTGGAGCATCATTCTCCCGCTCGGTCGATCCGCCATGGTTGCCCTGGCGATCTTCACCTTCCTGAGCGCCTGGAACGACCTGTTCTGGCCATTGATCGTCCTGAACAGCACTCAGATGGAGACCTTGCCGGTCGGCCTGACGATCCTCACCAACAGTAATCTTTACACGCGCCAGGGTGAAACCATGGCCGCCGCCGCCCTGACCAGCGTACCGGTCCTGATTCTCTACGCCATCTTCCAACGGCGGATCATTCAAGGCGTCATGGTAAGCGGCCTGGCCGGACGGTAAGCACGCCTTGTTGTACAATTGATCCATCTGGTACAACGCGTGCGTATTGTACGGCTGGAGGGAAACTATGACAACCAAACTGACGACGTCTGAATTGCGAGACCAGCTTGCCGAGGTAGTGAATCGCGCGGCGTATGGGAAAGAACGGGTGATTCTCACTAGGCGAGGTAAGCCACTGGCGGCAATTATTCCAATCGAAGACATTCGGCTCCTCGAGGAGCTGGAAAACCAACGCGATCTCGCGGAGGCGCGTGAAGGTATGGCCGAAGCGGCCAAGGAAGGGACACTCTCATGGGAGGAGTCGAAGCGACGTCGCCGGATGATCGCTGAGTGAATTACGATCTGCGAATTACTCGAAGCGCAGATCGGAGCTTAGCAAAATTACCCCGGACCGTTCAAGAGAGAATCGATCTCGCGATCGACCAACTGGCTACGGATCCCCGCCCGGAAGGCTCGCAGCGGCTGACCGGAACTGAGCCGATCTACCGAATCCGCGTCGGTGACTACCGGGTGCTTTATACCGTCGACGACACGGACAAGATCGTGACGGTGGTCCGCATTGGTCACCGCCGAGAGGTATACCGGGGACTCTAATGCGCACACTTTAGGTTCAGAAAGTAGCGGAGCCCCCAACCGTTGTGAGGAACTATGACCGATCGACCCAATATCCTTTTCATTACTTCTGATCAGCACCGCTTTGACGCGGTGGGCTTCATGGGCCATCCGGACGTTCAGACGCCCAATCTGGACCGCTTGGCGGCAAGCGGCGTCGTCTTCGATCGCTGCTACGTGACCAATCCGGTCTGCATGCCGAGCCGGGCGACGCTCATGACTGGCCAGTTCCCGGATGCCCACGGTGTACGCCGCAACGGGATCGAGGTACCGGATCAGCCCTGGGGGATCGCCCGAACGTTCCGCCAGAACGGCTGGCGGACCGGCATCTTTGGCAAGACTCACTTCTGCCCGCTGCGCCGTGATTACAACGCCGACTTCGTCTTCCACGATTGGCGGGGGGGCGAGGACTACTACGGCTTCGAGGAACGCGCGATCACCCACGACCTGAAGGACTTCGTCTCGGAGCTTCCGACCCATTACCGGCGCGAAGGGATGGGCCGCGATCCGAACCGCGCTTTCATTCGCGACGATTATCTGGATTGGATCAAGCAGACCGATCCATCGCTCTACCCCCTGGCGGTGCGGGAAGGCTTGCCCGAGGGGCAGACCGCGCTGGCGCCGGAGATCTGGACCTCCGAGCTGCCGGTCGAGCGGCACCAGTCGACCTGGATCGCCAATCAGACGCTGGAGTTTATCGAGCGGCATCGCGACGAGCCGTTCTTCGCCTGGTGCTCGTTCGTCGATCCGCATCATCCCTTCAACGCCCCGCGTCCGTATCGCGAGCTCTACGATCCGGCCAATCTCGCCCGGCCGGTCTGGATCGAGGGCGAGCTGGCGGCACGACGCTCGCGCTACCACCGGGAGCGCAGCGCACAGCAGATCGACGTCTGGCGGCAGTTTGGCCAGGAGTATCGCGCTCAGTATTACGGCATGCTCTCACTAATCGACGCCCAGGTCGGTCGAATCGTCCGTCACCTGGAGCAGCTCGGCTTGGCCGAGCGAACTCTGATCGTCTTCACTTCGGATCACGGGGAGATGCTCGGCGACCATGGCATCAGCCGGAAGGGTCTTTTTCACTACGAGCCGCTGATCCGAGTGCCGTTGGCGTTCTATTGGCCTGGCCAGGTCGCCGGTGGCTTGCGCCAGAGGGGGCTCGTCCAGAACGTTGATCTGCCAGCGACGTTCCTGGACGCGGCCGGGATTGCCATTCCCCACCAGTATCAGGGGCGCTCGCTCCTGCCCTGGTGTCGCGGCGAGCGCGATGATTCCCCGCGTACCCGCGCCCTCATCACCAACGGGGGAGAGGGTCCGCATTACAATCCCTGGCCGGAGCTGCGCACCCTGGTAACTGACCGCTTCAAGCTGCAGTATTACGTGGGCGAAAACCATCTGGAGATCGACGACCTCGCCGAGGATCCTCACGAGCTGAATCCGCGGGATCCGGAGCAGGAGCCCGCGCTCGTTCGCACTCTGCTCAGCGCGCTTATCGACGCCGGCAGTGCCGCCAGCGTCTGGGGCGAACATTGGGGCCGATGGTGATGAAGGAGCCCCGGGATCGCTGCCCACGGCTCGGATCGCCATGCGAGAGCTTTTGCCATAGAGCCAGGCCCTCCCTGCACGGGTTTATCGGCGGACCGTAGCGCTCGAATACGCTAGCGCGTCGGTCCGGCCCCCTTTGACTGCCGCGGCAGTGTAATCGTAGAGCGCATAATACTGCTCGGGTGTCCCCTGCCAGTAGCTAATGTCTGGCTCGTTCCAGAGCTCCCAACCACGTGCCACCCCTGTCGATTGAGATATTGCTCCCGCGGATCTCGGTCATTAGCACAACGATTCGTCCTCCTAGCGACGAGCGGACAATTCATGTCACGATGTGAGCGCGTGGTTGCCTCACCCCCGTCCGCTGCGGCGGCAGGGAATGAGTTATGGGCCATTATTGACACGCTTGATCTGTCTCGCAATAATTGCAACGTTGCACGAATGGAACGTTGCACCGAGAAAACGGCATGGCTTGACAATGCGAGTGGAGGGTGAGCGTGGCAACGATACGCGACGTGGCCCTGGTAGCGGGGGTTTCTCTCAGCACCGTCTCCAACGTCATGCGTGGGCGTAGCTCGGTTCGGGAGCCGATTCGCCAGCGCGTGCTGCAAGCCGCCGAACAGGTTGGTTATCTTCCCGATGGCCTCGCCCGAGCGCTGCGGACCGGTCGCTCGCGTTCTTTAGCCCTCTGCGTGCCGTTTATCACCAATCCGACCGTGGCTGGGATCATTCGTGGGGCCGCGCGCCGGGCCCACGCGGCGAATTACACGCTGACAATTTGTGATCTCGAGAATGATCCTCAGATCGAACAGACTCACCTCGAGTTGATCGCTCAGCAGCGCGCCGCCGCGGTGATTACGCTAGCGGCGAGCGACGAGCCCTCGACCTACCAATGGTTCCTCGACCGAGGGATACCGGTTGTCTTCGTCGATCGTCGGCCCCCGGGCGTCGCGGCGGACTTCGTTACACCGGACCATCGCGCCGGAACTGAGGCTGCGGTGCGCCACCTCTTGGAGAGTGGCCGCGAGCGCATCGGTCTCCTGACCGGTCCCCGGTCGATTGGCTCGAGCTTGGTCCGCATTGAGGGCTACCGGGCGGCCTACGCGGCTGCCGGCGAAGTGGCTCCCGAGGAAGGATTCATTTCCACTGGCCACCGCACCAGCACCGAAGCCGACGCGGCAACCCGGGCGCTGATCAGCGCGCCGTACCGGGCCGATGCCGTCGTCTGCGGCAACGCCAGCCTCACGCTCGGGGCGCTCTCGGCACTGCGCGACGTGGGGGTACGGATTCCCGACGACGTGGCACTGGTTGGCGCGGGTGACGTCGAGTGGGCTCGACTGGTCGATCCTCCGCTGACCATGATTCAGGTCGACGCCGAGGCGCTTGGCGAGAACGCGGTCGACCTGGCCATTCGCCGTCTCGCCCCCAAGAGTGCGCAGGATCCGCCACGCGAGATCTATTTGACGGCCCCGCTCATCGTACGGGCCTCGTCGGTAATAAGGAGAGATTGAATGAAAACACTCAGCAAGCGCCAATTCCTGCGCGCCGCGGCCGTCAGCTTCGCGGGACTTCTCATCGCCGCCTGCTCGTCGCCACCGGCGGCCTCACCCACGACCGCGCCGAATCCGGCGAGCGGTGCGACGTCGACGACTGCCGCTCCGCCAACCACTGCACCGGCCGCGACGAGTAGCGCAGCGAAGCCGACGAGCGCGGCGCCGCTGGCGACGACGGCCACGTCGTCGTCCAGCGAGAAGATCGTGATCCAATGGTGGGATCACTTCCTACCGATCGTGCCACTCCACAAGAAGATCTGGGACGCCTATTCGAAGGCGCACCCCAACGTTACCGTCAAGTACACCCAGTACAACCCGCCGGATCTCGGCAAGGCACTCGACCTCGCTTACCGTAGCAAGCAGGCGCCCGACGTCCACTCGCTGGCGGGAATTACCGTGCCGGTCTCGCGTCTCCACGCCGATGGCTGGTTTGCGCCGCTCGAGCCATATGTGACCGCGGACTGGAAGAAGCGCTTCCCGGCCGGGAGCCTACTCGAAGGTCTGACCCTCTTCGACGGCAAGGTGTACAGCTTTCCGCTTTTCAGTTTCCGCCAATACTCCTCGCTCAACTGGTTCAACACGGATCTGTTGAGTAGCGCCGGCGGTGATCCAAAGACAAGTCCGAAGACCTGGGATGATTTCCGCCAGCTTGCCAAGGCGGTGACTCAAAAGGGCGGGGGCCGGGTGTACGGTTGGATCGAGAATCTAAACTTCACCGACCGGATGGCCGAGCACGTGACGACGCTGGCCCAGGTGGCCGGGGCGGCCGGGGCGATCAACTGGCAGACTGGCCAGTACGATTACGCCAACGACGGCTTCCTCAAAGCGTTCGACTTCATGCTCTCGCTCCAGAAGGACGGTAGTCTCTTCCCCGGCTCCTCGTCGCTCGACGCCCGCAACGCGCGGGCACGCTGGGCAGCCGGCGTCGCGATGACCTTCTTCGACGGCTCCTGGAACATCGGTGTGCTCCAAAGCAGTTTCAAGGACTTTGAAAGCAAGACCGGCGTCAGCCAGATCCCGGTCCCCTCGGCCCAGACAGCCAGCTACGGCCACAATGGTCCAACCGGTGGCGCCTTCTGGGTGTCCTCGGAATCGAAGCATCCGGAGATCTGCGCCCAGATTCTCGAGCAATTCAACACCCAGGACTATTACGTGGGATTGGCCGGGCAGATGGATCAGCCGCCGCTCGACCTCAACGCGGTGGCCCAGGCGAACGTTCACCCGACCTATAAAGAGGCGATGAAGCTATTCGAGCAGCTCATTCGCCTGGCGCCGGAGCCGCTGGTGAAAAACTCGAACGTGTCAGCCGTACTGGCCGAGATGAAGGACATTCGCCCGAACCTCGGCGAAATTGTCCAGGGAGTCTTTAGTGGCTCGGTCAAAGATTACAAGTCGGCGCTGATCGACTACTCCAACAAGCTGAACGCCGAGCGCGACCGCGCGATCAAGGCGGTGCAGGCAAAGGGGATGAAGGTCAGCCTTGACGACTGGAAGTTCGGCAACTGGGATCCCAGCCAGGACTACACCAACGACCTCTATGCGAAGTCATAAGAGAGCGCGAGGTGAGCACCCTTTCCCGATCGACCAGTCCGGCTCCGGTCACGCGACGTGCGAACGGCGGGGTAATCCAGCGGTTGTGGCACGACCGCTGGATCTACCTCTTTCTCGCTCCCACGCTCGTCCTTTACGCACTTTTTACTCTCTGGCCGATCATCGCCAGCTACTACTACTCGCTGCTCGACTGGAACGGCTTCGATCAGTCGGGCACCTTCATCGGTTTGGCGAATTACGTCGAAGTCGTGCAGGACCCGCTCTTTTGGAACGCCTTCAAGAACACTTTTCTCTTTGTTTTTGTCACCGTGCCCATTCGGGTCGGACTGGCGCTGATCGCGGCGATCATCTTGAACAACCCACGTTTACCATTCGCCAACATCTTTCGCACCACCTTGTTCCTGCCCGTCGTGACGACAACGGCGATCGTTGGCGTGGTGATGATCTTCGTTTTCGACCCATCGAGCGGTCCAGTCAATCTTGCCCTGCTCGATCTCGGCATCATTCACCACACCGTCAACTTTCTTGGGCAGGCTGATTCGGCACTCTGGGTTGCCATGAGCATCCACATCTGGAAGTGGTTTGGCATCACCTTGATCTATTGGCTAGCTGCCTTGCAGACGGTAGCCGAGGAGTTGTACGAGGCGGCGCGAATCGATGGGGCGAATGCTCGGCAGACCTTTTGGTATGTCACGGTCCCACTGCTCATTCCTTTCCTGGTCATTATCGTCTTGATCACGGCGATCGATACGTTACGCGTCTTCGACCTGATCCTCACCCTGACCAATGGCGGCCCGGACTTCGCAACCGAAGTCGTCGAGGTCTACATCTATCGCTGGGCATTCGCAGCGAGTATTCCGCGGTTGGGCTACGCCTCGGCGGCGGCGGTCATCTTTGGTCTGGCGACAATGCTCCTGGCGCTCGGACAGGGCGTTGGATTGCGTTACGTCCAGCGACTCTGGAGAGCGCAATGATCCAAAGTCGATCGTTACCTCGGATCGCGACCCGATCGAGCTGGCGATGGCTCGGTCGGGTCATCACCGTGGTCGCGCTGACCGCAATCGCGATCGTCTGGATCTATCCGTTCCTCTGGATGGTCTCGGCCTCGCTCAAGGACTCGCTCGGGATCTTCTCGTCCGGCCTGGACCTGATTCCTTCAACTCTCCATTGGGATAATTACGTCCGGGCGTGGACCGACGCCAACTTTGACTATTACACCCTAAACACGGTCGTCGTCGCGGTTGGCACGGTTATCATCGTCGTCGTCCGCTGCGCGCTGGCTGGCTACGTCCTAGGACGATACGACTTCATCGGGAAGAAACCGATTCTAGCGCTGCTCGTCGGCACACTCTTCGTCCCGACCGGATACACGATCATTCCGGTCGTCGACCTCGCCGGGCATTTCGGGTTGCTCAACTCACTCTGGGGAGTTATCCTGGCCCTGAGCGGGAGCGGGCACGTACCCGATCTCCTACTCTTTGTCGCCTACTTCAATCGGCTGCCAAAGGAGCTGGAAGAAGCGGCCCTGCTCGACGGGGCAGGTTTCCTCGCAGTATTTGCCCGGATCATGCTGCCACTGGCCGGCCCGGTGATCGCGACAGTGACGATCTTAACCTTCCTGAGCTCCTGGAACGAGTTTTTCCTGCCGTTGGTCTTCACCTTTAGCCGGCCGGAACTACGCACTTTGAGCGTGGGGATGCTCGCTTTCGTCGGCGAGCACGAGACCGACTGGTCGGGAATGGCGGCGGCTGCGACGATTTCGCTTCTTCCCATGGTCGTTCTATTCTTCGCCCTCCAGCGATACTTCGTTGAAGGCATCGCCGGAGCAGTTAAATCGTAGGGGTTCAGCATGTCCATCACCTCGCGCCCAAACATCCTTTTCATTTGCACCGATCAACAGCGCTACGATGCGCTGGGCTGCCATGGCAATCCGTTCATCTGCACACCGACGCTCGATCGACTTGCCGCGGAAGGGGTGCTCTTCGAGCAATGTTATACCCAGAGTCCCGTCTGCGCGCCGGCCCGGGCCAGTCTCGTCACCGGCCAGTATCCCCACGCCCACGGTCTCTGGGCAAACGGCGTCGCGCTGCCGGAGCACGCCCAGATGTTCACTCGTTCGCTCGCCGACGCCGGCTACGCTTGCGGTCTGGTCGGAAAGATGCATCTCGCGGCATGCTTCGCCGGGCGCACCGAGCCGCGCCACGACGACGGTTTCGGCTTCTACCGCTGGGCCCACGATCCGTCGCACGCTTCGCCGGAGAACGATTACCATCGCTGGCTCGCTGAAGGCTATCCGTCGATCTATGAGCAAGCGGTCGCCGGCGGCAAAGGACGGCAGGGACATCAGCCGGTCCGCTTCGACACAATGCCCACCGAAACTCACTACAGTCACTGGGTAGCCGAGCGGGCGATCGAGTTTCTCCGCTCGGCCCGGGCTCCCGACCAGCCATTCTTTCTCTGGCTCAACTTCTTCGATCCGCATCATCCATTCGTTGCACCGCGCGAGTATCTCGACCGTTACGATCCGGCTCGGCTACCTCCACCCGTTGGAGGTCCGAGCGAGCTGCCGACGAAGCCGCCAATCTATCGTGAAGCTTCGCAGCAAAGCTACGCCGGTCACGCTCGCGGCTTTGCGACCTACAGCGCTCAGGAGATCCAGGAGATCATCGCCGCCTACTACGCGATGATCAGCTTGATCGACGACGAAGTTGCCCGAGTCCTGGCAACGCTCGACGCGCTCGATCTGGACCAGGACACCCTCATCATCTTCACCAGCGATCACGGCGAGATGCTCGGCGACCACGCCCTACTCTTGAAAGGCCCGATGATGTACGAAGGCGCGGTCCGGGTACCGCTGATCCTCCGCTGGCCGGGGCATCTGCCGGCCGGGGTGCGACGAAGCGAGCTGGTCGAGTGGATCGATCTGAATCTGACGGTGCTCGAAGCGGCCGGCTTACCGGCACTGCCACGCAACCAGGGGCAGAGCCTTTTGCCCCTGGCGCGGGGCGATGCCGAGGCACCAGCCCGGGGCTGGGCGCTCTGCGAATACCGGAACAGTGGCCACCCCTATGATCCTCCCGTCCACACGACCATGCTGCGTGAAGGGCGATTCAAGCTGATCGTCCACCATGGCGCCCCGTCGACGACCCGCGCCCGGACCGGTGAGCTCTATGACCTGGCCGCCGATCCCAATGAGCTCAAGAACCTTTGGTATGAGCCGGAATACGCTCAGGTGAGAGTCGAACTCCAAGAAAAGCTGCTCGACGTCCTGGTCGCAACGGAGGACCGCTCTCAGCCACGCGAGGCGTACTGGTAGAAAGGAAAAACTTCATTGAACATTCCCCGACCTGAGCACCCACGCCCGGACCTATTCCGTGAGCAGTGGCTGAATTTGAATGGCGCCTGGCGCTTTGGCTTCGATCCCCGAACGGTGGGAGAGCAGGAGCGCTGGCACCCGGCTGGCGCTGGACCGCGCAAGGATCTGACGATCAACGTACCGTTTCCTTGGGAGAGCTCACTCTCCGGTATCGCGGCGCGCGACTACAAAGGCGCGGCCTGGTACGAGCGCGAGATCACTGTTCCGGCCGATTGGGAAGGTCGCCGGATCTTTCTCCACTTCGGCGCGGTCGACTGGAGCGCTCGGGTGTGGATCAATAACCGCCTGATCGCCGAGCACGCAAATGGCTATCTGCCATTTGCGATCGATGTCACCGATCATGCTCGGCCCGGCCAGACGGCGACCCTTACCGTGCGCGCGTACGACGTTGCCGACTCGGCGACCCTGGTCGGCAAGCAGGTGCTCTACTGGTATACCCATAGCAGCGGCATCTGGCAGACAGTCTGGCTCGAGGCCCGCGCCCCCAGCCACGTCGAGAAGCTGAAGATCACCCCGGACCTGGCGAACGAATGTGCCGAACTGTTGATCAGCCTTGCCGTGGAACGGAGCGGCGGCTATCGCTTGCGGCTGCGCTCGCCGGACAATCGGTTCCCGACTTTCGAGCGTGGTTATGACCTCGCGGCTGGCCCCCAGACCGTGCTAGTCCGCCTGCCGGTGCCAGCGCCCCGGCCCTGGTCGCCGGAGACGCCGGAGCTGTACGATCTGATCGTCGAGCTCGAGCCGAGCGACGGCGGCGTCTCCGATCGCCTCCAGACCTACTTTGCGATGCGAAGCGTGGGCGCGGCGCAATGGAATGACAACGAATTCGAATACGTCCTGCTCAACGGTGAGCCAGTCTACCTGCGCGGAGCGCTCGACCAGGCGTTCAATCCGGAAGGAATCTACAGCTATCCGTCGGACGATCTGCTGCGTGGCGACGTCGAGCTAGCGAAAGCGGCCGGCCTGAACATGCTCCGCTGTCACATCAAGGTCAACGACCCGCGGTACTACTATTGGGCGGACAAGCTCGGGATGCTCGTCTTTTACGACATCCCCAATGCGATGATCGACACGCCGCGCATGCGTCAGGATTGGGAAGAGACCATGCGGGGGGCGATGGCGCGCGACTTCAATCACCCCTCGATCATCGCCTGGATCCTCTTTAATGAGACCTGGGGCCTCACCAATCACGACATTCCCCACGGCCAGACGTGGGTCCGCGACATGTATCACCTGGCCAAGCAGCTCGATCCGACCCGGTTGGTCGAGGACAACTCGCCCAACAAGTACGATCACGTCGTGACCGATCTCAATACCTGGCACTTCTACATCAACGATTACGCGCGCACCCGCCGCCACGTCGCCCGGGTCGTCGAGCAAACCTTCCCCGGATCGACATTCAACTTCGTCGGCGGGGAGTACGTCCAGGGACGCCAGCCGCTGCTGAACAGCGAATACGCCGGGATCAGTGCGATCGGCGGCGACACCGACATCTCCTGGTCGTTCAAGTACCAGACGAACGAGCTGCGCCGCTATCCGAAGATCTGTGGCTACGTCTACACCGAGCTAACCGACGTCGAGTGGGAGCACAACGGCTACGTCAATTACGATCGTAGCCGCAAAGAGTTCGGCTATGACGCCTTCGTGCCGGACATGACCCTCCGTGACCTGAATAGTCCCGACTTCGTCGGCCTCGACGCCCCGCCCTGTCAGACGCTGCCACCCGGCGCCGAGTTGGTCGTGCCAATCTTCGTCAGCCACTGGGGCCCGAGCATGACCCGCGCCAACGTCCGCTGGCAGATCGACTTCCTAGACCGCTTTGGCGAATCCCGAACTATTCAGCAAGGCACGCTCTCGGCTCAGCCGCGGCGCTTCGACGTCGTCTCGGCCGGCAAGCTGCGCCTGACCCTCCCCGGTGAGGCCGGACTGGCAACCCTCGCCGTGATCTTGGCGGACGAAAAGGGAGAGATTCGCGGTCGAAATTACGTCAACGTCGAGGTGCGCGCCGATAGATCGCCCCGAGCCGAGCCATACCTTCGCGGCTGGGCGCTTCGCTTTGCACCGGGCGATTTGGTCGCGACCTCCTGGCCGAATCCGCTCGTCGAGTCCAGCGGAGCAAAATTCGGCGCCCAGGGAAGTGGCTGGGTGGAATACGAAATCACGGCGCCCACTAGCGCCGACCCACGTCGACTCCGTCGATTGCGGTTACAACTCGAAGCCGGCGCCCGGGCCGGCCAGGCAAAAGTCGACTGGCGCGAGCGCGCCCGGCCGAGCGACTATCCCCAGACCGAGGAAGCGAAGAAGTTTCCGAGCGACCTCACCGCCTCACTCAATGGCGTCCCGATTGGCCAGACCCGCCTGCCTGACGATCCCGCCGATGCCCGCGGCGTGCTCAGCCATCACCGCGCATTCGAACCCGGTTCCTACGGCTACCTCGTCGACTTCGTCCTCGAAGGGCAAGCGCTGGAAGCCGTGCGCGAGCGATTGCTGGCCGGCGAGCCACTCCGGATCCGCCTCGCGATTCCCGACGACGCCGAAAACCGCGGCGGCCTGGCGATCTACGGGGAGACGCTGGGGCGGTATCCGGTGGATCCGACGGTATATTGGGAGGAAGAGTAAGCAGTCATCTCATCTCCGCGGACCAAGGGGCGGGCACATAGTGAACTTGCAGAAGCTCTGCTCACCGTCATTACAAACGGCTTGAAGTTTGTCATACAATCGTATACGCCTTGATAGAGGGTGAGCGAGTTGTGGATCGCGGCGCTTGAGATCGATGACCACATTCTGGACAAGATCGAGATGCGTCACGGCGTGAGCTTTGCGGAGGTTCAGGACGCATGTCTGGCCGAGGTTCGGCACGTGCGACGAGGGGCGTGAAGGCCTATATAAGGTCTTCAGCCGGACCATAGCCGGCCGCTATTTACTGGTCGTCTTGGCGAACCATGGTAGCGGCGTATGGAAGGTTGTGACTGCACGGGAGATGACTCTGGCTGAGAGTCTCCTGGCTGGAGCGGTCGCGGGCCTCCCAGGCTTGGTTCGTGACCATCGCTCGGACGCCATTCCCCTCTTGACTTGCCTTGCCCAGTATTGCAGACTCGACCTGCAATTGGTATACAGAATCATCCCATCCTGCTGAGGTCGAGCGCGTGCAAGCCAAGGCATCGGTTTCGCTAGGTCCCTCTCTCCAAGCGATGGTCTACGAGCGTATTCTCGATGCGATCATTCGCTTGGACTTACTCCCAGGTGAGCGCCTTGTCGAGGGGCGATTAGCGGCGCGACTCGGGGTGAGCCGGGTTCCGGTGCGTGAGGCGATTCGCCAGCTCGAACGCGAGCAGCTCGTCGTCGTCAATCCACGTCGGGGCGCGACGGTCGCACCACTTACCCCGCGTGACGCCAATGAAGTTTATACCCTGCGCATCACCCTCGAAGCACTTGCCGCTCGTCTCGCCGCCGAGAACGCAGGGGGCGAGCACATGCGCGTCATGGAAGAGATGTTGCAGCGTGCCGCCGAGGTCGCTTCCCAAGACCCCGAACAGTTCTACGTCTACGGTGCAAAGTTTCACGCCCAGGTGGTCCTGGCCAGCGGCAATGAGAAGCTGGCAGTGCTCCTGAGAGTGATCGGCCATCACGTCGCACGGCTCCGGATGGTCCAGGCCCGTTCGAGCAGCCCGGAGATCAGACAGCGCAGTATGGCGCAGCACGACGCGATCTATAAAGCAATTGCCCGTCGGCAGGCAGCGCGCGCCGAACGGCTCATGGCGGAGCACGTGCGCGGATCCCGCGACCGGATCGTTCCACTCTTAGATTCGATGCTCCTCCAGATGAATCCAGCCGCGACGACCGGCTCGGCCACCGTGCGAAACGTGCCGCCGGGGGCAGGCTTGACGATCGTGGGCGATGGGCTGAGGGAATTTTCGAGGAGGTAACCGTCGTAGTGCGCCAAAAGTCCACCTGGGTTCAGTAGCATTCTGCTCGCCATTCATTCCGACCACTCGAACTTCGGCTATGACGTAAAGCAAGGCATACATATCTCTTTTAGAGGACAAATCTTTGAACGTCACGTCGAATGTCACACCTCGCCTGGCGATCTTCGTCGACAGCTCGACACCACTCACCGGTGCTCTACCAGTCACCTGGGCGGTTCAGCAGCTCCGTGAAGCGCTGGCCAGGGACGGCCACCCAACGGACCTGATTGGGAGGGTCGAGGCAGCATCCCCAGATACCACGGTGATCGTCATCGCTGACAGTCGGTCGCCGCTGGCTCACGAGGTTCTCCAGCGCGGCGGAGCAACGCTGCCGGCCGTCGCCGAGGCCTTGGCGCTCGTCCCCGGACGCCTCGCCGATCGCACGGTGGTCCTCGCCACCGGTCGCGACGAGCGCGGGCTGGTTTACGCGATTCTCGAGCTCGCCGACCGGGTAAGCAACGCGGCGGATCCGCGGGCGGCACTCGCGCTCGCGCGCCCGATCAGCGAGCAACCGGCGAATCAAATCCGTAGCGTCACCCGCTTGTTCGTGAGCGACGTCGAAGACAAGCCCTGGTTCTACGACCATGACTTTTGGCGTCGCTATCTCTCGATGCTCGTCAGCCAGCGCTTCAATCGCTTCAGCCTAGCGTTTGGAATCGGCCACGATTTCCTGCGCAATGTGATCGACGCGTATTTCTTGTTTCCCTATCCATTTCTGGTTGACGTGGCCGGCTATAACGTTCGGGTGGCTGGTCTCTCGGTGGAAGAGCGCACGCGAAACCTGGCGATGCTTCGCTTCATCGGCGAAGAGACGAAAGCGCGCGGACTACACTTCCAGCTTGGACTTTGGACTCACGGCTACGCGTGGATCGATAGTCCGCAGGCCAACTATCGGATTGAAGGAATCACCGCCGACAATCACCCGGCCTACTGCCGCGAGGCGCTCCGTACCCTGCTGACCGAGTGTCCAACGATCGATGGTGTGACTTTCCGCGTGCACGGCGAGAGTGGGGTGCCCGAGGGAAACTACGATTTCTGGCGAACAGTCTTCCAGGGCGCGGCCGAGTGCGGTCGGCGCATCGAACTGGATCTTCACCCCAAAGGCGTCGACCAGGAGATGATCCAGGTCGCCCTGGCCACTGGCCTGCCGGTGAATATCTCGCCGAAGTACACCGCCGAGCACATGGGGCTGCCCTATCAACAGGCGTCGATCCGCGAGCTCGAGCGCGTTTCGCGCCCACCGGAAGGGGATGCCTTCATCGCCCATCTGATGAGTCGGAGCGCCGGCTCGCATCGTTACACGCGCTATGGCTACGCCGACTTCCTTCGTGAGGACCGTGCGTACGGAGTGTTTTTCCGCATCTGGCCGGGCACCCAGCGTCTCCTGCTGTGGGGCGATCCGGCTCTGGCCGCGGGCTTTGGTCGCCACGCCCACTTCTGTGGCTGCCTGGGACTGGAGCTGTGCGAGCCATTGTCGTTCAAAGGCCGGCGCGGCTCCGGTCGACCAGGCGGACGGGAGGCCTATGCTCATCCTGCGCTGCGCCCCGCCGGCGGGGATTGGGAGAAATATCTCTACACCTATCGCCTGTTCGGACGGCTGACCTATAATCCTGAAGCCGATCCGGACTGCTGGCGTCGTTTCCTTCGCCACCAATTCGGCGACGCGGCCGCACCGAGCGAGGCAGCACTCGCCTCGGCCAGCAAGGTTTTGCCTTTGATCACTACCGCTCACCACGTCTCGGCAGCGAACAACCGCTTCTGGCCGGAGCTCTACACCAACATGCCGATCGTCGATTCCAACCGGCCCCATCCCTACGGCGATACCCCCAGCCCGAAGCGTTTCGGCGCCGTCAGCGCGCTCGATCCGGAGCTCTTCTCCTCCATCGACGAATTTGCCGCCGAGCTCGTCGCCGGCCAATCGAGTGGGAAGTATTCCCCGGTCCAGGTCGCGCGCTGGCTCGACGAGCTCGCCGAGGCGGCCAGCTTCGAGCTGGCCGAGGCGAACGGGCGAATCCTGGACCCGCTGGACCCGACCTATCGCCGATTGGCGATCGACGTCCGGATCCAAATCGGCCTGGCACGCTTCTTCGCCAACAAGCTGCGGGCCGGCGTCGCCTACGCCTTGGGAGAACGAACCGGCTCGCGCGAGCGGCTGCGCGAAGCGGCCACGGCCTATCGCACTGCCCGCGCTCACTGGGTCGAGATCGTCGAGCAGACGGTCGGCGTTTACGTCAAGGACATCACGGTCGGCGGCGAGCCGTGGCTGCGGGGCCATTGGGCGGACCGCCTGGCGGCGATCGACGACGACCTCCGAGACCTCGAAGGCGAACTGGCGAAGCTGGCAGACTCGCCACGCACTACTAAGGAAGGCGGTAAGACTGTTCTCGAAAAACCGATCGAGGAGCTGATCTTTGAGCCGCCGGCGGTTGGCTACCGGCACGAGCCACCCCGGTCGTTCCATCCGGGTGAGCCGCTGGCAATCTCTCTGACGGTCCGGCCCTCCGACCAGGGCGTCGAGCCCGCTCAGGTTATCCTGCGTTACCGCCATGTGAATCAGGCGGAAACCTACTGCCAAACCTCGATGGAGCGCGACGCCATTTCCTATCACGCAGCCATCCCGGCGAGCTACACCGATTCGGCGTATCCCTTGGAGTATTTCTTCGTGTTACGGGGTCAGGATGACCACGCCTGGCTGTATCCCGGCTTCGAGCGCGATCTCGCGAACCAGCCATATTTTGTCGTAAGGCAGGGAAAGGAAACAAAGGATGGCGGCGATCCACGCTGAGCAGAGTCAGCCCCACGTGTGATATTGCTGGAGATTCATCGGGCTACTGAGCTGGAAGCCCTGAGTCCATTGGTAATCCAGAAGCTGGACCAGAGAGGGACGGTCGGGTCTTGCTCGACGGCTTCGATCAATTCTCGGGCAGCGGTCCTCACTGCGCTCACATAGGCGAAGCCACGCTCCTCCCAGAGCGTGGGCGCTGCTCGACGAGGCACTGGGACACCTCGCGATCGCCCGGGGCGACGCCGCCCAGGCTCGCGCTCATCTTGCCGAGAGTCTCACCCGAGCGCGCCAGGTCGATTTCATCGTCAATGTCCGAACCTCCCTGGCCGGGTTCCGCGACCTGGCGGTGGCGGAGGGAAAGGACGAGCGGGCCACGCGGCTGGCCGGGGTCGTCGCCCGGCTGGGCACCAAACCCGACGGCGCGGACGATTATGGGACCGGTTATCGCACCTTCGTGGAGCAGTCCCCGAATTGGCCGGAAAAGTACCCCTCCGCCTGGCGGGAAGGCCAGGCGATGACCCTGGATCAGGCGATCGCCTATGCACTGCAAGAGGACTAATCGCCCTTATCCCACCAAAGGAGCCCCGCGTAAGCCGGAGAGCGCGGGAAGGCGAGCGCGCCGTCGATTGGCACGAGCCGGGCGGCAAGGTCTTCGCGGATGATCCGCTCGGCAGTCGGGCTAGTCGGGTTCAAGAGGTCGGCGTGAACCTGGGCAACCGCCGCGTCGAGGTCGGGGAAGCGCTGGCCAATCGTGAAGGGAACGACGGTAAGATTGGCAAGAATCCCGACCTGAGCGAGTGCGCCGAGCAGGTCGAGGCAGGTCGGCGCCAGGCAGCGCTTCTCGCCCCAAACTTTTGCAAAGAGGTCCAGGATTTGAGCTTCTCGCTGGCCGTAACGCAAGACCATGGCGCAGTGGCGACGGGTCACCGCGTCGAGCTTGCGCACAAAGGGGGCGATGTCGGCCACCCCGTAGACGACGTGTGAGCAAATCACGACATCGGCCGGCTTGACGCTGGCCGCCGGCCAGCCCGCCGCGACCACCTCGACGTTGGCAACGCCGGCCCGGGTCAACCCTTCGGTCAAATGGGCGCGCATCGCGGCCGATGGCTCGACTGCGACGACCCGGGCGACCTGCTGGGCCAGCGGAATGGTGTGCCGGCCCGGGCCCGCCCCCACGTCGAGGACGACGTCGTTCGGACGCAGCCTCGGCCGCAGGTGAGCCAGCAACGGATCGTCGTCATGGGTATGGGCGGCGAGCTGCCGAAAGCGATCGGCCCTTGCGCCGGCCCATTCGTCACTCCGCCCGTACTGGCTATCCAAGCGCCGCCCCTGATCGTCCCGTGCCTCGACGAGCTGCCGCCAACGCTCCAAATAATCGATCGGCTCGATGAATCCCATGCTCATTGCATTTTCGCCGGCGCCGGATAGCGCGGAGTAGTCGGCAGCTTACTGGCGAACTCGGCGATCTCTTCGCACCGAACGAACCAGATGCCGTCCTGGGCTTGGATATGGTCGATCAGTTTCTCTAGGGCGAGGATCCGAGCGGGTCGGCCACTGTAGCGCGGATGACAGACGAGCATGAAGAAACCGGTCATCGCCAGGGCGGCATCGAACTCCTCGGTCCAGAGCTGAAGGACCTCGCTGGGCCGGCGGAGCGTCCCCGGGTGGGCGTAGAAGGGCGCGTCGTCGAGCGTCCACGACCAGGGGAGCTCGACGATCTCTTCGGACCGGTCCGCACTGATCTGGAGCCGGTAAGGAACGTCGTCGTCGCCGAACGAGCTATCGTAGCGGTAGCCGGCGTCGTGAATCAAGGCGAGGGTCGAGGTCGTCGTCAGTCCCGAGGGTGCGCGCCAGCCACGAGGAGGACGACCCAGGACTTCCGACAGGGCATCGGTCGTCCGCCGAATCAGATCGCTCTCCTGCTCCAGCCCGAGCGTGCTCCACGCCTCGTGCATCCAGCCGTGGCTCGCGACCTCGTGGCCGCGTTCGACGATCTCCCGGGCGAGCGAAGCATACTTCTTCACGTTCCAGCCTTCCAAAAAGAACGTCGCCGGGAGCTTATGACGGTCGAGCAGGTCGAGAACCCGCTCGATTCCCCGGCGGGGCGCGTAGACGCCGTCGGCCGAAGCGCCGCCGGCGTGCCCGTAGCGGAGGAGATCGTAGGACTCTCCGAAATTGTCAAAGGTCAGAGCAACGGCGCAACGCCGGCCGTCGCCCCATTCAGGTCGTTCGCTGGCCATCGGACCTCCTATTGTGATCATATCTTAGACGAATCGCGATTGATTGGCTACAGTACGCATGATCGATGAACAACGATTGGAGGAACGTCCGATGAATGACCGAAGTGTCAGCAAAGCGTCGTCCGATTCCTGGCAGCCCGGCCTATACGACGCGAAGCTCGGCTTCAACGCCCATGCTTGACGTTCGTCCTGGCCAACGGGCAGAACTTCGCGTTTCCCGGGGGAGCGTTCGACGCGGTCTTCTCGAACGCGGCGCTCCACTGGATGGGAGACGCGGCGGGTGTCGCTCGGTGCGTCCGGAGCACCTTGAAGCCCGGCGGGCGGTTCGTCGCGGAGTTCGGGGGAAAGGGAAATGTTGCCACCCTGCTCAACGCGGTCTACGCCGTGCGCGCGGCGGCAGGCTTCTCGGTTGATCACTTCCCGCCGTGGTACTTCCCGAGCCTCGGCGAATACGCGACTCTCCTGGAACGACAAGGGTTCCGCGTGGTGTACGCCACCCACTTCGATCGCCCAACGCCACTGGATAACGGCGAGCATGGTATGGAGAACTGGCTGCACGGGTTCGGGTCACGTCTCTTCGGCGACCTCCCGGAATCATCGCGCGCCAAGCTCATGGCGACGGTCAAGAATCGAATCCGACCGTTCCTCTACCAGAACGGTAGCTGGATCGTCGACTACGTCCGTTTGCGCATCATGGCGCTGAAAGAGATGAAAGAATAGAGGGTTAATGGGGTGCTTCCTCGGTGATAGAGTCCCAGATCGACGTGGGAAGGTTTAATTGCCGAGGACGTACGGCGCAAAGTGCTCCTCGACCTGGCGAACGATCTCCTCGAGCGACTGCGTCCCGTCGATTTCTACCACCGTCAGATCCAGCTCTCGCGCGCGTTCTTGCACGTAGGCGGCAAGCAGTAGGTCGCGACCAATGTGATTGCGGCGCGCCCGCTCGGGATCGCTGGTGTCGGTAAAGCCTCCCTTGCCCCGGCGCTCGTAGGATGCTCGCTTGAACTCCTCGGTCGATACCAGCCAGACCGCCTGTCGCTTTGAGGCAAGCAGCGGCAACACCAGGTCTGGTAAGAAGCCATAGCCTTCTGCCACGATCGGTGGTGTCGAAGGTAGCGCCTGTAAGTCCTCAAGCGTGAGCTGAAACCGCTCAGGGGTGGTACGCAGCCACCCGGCCGCCATCTCCTCCGGTGTAGTCTTCACCCACCAATCGTCGCGGCTCCGGCTGCGTTCTGTATGCATGTTCGGGTGATGCACCGAATCGATCCGTGCCCAGTGGCCGGGCGGCTCGAACCGGTCGTAGCGATCGTAGTGATATTCCTGCCAGCCGTGCTTGGCCGCCAGGAACTGCGCGACCGACGTCTTGCCGGCGTCGGTCGAACCGCCAATCCAGAGCACGTGCGGGAGGGTTGTCCTCACGGGCTTCTCCACGGAAATTCCTTCTCCCTCTGTGTAGTGGCCAGTGACCAGTGACCCGTAACTAGGATCCTGGCCACTGGTCACTGGCCACTACACACTGAACAGGTGGTAGGTGTCGTTGTACCGCTCCAAGCACCAAATCTTGTCCGAGACCCACCACTCAGTCAGCGACGTGTGGACCGGATCCAAGCGGGCTCGTTCCCCGGAAGGCGGAATTCGGAGCCGCTCAAGCAAAGACACCACGATGAAGCCGGCGTGGGAGACGGCCACGACCGTCTGCCCAGCGAACCGCTCTGCGAGCCGATCAAGGGTTGCCGGCACGCGCCCGACAAAGTCGGACCAACTTTCGCCACCCGGTGCGAAAGGCCGATCGGGATAGGCCTGCAGAGCGAATGAGCCGTACCGTGACCGGTACTCCTCCCAAGAAAGCCCGTCGGCCTCCCCAGGGTGCAGCTCACAGAGGTCGCAGTCGGTCTCGATCTTCTTGGCCGGGAGAACGGTCGCCAGGATCTCCGCAGTCTGACGCGCCCGCAGTACTGGGCTGGAAAGGAGAGCCACACAGGCATTCAATTCGCCAGTGTTTGCGAGGCGGTTGGCCAATTGCTGGGCCTGCGCGATACCGCGTTCCGTCAGGCCGGTGCACCCCGAAACCCCGGCGATCAGGCCCCGCCGGGCATGATCGGATTCGCCGTGGCGGACCAAGACTAATCGCATCGTCGTCCCCCCTGGAAGGATCGTCGGCCGAGGCCGACTTGGTGTCTCCTGAAACAAAGGATACCAGAGCTACCTTAGCATGCCGGCAAGCAAAAGAGGAGACTATTCGTTTCTCGGAGGGTATGCTATACTAAAAGTGGAAGAAGAAATCCCCATTCGAGGAGCCCCGGCAGGGATTTTTCATACTCGCTTGTCGTGGAAGCATCACCCTGCGATACAGTCGGTCGCGGGATCCGCACGCAGCGCGGATGCGCCGAGGATGGACCAGGCGGATAACTCGAGAGATTTCGACCAAAAGAGCCATTGGAACCGGATCTACCAGGAAGCGCGGGAGAACGAAGACTCGCTGGTACCGAATGAGTTCGCGCGGGAGGCTGCGAATCGGTTGCGGCCGCCGGCCCGTGTCCTCGAGTTGGGATGCGGTAGAGGAAGGGATGCCGCCTTTTTCGCGCGGCTCGGCTTCGACGTCACCGCGATCGATTTCTCGGAGGTGGCAGTCGCGCGGAGTCGGACCAGATTTGCAAACCTCGATCGGTTGGCCTTGGCGGTGGTCGACCTGGCCGCGCTCTTGCCGTTTCTCGATGGTACCTTCGATCTGGTTTACGTGCACTTGTCCCTCCACTACTTTCGCGACGTCGTGACCAGGCGGCTATTCGGCGACATCTGGCGAGTGCTCAAGTCGCACGGGTTGCTCTGCTTTATGTGCAAGTCCATCCGTGATCCGCTCTACGGTCTCGGTGAGATGATCGAGCCCGACATGTTCGTTTACCAGGGCCACGTTCGCCATTTTTTTAGCGAAGAGTACGCGCGTGCCTGCCTTGCCTCTAACTTTCAGCCCGAATTCATCGAGAGCATCGAACCAGGTCGCGGCGGGCAAAGCTCCGCGTTCGTCAAGGTCATTGCTCGGAAGATGGTGAGTGCAGAGAACTGACTGATCATGGATTCGCACCTAGCTCGACTTCGGTAGGTGCGAACTTTACGATCTGGCGCGGGGTCCAATCGGACGAACTGAGCCGTATTAAGGGAGGCGTTGTTCCCCTGATTGGCGACCATCGCTGATGAAATTGGCAGGCAACCCTCACCCCTTTGCTTTACTCAGGGCAGGCTCTTATTCGACTGGTATCAAGATGAGATCGTCGTGCATTATCACCACTCGAACCGCGTGGAGCAACATCGCTTCGAGACGACCGGTGATGGCCACCATGGTGGCGACAAGGAGCTAGCCCACGACTTCCTGGGCTACGTCACCGGCTGGGAGCGCTCACGCACGCCCCTGGGAACCGGATTGCTGAGCATCCAGCTCTGTCTGCTGGCGCGGGAGTCCTGCCACACCCACGCGTTCCAAGAGGTCGTTCTCGCCAGCGATCGGGAGGCGAAAGGAGAATCGGCTTCCCTGGCCAACGACGCTTTCGACCGCGACCTCTCCCCCCATCGCTTCGACCAGCTCGCGCACGATCGCCAGACCCAGACCCATCCCGCCGCTCGCCCGGTCGCGGGCGTCGTCGCCGCGATAAAAGCGCTCGAAGACGCGCGGTAGTCGGTCCGGGGGGATACCTTCGCCGGTGTCCTCGACGCTCACGATAATCTGCCCATCCTCTCGCTCGACCTGCAGCGCGATCAGTCCGCCTTCGGGCGTATGGCGCAGCGCATTTCGGGTCAGGTTGCCGAGGATCTGTACCACCCGCCGACGATCGGCTCGGACGGCCGGGAGGTCCGGCGGAACGGCGGTGACAACGGCGATCTGGCGCTCGCGCTGGGCGAGCGGTCGGATGCTGTCGGACACGTCAGCGACAACCTCGGCCAGCGAGACCGGTTCGAGGTCCAAGGAGAGAGTACCAGCCTCGGCGGTGGAAAGCGCGAAGAGGTCGTCGATCAGACGACTGAGGTTGTCGGTTTCGCGGGCGACGATTGCCAGGTACTCTTGTTGGAGACGTGGATCGACGTCGCGGCGATGGAGATGGAGAGCCTCGACGTGGCCGCGGATCAGGGCGAGCGGGGTGCGTAGCTCGTGGGAGACGTTGGCGACAAGCTCACGTTTGGCGTGCAGCGCGGTTTCGGCGTGGTCTTTGGCCGAGGCGAGTTCGGCGACGGTGGTGGCCAATCTCTCGGCCATTAGATTGAACCGGCGGGCGAGCTGGCCGACCTCGTCGGGCGGCCCGGCTTCGACCCGCTGTGAAAGGTCCCCCGCGGCGAGCGCCTCCACGCCCCGGCCCAAGCGCTCCAGCCGCTTCACCAAACGGCGCGACAGGAAGTACCCGACGATGCCCGCCGAGAGGAGTGCGAAGAGCGAGGCCGCGGCGAGGAGGGCCGCCGACGCGGCCCCAAAGACAACCAGGCTGCGCCAAAAGCCGGAGCCGGTGGCCGGGGCCGGCCGGACCCGCGTCGCGACGACGACCACGGCGATCGGCTGGCCTTTTTCGTCGAGGACCGGGTAGGCCCCCAGCGCGGCCGGCTGGCCACTCGACTGGATCCAGACGAGTTGATGGGGATCGAGGCTGCCGCCCAGCGCCGCGTGAACCAGGGAATCCCAGTGGTCGCGCTCGGGGGGCGAGAAGCTGGAACCTGAGGGATCCGAACTCGCCAACGGCTGGCCGTCCGGCCCGACGACGACGACGTAGGCGACGTCGGAGAGTGCGTTGCCGGTCCGCGCCGACGCCGCTGGCGGCGTCCAGAAGGGCACGACGGGCGCGTTAATGTCACCGCTCACCAGGAGGCGCAGCACGACGTTCAGATCGGTCGAATCATTACCGCGAGCTACCAGGGGACCGATCTCCGCCGCGACCAGGCGAGCCTGCTGAGTCGGCTCACTGAACGTGCTCTGCTGCCGCGCGACCCAGCTCCCCGCGATCAATACGACCGCTGCCACCATCGCGACCAGGGTGAAGGCAATCGCGATCAGGTGCGAAAGGATGAGCTGCGTGCGCAGGCGGCCGAAGAGCGGCATTAGCTGTCTCCCGTCTTCGCGAAGCGGTAGCCAATGCCCCAGACCGTCTCGATCCGGTCGCCCACCGAGCCGAGCTTCTTGCGCAGCCGCAAGACGTGCGTATCGACGGTCCGATCCGAGCCGCCCGCGTCGTACCCCCAAACCTTCTCGATCAGGTAATCCCGGGAGAAGGCGCGGCCGGGGTTGCGCACGAGCAGGGCGAGGAGATCGAACTCCTTGGGTGTGAGGTCGACGAGCGTGCCTTCGACGCTGGCGACGTGCTGCGACAGATCGACCCGGAGCGCATCGAGCGTCAGCACCGGCGGAGCCGCCTCCGTCGCCTGGCCATCGCGGTCCAGCTCGATCCGTCGGAGGAGTGCCCGCACCCGGGCGAGGAGCTCGCGAATGCTGAACGGCTTGGTGAGGTAATCGTCGGCGCCCACCTCGAGGCCGAGCACCCGGTCGATCTCCTCGGAGCGGGCGGTCAGCATCAAGATCGGGACGATGCTCTCCCGCCGGATCCGCCGGCAGACCTCCAGACCGTCGAGGCGCGGCAGCATCCAGTCCAGGATCACCAAGTCCGGCCGCTCGCGGAGGGCGACGTGTGCCGCGCTCAGCCCGTCGAACGCCTGGAGCACCTGGTGCCCCTCCTCTTCAAGATGCCGCCGGACGAGGTTGTTCAGGTCTCGCTCGTCCTCGGCAATCAGGATCGTCGCCATGGCCCCTCCTCCTTCCCTTTCAGCATAGCCGCCCCGGACGGACAAATGATGGCAGATTGGTCACGATTTGGTGAACTCGCGCTGGCCTCACCCCCGGCCCCTCTCCAGCGTCGAGCTGGAGAGGGGTGATCAGGCCGCAGATCGTCGTGTCACTTCCTTCTCCAGTGTCAGATGAGGAGCGGCCGGGGGTGAAGCCACCAAACGTTCACCGGTTAGTGACAAAGCCGCCGCGAGATCGTGACCATCCACTCGTATTGTAATGGCAGGTCGAGGTGATGGCCAACCGAAATGGATAGGCCGCCCTCCCCCTAACCTGCTCCCGGAGGGAGTGGGAATTTCGGTGGAGATCTGGAGGATGGTTTCGATGAAATGGTTGTGGTTTCCGATTGCAGTCTTGGCGACGTCAATTGCTTTAGTCGCGGCCCTGGGTCTGATCGTGGTTCGGCCGGCCGGTATTGCCCTAGCCAGTACGCTAGGCGCGAGTGGGGTAATGGGAAGCGGACCCTGGTCCGGCGCCTGGCATGGCGGCCCCTGGGGCCACGGGTCGGGCTTCGCCTTGCCGCCCGAGCTGCAGGGGTTGACGAGCATTCCCGCCGATCAGCGCTTCAGTCACTTCGCGGGCGCGCAGATCAATCTCAAAGATCAGAACGGCCAACCCCTGACGATCGACGTGACGCCCGGCACGGTATCCGCGGCAAGCGCGACGAGTCTGACCCTGGCCGTGAATGATGGGACGACCAAGACCTTCCCCCTGGATAGCTCGACGCTGATCCATGGCAGGCCGACCTCGGCCGGCACGGCGACGCCGACTGCTTCGACCAAGCCCCAGAAGGGCGATCAGGTCGTGGTGGTCACGCTCAACAAAAGCACGACGGCGATGGCCGTCATCGCGGGTGGACCGAACGGATTCAGTTGGTCTGGACCCCGTGGTCCGTGGGGAATGGCTGCAACTGCGCACTAATCGCTGGCCAACGCTCGGATGAGATGGCGGCTAGCCGCTCTCCCGTCCGGACGTCGGACTAGCGGTTGTCTGACCAGATCGTGATCCTGCGACGGTGGTCTGGCTGACCCAGCCCTTGCCGTGTAGGAAGAGCGGCCGAAGTGTTTCGCTGATCTACTCGATTGCCTCTCGCTTTAGCTTATTCTGATGCGCTAAACTAGGCGAAATGTCATTGGAAGGGAGACTCCATGGCCGATTCTCAAAGCCCAACCCTCGATGTCACCCCGCGCTCGCGCCCCAACGTCGTCTTGATCCTCGCCGATGATATGGGTTTCTCGGATCTTGGCTGCTTTGGCTCGGAGATCCAGACGCCGAATCTGGATCGACTCGCCCAAAATGGGGCACGCTTCACCCAGGCGTACAACTGCGCCCGCTGCTGCCCGAGCCGGGCGGCGCTGCTCACCGGCATTTATCCCCACGAGGCGGGCGTCGGTCATATGGTCGACGACCTTGGCATCGCCTCGTACCAGGGATTCTTGAACGATCGCTGCGTCACCCTGGCCGAGGCGCTGCGCGAAGGTGGGTACCGGACCTACATGTCCGGCAAATGGCACGTCGGCGGTCAGTATGATACGGAACCGGAGTCCTGGAATCTCGGTCACCCGCGCCGGCCGCGCCCGCTCGATCGCGGCTTCGAGCGGTACTTCGGAACACTGGCCGGGGCCGGTAGCTACTTCGATCCGCACACTCTGATGCGGGATAATGAGCCAATCGCGATCGAGACGGATGATTTCTACTACACCGACGCGATCGCCGACGAAGCGGTGCAGATGATCCGCGCGCATCAGGGTGAAGTCCGACCATTCTTTCTCTATACTGCTTTTACTGCGCCTCACTGGCCGCTTCACGCTCTGCCCGAGGACATCGCCCGCTACGTTGGCAAATATCGCCAGGGCTGGGATGCCGTCCGCACGGCGCGCCACGAGAGCCTGAAGGGCATGGGCATCATCGACACGAAGTGGGAGATTACTCCGCGTGACGAGCAGGCGCCGCCCTGGTCTGACGTGTCACTGAAGGACTGGGAAGATCTCCGGATGGCGGTCTACGCCGCTCAGATCGACCGTCTCGACCAAGGGGTCGGCCGGATCATGGCGGAATTAGAGCGACAGGGCATCGCCGACAACACGCTGGTCATTTTCCTGTCCGACAACGGCGGCTGTGCCGAGTTCCTCGCCGAAGATGGCACACGCCGCAATCGCTCGGCGAAGCGGGTCACACGTGATGGTCGACCGATGAAGATCGGCAACGTACCGGGTCGGGAGCCCGGGCCGGACGATACCTATATGAGCTACGACCTCCCCTGGGCGAACGCGAGCAATACCCCGTTCCGTCTTTACAAGCACTGGGTTCACGAAGGAGGCATCGGCACGCCGATGATCGTCCACTGGCCGGCGGTGATTCAATCCGGACGGCTCGTCCACGAGCCGTGCCACTTCGTTGACATCATGCCCACCCTGCTGGATGCGGCCGGCGTAAAATATCCGGGAACCTACCAGGGGCGCCCGATCATTCCCCTCCGGGGTGAGAGCTTGCTGCCGGCCTTCCGGGCTGACGGCTGGACTCGCCAGACGACCATCTACTGGGAGCACGAAGGCAACCGCGCGGTGCGTCAAGGTCAATGGAAGCTCGTCTCGAAGCACCCGGGGCCCTGGGAGCTTTACGACATGACCAACGACCGCACCGAATTGAACGATCTGAGCGATCACTACCGGGAGGTGGCCCAAAAGCTCGCCCGGCAGCACGCCGAATGGGCCGAGCTTTCGGGTGTGGTTCCCTGGGAGAAGATTCAGGAGATCCGCCGGCGGCGGAGCTAGAGCCTCTCCCCCTCTCCATCGTCCGATGGAGAGGGGGAGAGGCGACTCGCGGAAATGCGTAGCTTGTCCGCCAGACCGTTTCAAGCGATCATGCTAACTGTCGAGTTTTCCGACTTAAGTCGTGGCCAGC
>JAJPKB010000144.1 GCA_021323915.1 Chloroflexota bacterium | reverse complement strand
TCAGTTGCGCCCCTTCAGCCAGAGAGAACGATTCGACTATACCACGATGGGCGGCTGGCAATCAAGCGGCCGGGGAACGGGCAATCCGCCCCGCACCGCCGGAGGTATGACGTGGATTCGTATGGGATTCGCCTGGCCGCCTGCCTATCGACGATTGTGCGTCAATCCCGTCGCCGGCCCGTGCGGTATCCAGCGCCGGGCGCACGTGCTATACTGCGGCTCATGCACGCGACGACCCTCTGGAGCGCGGTCGTGCTGGCTCCCGCGCTCGCGCTGCTCCTCGGTTTCTTGACTGTCGTCGCCCTCCCGGCGGTCGGCGTCGGAACGAGCTTGCCGCGGCAGGTGGCGCTTGTCGCGACCGCCGTGGCCTTGGGCATGGCCGCGCGCTTCTGGATCTCCGCGCGGGTGGGCGCCTGGACGGTCAGACTGGTGAGCGCGAACGGCCCGGCCGCCCAGACGCTCGACGTTCGGGTCGACCTTCTGACCAGCAGCTGCATCGTCACCGCGTTGCTGACGGGAATCGCTTACGCCGCCGGAGATGGGCGCGGTCGACCGGCAGTCGCGCGTCCGGCGCTGCTCCTGACCCTGGCCTGCGTCACCGCCCTTTTTCTCTGCGCGGGCGTCGCCGCCTTCACCGTCCTCTGGGTCGCGGTCGTGCTGCTCGGCGCCGTCGAGGCGATCGCCGTCCGCGACCTCGCCGCCGCGACCCCGCTTTTGTCGCTGGCGTTCTGCGGCGCGCCGGTGCTGGTGGTGAGCGGCGCGGCGATCGCCTCGGCCGGCGGCGGTTCCCCGATCGCCCTGACCGCGCCCCCGAACGTCGTTCACTGGGCGGCGCTGAGCATCGCGCTCGTCGGGGCGGCGAGCGCCGGCCTCACTCCGCTCAACGGCTGGACCCGGGGCGCCGCGGAATCCGGGTCCGGCGGCCTCGTCGTCAACGCCGCCCTGCCGCTGGCGGGATTCTACCTTGCCGCCCGCGCGCTCCAGGTCGGGGGGACCGGCGGCCTGATCGCCCTCACCGCCCTGCTGGCTGTCGTCGGCCTCTGGGGCGTCGGCGACGCCGCCCACTCCGCCTTCACCGCGCGAAGCCTGACTGAGCAGGTCCAATCCGTCGGCCGGGGCGAGCTCGGACTCGCCTTCGTCGGGCTCGCGATCGGAACCGAATCCGCGGTGAGCGTCGCGCTTTTCCTTGCCGCCTGCGGGGTCCTGGCGCGGACCGCCGCCCAGCTTGCCGATCGGGTGTGGCTGATTCGCCTGGGGTGGGCGTCGACCGTGGGATTTCCGCCCCTGCCGGGATTCGTGGGGCGCTGGCTCCTGGTAGCGACGGCCCTCGCGGCCGGCAGCTGGCCGCTGGCCATCGCGATCGTCCTGGCCGCGCTTCTCCTCGACCTGGCCGTCTTTGCCAATCAGACGCTCGCGATCGAGGGAGAACGGCCGAACAGCGCGCTGGCCCCGGCGCTACTCGCGCTCACCGCGCTGGCCGGCCTCGTACCCTCGCGGCTGCTGATGCCGGCGCTCTTTCCGCTCGCATTCCTGCCCGGCCTCGCCTTTCGACCCCCGTCCGCGGCGGCGACCGTCCTGGCGCTCGTCGCGGCGCTGGCGCCGGTTCTGGTCGTGCCGGTCGTCGCGAAGTCACGTGTCGCGCCGCCCCATCGCGACGTCAGCCGAACCATCCAGGAGCTTGCCTGGGACGCCTTCGAGCGGCTGGCGGATGGTCTCGCCGGATTCGTGCGCATCGTCGAAGGACGGTACAACGTCGCGGCCGCTTTCATCGTGATCGTGATCGCGATTTTCGCGTTTGTGAGGTAGTCGACGGTGCTTTACGTCGCGGGCGCGCTGATCGTGGTTGGCGTCGTCCTGATGGGGTCGCTCGACGGCTGGAGGGGAGTGCTCATCGCGCTCGGCTCGTCGTATCTTGGCCTGACGCTCGTGCTGCTATCGACGGTCGGGTTGCTGCCGTCGCTGGTGTCGATCGCGGTCGCCGTCGGCGTCGTCGGCGTTTTGCTCACGTTCCCGTCCGAAGCGTCGCCTACCTTTCATCTCAGTCCGCTTCGCTGGTCGATCGTCGAGCTTCGGCCGCGGTGGTTCGAGCTGAGCGTCACCGCGGTGGCGATGGTCGGCGCCCTGGCTCTCGCGATGACGCGACCGATCTTCGGAAGCAGCGTCGACCCGGCGGTCGACGTGCTGCTGTTCACCGGGCTGCTCAACTGCCTCGTCGGGCGCTCGCCGCGAATCGCCGGGGGATTGCTCCTCCTGGCCGCGGCGGGGAGCCTCGCGGTCCAGGAGATCGGCCAACCCACCGGCCGCCTCGACCTGTTCATGCTGGCCGTGGTCCAGGTCGCGCTGGCGCTCGTCCTGACGCGGCTGCGGGCGCTCGAGGAGCAGCGTCCCACGGATCGAAGCGCGCCCACCGCCGATGGGAACGGGGTATCGTGACCTCAGCGCTCACGATCGGCCTACCGCTCCTCGGGGCGCTGCTCCTCGTCGCCGTGCCGCGCCTCGGCGCGGCACGCGTCGTCGCGGCGGTCGTCCTCGCCGAAGTGGGGCTCGCCGTCCTCGCCGCGCCGGCCGGCCCGGGTTTGCTCGGCGCACCGTACCTCGACGGCGCCGAGCGCATCATCCTGGCGGTGGGAGCGCTCGGCGCGCTGGCGACGCTCTCCGCGATCGCCAACGACCCACCGGCTCGTCGCGCCGTGGCGACCGGACT